>JAZQZU010000023.1:0-43822 GCA_045634165.1 Acutalibacteraceae bacterium
AACACTTAACTACACCCTCCAGGAATTAGGCTACGCAACAGGTCTTGTCAGCAAGGTTTTACAGGGCGTTGCAGATTTCTTCAAGCCCATCCGAGCAAAATCTCTTGAAAGCGGTCTTCTCAATCCCACAGTTCTTACAACTGATACAAAAGCTCTTGATTATCAGGTTCCCGGCGGTATGCTTTCAAACCTTGTTGCTCAGCTTACTGCACAGGGCAAAATGGATAAATTTGACGAGGTTCTTCTTGAAACTCCCAGAGTTCGTGAAGATTTAGGCTATCCTCCCCTTGTTACACCCATGAGCCAGATGGTTGGCGTTCAGGCTACTAACAACGTTCTTGCAGGCGAACGCTACAAAATGGTATCAAAAGAAGTTAAATCTTATCTTATGGGCGAATATGGTAATGCCCCCGGAAAAGTTAACGAAGACGTTAAAAAGCAGATTCTCGGCGATGAAAAAGGTATCGAAGGCAGATATGCAGATACTCTCGCTCCTCAGTTTGAAGCAGCAAAAGCTGAAATCGGCGACAAGGCTAAGAGTGATGAAGATGTTCTTTCATACATCGCATTCCCCACTCAGGCTGAAAACTTCTTCGATTACCGCGAAAAAATGGCAGGTAAAATTTACGACTACGAATTCAAAGCTATTGATTAAGGAGGGAATATATATGACATTTCTTCCTTTAGCAAAAGAATTTACCATTTTCGGTGTTTCAGGTTACCTCGTAATTCTCGGTGCACTTGCTCTTCTTGTTATTTTGGTTTTTGGCTTGCGCAAACTTTTAGCAAAAAACGGAACCTCTGAAGAACCTACCGAAATTGCACAAATAAACGAAACAGTTGTTTCAACCGAAACCGCTGAAACAACACCTACCGAAGAAACAGCAGAAGAACCCGATGTTTCTTACATCCCCGGCTACGTAACTCTTAATGGCATTTCCGAACAGGACGCCGCAGTTATTATGGCAATTACATCCTTCAGAACAGGTATTGACCTTGAAAGACTCGCTTTCAGAAGCATCAAACGTCTCAACCAAGACCCCGTTCTCGAAAATGTAAGCGAACAGGATGCCGCAGTTATCATGGCGATTACATCAAATAAAACCGGCATTCCCCTTGAAAATCTCGCTTTTAACTCAATTAAATTAGTGGAGGAATAATATAATGAAATACAATGTTACTTTAAACGGAAAAATTTATGAAGTTGACGTTACAGAAACAGATGCTATTGTTACAGGCATTTCACAGGTACCCGTAATGGCTGCAGCTCCTGTTGCTCCCGTTGCAGCTCCTGTTGCTGAAACTGCACCCGCTGCTGCTCCCGAAGCTCCTGCAGCTCCCGTTGTAACTGCTCCTGTTGCAGACGGTACACAGATTAAGGCTCCTATGCCCGGTACTGTTCTTGCAGTTAAGAAAAATGTTGGAGATGCAGTTAAAGCAGGCGACGTTATCTTAGTTCTTGAAGCTATGAAAATGGAAAATGAAATTGTTGCTCCCTGCGATGGTACTGTTAAATCAATCAACGCTCCCAAGGGTTCAACAGTAAACACAGACGATGTTCTTGCAGTTATCTGATTGACATAATAAAAACAAAAGGTGTTCCGAGCAAAAACTCGGAACACCTTTTTTATACTTTTCAATTATACTTTGTTATTCTTCACTCTTTCCATAAAATCGGAACAAGCGGGAACAACGAATTTTATACCCTTTTCTATAATCTCAAACGTGCTTTCAGTTACGTACTGACACTCGCCGTCGACGTTAACCGCGGCGGTTTTTTCACTTTTTATATTGATTTTTTTACCTCTTTTGAAAGTAGTGATATCCCAATCCAGGTGTTCGCCTTTTTTGTATTTGCTTATGAGGGGAAGAAGTTTTAGTCTTATTCCTTTCTTCTCAACAATCACAAAATCAAGAAGTCCATCATAAGTGAGTGCCTTGGGTGCTGCCATATAACCACCACCATACCAGCGGGAGTTTGCACCAACACAGAAAAGAACGTCACGTGTGAAGGGTTCACCATCATCAATGGTAATGGTAAAGCTGCTTTTCATCTTACCGATAAAGCAATAGAGCAACGAAACGGTATATGCTAACTCACCCGAAAGGAAGGGGAATTTTTTAAAGTAAGCCTGTTTTGCACAAACCTCTGCATCAAGACCCATTGAACACTGATTTATGGCATACTCATCACCACATTTAATAATATCAAAATCCATAACGGTGCCATTTACGTGGTCGGCTATATTACGCAAGTCTTTTTTGTCACCAAAAATACGGATAAAATCGTTACCGCTTCCTAAGGGAAATGCTGCAACCTCCGCATTTTCTTTACAGGCGCAGGCGTCAACAACCTCGTAAAGAGTACCATCACCGCCACAAGCATATACACGTATGTGTTCGCCCTTATCCACTTCTTTTTTAGCATACTCATAACCATCACGTGGACCTTCGGTTACGTGTATTTCGTAATTTTCTATGCCCATTTCGTTCATAGTCTGTTTTATTCCCTCTGCGCAACGCTCATAGGAAATACCCTTACCGCATTTGGGATTGATAATAAAAAGGTGTTTCATCTGAATCCTCCGATTTGGATTATTTAAGATTTAAATTATTTAAAATACATATAAAGTCGGCATTTAATCATACCATTATAAAGCTTTCTGCTCTTATCCGCCTTCCTGCCGAAACAGTTTTCAAACTCCTCATCAGGAGTAATTACGTAGTAACTCCATCCGTGTTGTCTGTCAAAGACTTTTCCCATCTGACGATAGAGGTTTTCTGCTTCCTGTAAATCAAGAAGTCTTTCGCCATAGGGCGGGTTACATATAACTGTACCTCTTTCGCTGTATTTTCTGAAATCTTTTATATCGCGTTTTTCAAAGTGAAGTTTTTTGCCTATAGGAAGTCTCGAAGCATTTTCCATAGCAATTTTTATTGCCTGTTCGTCAATATCCGAACCATAGCCAACAAAATCCGTATCAACCTTTTCAAGGCTTATTGCTCTTTCGCGTTCTTCTTTCCAGATGTTTTTAGGTAAAACATCGAAACGTTCGGCAGCAAAATGTCGGTTAAGTCCGGGAGCTATGTTATGTGCATACAAGGCACCCTCAATAAGCAATGTACCGCTACCGCACATAGGGTCATAAAGAGTATGGTAATGGCGGAGCTTTGCAAGGGCACAAATAGATGCCGCAAGAGTTTCTTTGATAGGTGCGCCATTCTGTGAAAGTCGGTAACCTCTTTTATGAAGTCCTGCACCTGTTGTATCAATAAGAAGTGTCGCTTCATCATTCATAAGCGCAAACTGAATCTGGTGAACGGGACCTGTTTCATTAAACCAGGAAATACCGTATTTGGATTTGAGTCTTTCAACGACCGCTTTTTTTATAATTGCCTGACAATCGCTTACACTGAAAAGAGTGGATTTAAGAGAATAACCTTTTACAGGGAAGGCATCGTCTTTGCCAATCCATTCTTCCCAAGGAAGATTTTTTACGCCCTGAAAAAGTTCTTCAAAGGTTTTAGCGGTAAATGAGCCGATATGAATCTGCACACGCTCAGCAAAATGAGAGCAGATATTGACTCTTGCCAACATATTTTCATCGCCTGAAAAAAGCACTCTGCCGTTTTGTGCATTTACATTTTCCGCACCTAAAAAGCGGAGCTCATCAGCAATTATTCCTTCAACGCCTAAAAGACAGGGTATTACAAAATTTATTTTCATTTCAATTTCCTTTCAATTCCATGGTAAACCAGAATTCTACGCCGTTTTCTTTGTTTTCAAAACCGCATTCACAACCGTGATTATCAATAATGGATTTAACGATTGAAAGACCTAAACCGAAACGACCTTCCTTACGGGAGTGAGCTTTATCAGCACGATAAAATGATGTAAAAATACCATCTTTGTCTTTATCGTCGATTTTGCTTCCTGTATTAAATACATTTATCTTAATACAATTGTGAATTTTTTCTGCAGTAATTTTTATAATTTTTTCGTCCTTTGCGTGACTACACGCATTGAGTACAATATTTGAAAGCACCGTTGACATCTGTTTTCTGTCGGCAAAAGCGGTGAAATCAACTTCATCATAAATAAGAGTTATATCCTTTTCTTCAAAAATGGGTGCCACACCTTTAAGAAAATCTTTGATATACTCATTAACATTAAACTCCGTTTTCTCCGGCAACTTGCTTCCCGTAGAATAGAGAGACTGCTCAAGCATATTAATAACGAGGTCGTTCATTTTATCTGACTCTCCCATTATAATATCGCAATATTCAGAGGCATTTTCATTTTCGCTATCAAGATTCATTTTAAGCCCTTCGGCATAGCCCCTTATTATGGCTATTGGGGTTTTCAATTCATGAGATGCGGATGACACAAAATCGCGACGCATTCTTTCAAGCTGACGTTCTTTTTCAATATCTGCTTCCAATTGAGCATTCTTTTCACGAAGCTCCGTAAGCGCGTTATCCAGGGACTCGGAAACTTTATTGATGTTCTTTGCAAGTGTTCCGATTTCATCCTTTCGGTCAATGGTAGTTTCAGCCGAAAAATCAAGACTTGCTATTTTCTCCATAACCTCATTCATCTGAATAAGAGGTTTAGTAAAACGCCTTGAATAGTCAAAAATAAACACTAACGCTAATAAAAGAGTAATAACCGTAATGGTGGTGGTAACCCTTGTAGCAAGATTTGCATTTTCCTGAATAGGGTCTTTCTGAGTGGTAATTTCTATATAGTAGCCATTTTTAAAGGTTTTACCATAAAGAATATACTGAGTTGAACTTCCCTCAGCACTTACTACGTTGAAATAACTACCGTCGTCATTTTCCTTTCGGCTTATAATGTTAAGTTTGTTACCCGAAATGAAAGAACTGCTGCCCTCATAAAGGTAATTATCAACAGGGTCATAAAGGTCAATGCTGACGCCTTCTTCTCTTTCGAACTCCGAGAGAAGCAGGAAGTAATCATCCCCTGCCTGTTCCGCCTGTTGTGCCATTGAACGCAAATCACGTTCAATGTTCCATATATAAACTGATTCAAGAAGTTGGGAGTTTACAACGGAAATACCTATTAAACAAACCGCCATTATTGCGCCCACTTCAAAGAAAAATCGCAGTCTTATACCGAATTTACGTTGTTTCATACTCTCCCACCTTTCTTTAATATTTATTTAATTTGTATCCTGTTCCGTAGACTGTAATTATGTTTTTGTTACCCCATTCGCCTAACTTAGTACGAAGACGGGCAACGTGGGAGTCAACGGTTCTTATATCCCCGTCATAATCCACACCCCATATCTCATCAAGAAGCTTGTCGCGGGAATAAACCCTGCCGGGAGATTTACAAAGCTTATATAAAATATTGAACTCTTTAAGAGTTAACTCAATCTCCTCACCATCGAGATATACTTCGTGAGCAGCCTTTTTAAGTAAAAGATTTTTTATTTTAATATCTTCATCATCAATTTTTTCTTTTGGGGGTACCTGTACTGCACCTCTCTGCAATAAGGTTTCTACCCTTCTTGATAAAACTGCAAGTGAAAAAGGTTTTGTTACATAATCGTCCGCACCGCTTTCAAAACCCATTATCTGGTCGAAATCCTGTGAACGTGCAGAAACCAACATAACGGGTATCCCGCTTGTTTCACGGATTTTACGGCATACCTGCCAACCATCCACTTCTGGCATCATAATATCAAGCATAGCAAGAGCAATTTCGGGTTCGGACTCAAAAAGCTTTATAGCCTCATCCCCATCCTGAGCCTCAAGCACAGTATGGCCATTTTTGGTAAGACAATCCCCTATTAACTTTCTTATAAGCTCTTCGTCATCTGCAATAAGTATCTTTGCCATTATCTCACTCCTTGTTATACGGACAAACTTTAATACATATTCCACAAACAGCACCTCTGCCGATGTGTTGAAACTGTTTTTTCATATATTCACTGCAAACTGCCGGACTGAATATTTCTTCGCGTTTAATTCCTATTTCATAGGGTTTACCACTGATAGCACCCGAAGGACATGCCTTAACGCACCTGTCACAACCCGTACAGATATTTTCTGTAAACTCTCCTTCACCCGCAAGAGGGCAATCGGTAAAAAGCGTGCCAAGGCGTACTCTTGTACCATAATTTTTATGAATAAAAAGAGAGTTTTTCCCTATTCCGCCAAGACCCGCTTTTCGCGCAGCCTCTTTGTGGGAATATCTGCCGTTAAAGGGTGTACCGGGCATACTCTGCGATGCGGCAACGGTTATGTAGTTATAACCCTTACTCTGTAAAAATAAGCCTGTTTCAAGTAGCATTCGATCAATAAATGCATTAACTGACCTGTAATGATTAAAATATGTAGGAGTAGGAGCATCATCTATTTCTTCGATTATGGCATCACTTAATCTCACAACAATACTTATGGCGTATTTAAGGTCTCCTGTATCGGCATTGTCCACACAGGCGAAGCCTACATCGCTTACCCCTTTGGAAAGCAAAAAACTTTTAATTTCTTGTTCAAGCATTTTCTATCCTCATTTTTTCCATACATTGAAGGACTTTCTCGTTAGTTTTTCGACAGTCGTCATAAAAACAACGATTGTTTTCAAGGTCTGTTATAAAGTTATAGGCACTCTGAGCCTCATTCCCCATATGATATTTTTTATCAATATCAGGTACAAGCTCGGTTTTTTCGCCTTTGTTATTATAAAGGTAAATATTATCTGTTTGTGATATACTTCCGATTGTGATCGTGCCCTCGTCACCCATAATCTGCGAGGGGGCTCTACTTTGACCTGTTTTTGAATAAACAATGGTTACTATTTTATCTTTGTACACAAAAGCGGCACTACCGCTACCGTCTGCACCTGTGTGAAGAAAATGCTGCACAGGAACGATTTTCTCAGGCATACCGAATAAATCTACCGCAGGATAAACACAGTAAATACCCAAATCGTTAAGGGCGCCTGTTTTCATTTCAGGGTTGAAAATATTGGGTAATTCGCCCCTTTTAAGTGCGGCGTATTTAGAAGAAAGCTGAGAAAAATCAAAGGTGGCACTTCTTATAACACCGATATTGTCAACAGCGTCCTTTAAAATCTTACGTGCAGGCAAATGCATATACATAATGGCTTCAAAATAAATAACGCCGTTTTTATCTGCAAGACTGGAAAGCTCTTTGTACTCGTCAAGTGTAATTGTAATGGGCTTTTCGCATATCACGTGCTTTTTGTTTTCAATAAGGGCTTTGCATTGCTCGTAGTGACAGGAATTAGGACTTGCCACATAAACCAAATCCGTATCCGAAGAAAGAAGCTCTAAAAAGTTACAAAACACCCTTTTCGCACCAGTCTTTTGGGCAAAGGCTTCGCCCTTTTCTTTGGAACGGGAATATACACCATCCAGAACAAGGTCTTCTACAAGACTTGCACCTTGTATAAATGATTCGGTTATCCAAGATGTACCTATAACGGAATATTTAACCATTAATTATCGTCCTTTTTAATATGTTGATTTATGAAATCCTTTGATAACATATTTTTAAGGAAACGTACCGTTTGTGACGCTCTGTTATGAGGAAGAATATTCCACTCGCTTTCACTTGCGGCAGTAATGCCGTATTCCTTTAAAATTTCACAGAAAAACACTGTGTTTTTAAGGAATTTGGCAAAATCCTTGTTATCATTGCCGTTCCAGGCGGTATCAGCTACCGCAAGCCAACGGGGAAAACACATTTTTGTAAGGGTTTCAAAATCCCTTATATATTCAGTCCACACAGGGGATTCAATACCCACAACCGAAGCGGCACCCAAAGATGTAATACCCTTTATTTTTCGGGGATTGTACATATAGACGCTTTTAAGAGAGTGCATACCATGGGGATAATCCGCATAATAGGGAGTGAAACTTTCAACTATAACGGGATTGCCTGCATTAGCCCAATCAAGAGAGGCCTTGGTTCTGTCAAGCCACCAGGCGACTGTAACATTATCTTTTTCTATGTTTCCGCCCCTTATGGCTTCATTCCAACAAATTGTTTTCTTACCCTTCTTTTTAAGATAGAGGGAAACTTCGTTAACAAGCCAACCGTGAAGCTCCTCGGTATTCTTAAGGTTTAATTCTTTTACTTTTGCCTGACACTTGGGGCATACATTCCACTTGTTTTTGGGTGCTTCGTCACCGCCCATGTGGAAATACTTACTTGGAAAAATCTCACACAATTCATCAATTACGGAGTATATCATCCTTATGGTTTCGGGATTACCCGCACAAAGAATGTCATTAAATACACCTGCGGTGGTTTTAGGTTCAATCTTTTCGCCTGTACAGGAAAGTTCGGGATAAGATGCAATTACTGCTGAGGTGTGACCGGGTATATCGAACTCGGGAATAACATCAATATGTCTTTTGCGACAATATTCTACAATGTCTTTAAGTTCCTGTTTAGTATAATAATAGGCGTAGGGAGTTTTGTCATTTTCACCTCTGCCGAAATCGGATGAAGGTCTTACAGACCCTATTGTCGTAAGGTTAGGATATGAGTCAATTTCAACCCTGAAGCCCTGGTCGTCGGATAAATGGAAGTGGAATTTATTGAATTTAAAAAGAGATGCGGCATTAACCATCTTTTTAATTTCATCTACAGTGAAAAAATGGCGACAGGAGTCAATCATAAAACCACGATAGTAAAATTCGGGCTCATCATATATGTACAGACAAGGTAAGCAACCCCTGTAATTCATAAGAAGTTGTCGGAGGGTAACGTTTGCATAATATACCCCTGCTTCGTCCGCCGCTTCGATTGAAACACCCGTGGTATCAATCTCAATACGGTAACTTTCCTTTTGAGAAAGCAAAGGAGTAACCCTTGTCTTTACTTCGGGCTCGGTGCCCACTTCGAAACGATAATAACCGCCTTTAAGCTCTAATTTTTTAGGCTCGGGACAAAGATACATATACAAACCTCCCATTATATAATTATACACTTTAATGATACTATTTACCGCCTTAAAATGCAAGAAAAAGTTTGCATTACACCTGGTTTTATGGTACATTATTTACAGAGGTGAGGAGATGAAAAAAAGTCTTATAAAGCTTGTTGTTATAATAAGCTTGATGGTGTTACTGTGCTCTTGCGCTATGGCAGAGGACCTTGAAATAACCACCACTACCGAGAGTTATAGCTATCAAATTATCACAACAACTGCCCCCTATGTATACCAAACCCAACAGGCGGACGTTTCATATTTTACGCAAATTGCCCCCACTTCAGATACCACAGTTGTTACCACCATAACCGAAACAGAAGCAACAACTTATGTTCCCGTAACTCAGCAAAGCCCCGCCCTTGAAACTACCGAAACCATTGTTACCACCGAAAAGGTTTATGAAAAAACAGGCGAAATGGAATTCAGCGATAGCGCGGATAATAAATATATTAAAGCCATTACAACCAAATACTTGGTTGATGCAAAAAACCTTGTTGCGCTATATACGGTACCCGACAACAACGGAAATATTGTTTTGGAATTTGACGGCTCAACGGACAGTAATGGTAAACTAATACGCAACAAAGATACCCTGATTGCCATATACTCCATAGATAAAAATTTCAACTCCAAACGTGCAAGTGAAAAACCTTCTCTTAACGAGTATTCTTATGGCGAAATGAAGGTTATGTTCTTCACTACCACCACACACATAATGCCCGAGTTTGAAGCAGAACTTAATGGATAAAACCTTTGATTTTGTTGACAGCGGAGGATTTGTGTGATAGAATGCGTAATGCGTAATGTGTAATTATCGGGATCTGCGGTCGGCATTATAATCGGCGTCGCCCCTTTATTTCGCATTTTGCATTTTGAACTAAATACGCAGGGGTGGCGGAATTGGCAGACGCGCTAGATTCAGGTTCTAGTGAAAGCAATTTCATGTGGGTTCAAGTCCCATTCTCTGCACCAAAATAGAGATTCTGTTCTTTAGAACGGAGTCTTTATTTTTTTCTTCTGTTGGTGGGACTTGAACCCACTCGGCGAAGCCGAACATAATCGGGCGTTCGCGTAGCGAATGATGGGCAGAGCCCATCAAGTCCCATTCTCTGCACCAAAATAAAGAATTCACTTCTTGTGAGTTCTTTATTTTTTATTGCAAAAACCTCTCAGATATGTTAATCTTAATTTATAATTCTTTCAGGAGGTTAATATGGCTAAAACTAAACCAGCTACCGATACACTCGGTAAAAAATATGTTCCTAAAAAAGAAGTCCAGGCTTATGCTATTGCCGCATTAGGTCAGGGTCTTGTTTACAGTTGTATGTCAAGCTACATAACGGACTATTATATGAACGTTCTTTCACTTAACGCAATGTTCGTTATTATGCTTATGCTTCTCGCCCGTGTGTGGGATGCTATCAACGACCCTATGATGGGTATGATTGTAGACAGACGTTCAACTAAATTCGGCAGAATGCGTCCTTATCCCTTAGTAACCGCTATACCCATTGCCGCACTTACAATCTTAATGTTTGTTAACCCCGGCTTTGATACACAAAACAAATCAATATGGCTCTATGTTTTCGTTGCTGCAGTTTACGTTATCTGGGGTATGGTTTACACCGCAAGTGACGTTCCCTTCTGGAGTATGCCCAACGTTATGACCCCCAACCCCAAGGAACGCGGTAACCTTATTTCCTACGGCAAAACCGTTGGTGGTATCGGTTCGGCTGTTACAGTTGCACTTCCCATTATCGTAGGCTACATTGTTGCAGATATGGAAAATGCCGACATTGTAAAATACGCTGTTATGGCTATTTCAATGGCAGTAATCGGTATGCCCTTGTTCACTCTTTCTACCTTTAAAACAAAAGAAAGAATCCAGATTCCCGATGCTCAGAAAAAAGCTCCCGGCGAACCCGGTATGCTTAAAAGAATCTTCACTTGCAAACCCCTTATGTTGGTTGTTCTTTCGGGTGTTCTTTCCTTCGGTAGATATATGCTTCAGGCGGCGGCTCCTCACGTAGCACGTTACTCCGGTCTTTACGTTGGCAAAAAACCCACAACTCTTGCAGAATACAACTCCAACATTTCAACTGTTGCCCTTGTTATTCAGATTTGTGCCGCAGTTGGTATGTTTGGCGCTATGCTTTTCCTTCCCAAACTTTACAAGAAGTTCGAATACAAACAGATTATGATTGTTTCTTGTCTTGGCGGTTTTGTGGCATCCTGCGTTACAATTGTTGTTGGTTGGACTACAAAGAACCTTCTTCTTTGCATCCCCTTTATGCTTATTTCAAGCATTCCTCTTGGTGTTATAAACAACGTTTCATTCGCTATGGTTTGCGACTGTCTTGACTTTATGGAGTGGAAAACAGGCTTCAGAAACACAGGTCTTGGCTCCGCTTGTCAGTCATTCGTTAACAAAATCGGTAACGCCTTTGCAACAGTTATGATTATCGGTATGTACCTTATTATAGACCTTGACGTTGCTACACTTAACAGTAAAGCAGAAAGCATCGTTGACGTTGCAATGAATCTTGATGCATTACAGAACTTCGGTATGTTCTCACTCGTTACTATCGTTCCCGGTCTTAGCCTTCTTCTTTGTGCAATTCCTCTTTTCTTCTACGACCTTACAGGCAAAAAGAAAGAAAAGATTTTCAGCGAACTTGCTAATCTCCGTAAAGAACGCGGAATTGAAATCGAAGAATAAAATACAATATATAAAAATTGACCTCTACTCTTCTGGAGTAGAGGTCTTAATTTTATTCTGATAATTCTTCTCGTTGTTTAAGAACTGCGTTGTGTACTTCCTCTTTCTTTTTACCTGTGAGTTTATAGAAGAAGAAGGGAACACCTGCAAGGAACATCATAATTCCGTGGAAAATAGTGTAGAAGAAAAGCATCATTATTTTTGTTTCCAGACTCTGAGTAGGATTGGGAACATCATCTGTAGGCTGAATGTAACCGATAATTGAACCCTCGCCATAAAGAATCTGGGGTGAAAGTGTCTGGGCGATAGTTCCCGTTACCATAGTACCTATACCGATAACTGTGGGGAGTGCCGCATCAAGACGTTTACCCTTTGTCTGAAGCTCGATATCTTCAAGTACATCTGCCTGGAACATAGAGGGAAGAAGGTTAGATGCACCGAACTGAAGACCGATGAGGAACAAGCAGATGATAAATACTATCTGCAAGGGCTTTGCCTCGGTAGTGAAATATGTATAACCAACGGCGAAAGCAATAACATTGACTGTAACGGAATAAATACCCGAAGCAATGTAAAGAACTCTTGCGTTAAATTTCTTAAGTAAGAAATTTATTACAAGCATACCAACTGCAGTACCAATACCTGTGGGAAGACCGAAAAGAAGGAATTTATCCGTACCGCCAAGGAGAGCCGCTGCAAGGAATGGACCCATATAGTTTGCGATACCACGAAGGTTTTTAAGGGTTTCGCTGAGGATAATAGTACGTGCATATTTGTTTTTGATAATATCCACAAAGCCCTTGAAGGGGTTTTTCTTTTCCACGGTGTATGTGATTCTTTCTTTTAAGAAACGCATACCCATAAGTGTAATTATTGTACCGATAACACTGATAAGTGAAGCACCGATAATATACTCAAGGTACTCTTTGTTGGGGTTACCGGGCGTAACCTTATCAATAATAAGACCGATAACAAGCACAACCACGAGGGGTGCGGAGTTACCCACGGCACTTGAAATGCTACGGAATGAGATAACCTTGTCACGTTCTTTATTATTAGGTGAAACAACGTAGGACACAAGATTTATTGCGTTACCGAAGCTGGTACATGCACCGTGTAACATACCTATTGTAATAAGGTATATCATAAGGATTGTACCTGAAAGACCCTTGGGTGTGTAGAAAAGAAGCATTGTAACGATACCTATGGGAATAGCCACCGCATTAACAATGGGAATAAACTTTCCCTTTTTACCGATTTTACGGTTATCGATAATCATAGCGTATACGAAGCTCATTACAAACCCCGCAATACTGAGGAAAGCATTATAGAATGACACCGAGTCATCGGAAAGATGAAGTATGTTGACTAAGTACGCCTGACGATAACTGCCTACGATACCAGTCATCATTGTATAGAAAAATATTGCCGCAAGGTAAAAAACAAACTCCACGTTTTTAACGTGCTTCTGATCCATAGGATTTTTTATTTTAGTTGACAAAAACAATCACACCTTAAACTTTATTTTACATCAGTGTCAGTAACAATTCTATGCCAGGCATCGGGGTAAACCTCGCTGAGTTTTTTAACAACTCCAAGGTTACTGTTATTCTGCACGTTATCCTGTGCAATTGCTTCAACCTGAGAATCGGTAATAACAGAAAATGTTTTGTGGTACTTTCTCGTTTTCTTTATTTTTCTATTATTCTGCACACACATAAACATAAACCATACATCGTCGTGGTGGTGTGCAAGAGTATTGATTTTTTCTTCATTACAAACATCCTCACAGAAAAGACCGTAAGGAATAAGGCAACCGCCACCGGGTGAGGGATTAAGACTGTAACTGGGAGTTTTGACACCCTTTTCGGAAATTGTTATCCAACGTCCCGGTTGATAAGGGTTACTTTCATCGTAAGCCTGTGCCCTTTCGCAAATCATGCACTCCGGGAACTGAGCGTGAGTTTTCATCAATCTCTCGATTGTTTTTGAGGAATAGATAATATCATCATCAAAGGTGATTACAAGTTCATCCTCTTTCTGATTAAGCACAGGATAAAAGAATTTTTTATTGCTGTGGAGGTCGTGCATCCATAAAATCTCAAGACCGTATTTCTCAAGGGCAGTAAGTTCTTCGGGAAGAACTCTGCCGGGAAACTGAGAATCTGCCAACCACAAAATAATTCTGTCAGGCTTATAGGTCTGAAGCATAATTGACTTTATTGCAAGGTGCACACAACCGATTCGTGCGGGGTATGTAGTTAAGGTTGCAATAATTTTTTTGTCTCTTTTATCTGTATTTAAAGGATTTTCGGGTAATACCTCTTGTCTTATGCTTTTATTTTCGAGTTTTGTTAAAAATTGGTACCATTTACCGCCAAGGTAAGGTATTCTTATACTTTCGGGTATTTTTAATGCTTCAAGAAATTCACGATTCATTCTTCTTACCTCTCTTTAAAAAGCCTTTTAGTAAACTTAAAATATATTTGAAACTTTCAACTTTAAATATTGCCGAAAGAGCTATATAAATAACTGCCCCTGCAACAACCTGTATAATAAGCATAAGCCATACATTTAAATTAAGAAGTGATATGGGATAAACCGCACCAAACATTACAAGGGACATCATAAGGCTTGGTAAAATATCCTTTAACTGCATTTTAAATGTGTAACCTAAAAGTTTTTTATTGGGTATTGCATTGATGATAGCCGAAAGGGTTGTACTGATAACCATACCAACAGCAATTGCCGTAACGCCAAAGGGAATGGATGCAATAAGGATTGCTACACCCACAACCTTTTTGATAATTTCGACCTTAAGGGCAATATCACTTCTGCCGATTGCTTTGATTGCCTGTAAATTTTCAAGCTCAACGGGAGCAAATATAAATGAGAATGCAAGAATCTGCATAAGTGGAATACTCTCTGCCCACTTATCTGTAAGGAGTATTATGATAAAAGGCTTTGCTACTGCCGAAAGTCCTGCCAAAAGGGGCATAAGTATGTAGGATGTTGTTTTAATTGCACGGCGGAGCATTGCGCGCATATCGTCAACATTACTCTGTTTTTTGGAAATAGCGGGGAAAAGTACACTGTCTATTGTACCCTCAACGTTTGTATCAATAAGCTGGGGGAAGCTTTGGGCTTTATTATAAAAAGCCAAATCAGCTGCAGTATAAACCTTACCTATAACAAGGCTTCTTAAATCCGTATAAAGAATTTTAATCATTGAAGCCACAAATATTTTCCAACCGTAGGAATATAAAGTCTTAAGGCGTTTAAAGGAAAATTTAAGTTGGGGTCTCCACTTAACCATAAACCACAGAACAATTCCGTTTACTACTGCAAGAATCATATTCTGAGCCACAAGCGCCCATACGCCTTTACCCATATAAGCTAAGGCAATACCCGCAACGGCAGAAACTACCGTACCGATAATGGTTGAAAAGAAAAACTTTCTAAACTGCATTGTACGGGAAACATAGGCTTGTTGCACACTGTTAACCGCAATTATGAAAAGGTTAATTCCCATAACCCTTATTACCTGTATAAATAACTCGGGGTCGCTTTCGGCAGAATAAAATTCTGCAATAAAGGGTGCCGAGAAGAACAAACCTGTGTAGAGTACCACCGCCACGGCTAAACTGAAATAAAATACAGTTGAAAAATCAAGATTATCCGCATCCTTTTTCTGAATAAGGGATGTGGCAAAACCGCTTATAACAATTTTATTACATATAGTTATAAATACCGTAACAAGGGCAATCAAACCGTAATCATCGGGTAAAAGAAGCCTTGCAAGAATAATGGAAACTATAAAGTTTACCGCCTGAGCCGAAACTCTTTCTCCAAACTTCCATATAACACCGGATATAGTTTTTGCTTTTAAAGAACCATTTTCTTTCATTTTAACCTCTTATAATTTACACTCAATAATAGATGTGCAACATTCATATACTTCAGATTCGGGGGGAATCTGCATATAATCGCCGTAGCGTTTTGTTAAGAACTCATCATAGTTTTTAGGGATAAGGAAGGTCTTATCCTCAAATTCATGGTCAATTAAATCCTCAAAGGTGCATCTGGGTATGGGGTAAATACCATTATTGGGGTGTGCTACTTTATAAACATACTTTGTGGGTAAATGTTTAAACATTTTCATAGCACCGCCACGCATTGCATTAATTACACCATAGGGAAGCCATGAAAAGAGCTTATAAACACTTCTCTTTTTAGCAGAGCCGTTATATATTCCGCTTTTAACCTTACCAACACTTGACCAGAACATTGCAAGTTTCACCTGCAAAGGTAAGAATTTGGGAAGTATATTATCAATTGGGTGTAAATCTATAAAAACACCCTTGTGTATATCTGTAAGTATTGCAAGTTCTTTTTCAAGAAAAACCGTACCGTTAAGGCGCACCTTACCCCAACTGTTGGGGTATCTTTTTTCGGCAGAGTAGTTGCTAAAAAAGATTTTTTCGTTAGGGTGCTTTTTCATATATTTTACGAATTTATCGTAATCCTTACGGGGCATACACATATCAATATCGTGGTCCCAGGGGATAAATCCGTTGTGGCGCACCGCACCGATTACGGACCCGCCGTAAAGTGAGCATTTAAACCCTTGCTCACGGCAGATTCTGTCAACCTCAGTTGCTATCTGCAACATTCTGTCGTGAACGATTTCCATATCGTAACCTTTGACAGTATATTTGCTCATAATTTACCTCATTTTTTTAATTTTCTTTTAAGACTTGCAAGTATAAGTTTCATTTTGCCGTAACGGATACATTTTGCAAAATAAACTACTTTTCTTTTAAATCTTATCCAAGGGTGACCTATACCATTTATCAAAGTCAACTTATACATATAATTCATATCTGCAACTATATGCTTGGGCTCATTCATAGGGAACTGAACATCGTGCACTTTCATATTGAACATATTTCTGAATTCTTTAGGAAGACACTCTGCATGAGAATGAGCATGGGTTGCATTCTCCGTAAGACCGATATCGCAAACCATGTTCTTTTTAGGGATAATTGCAAGGCGTGAATGAAGAAGGGCATCCATACCAAGCACTGACTCCCAATAAGGTACCCCTTTCGCTTTGTGACGGCAAGCGGTTTTGTACCATTCATCCGCCCAATCTTTACCGTAAAGGGCTTTAAGACATTTTAATTTATATTCATCATCAAGGAAAAGATATTCTTCATCCCAACTGTCAGCAACACGCTTCCATGTTGCCCAGGCGGTAGAGCCGCAAGGTGCAAAGAAATAATCTTCGGGACAATCCTCATAAACATCAAAAAGGTTTGTGCCACAGATGTGATTTATTCTTTCGTCGTTTTCGTATTTATCAAGAAGATATTTGCAGTAAGGATAAAAGCTCGGAGTAGGAATACGGTCATCCTCAAGAATAATACATTTATCCACATGAGAAAAAGCCCATTTGTGCGAGTAGAATGTGGAGGGGTCGCATCCGTAGTTCTTTTCATTATATTTTTTATAAACTGTACATTCCCAATCAATATTTTCAACTATTTTACGACATTTTTCAATATTTTCTATATCATCGGGTCTGCCCTCACGGGGACCATCCTGCCATAAAAGAAGTGTGCTGGGTCTTGCCTCTCTTATGGATTCAAAAACCTTTTCAAGAGTATCGGGTCTTGCAAAAAATATAAGTAAAACAGGAACGTCTATTTTCCAATCTTTTTTCATTTTACTTTTTCTCCTTCTTTATTTATAAGAGTATTTATAATAAGGGGAACAATAAACCAAACGGAAAATGCAAGGGGTAAGGAGTTATGAATGGGGTTTGAAAAGCCCATGCATAAGAGACAGAAGAATGCCGGTAAAAAGTTCCTTGCATTTTCACCGAGAAGTGCTTTCATTCGCTTATTCATTGAGAACAAAAGGTAATAGAAGGGAATACCGCCTATAATACCCGTATCAGCTAAAACAGTTAAGCAGGTTGCGTGACCGTCGAAATTAAGGCTACGGTTACCGATAATAGGACTTCTAAAGAACGCCTCTACGGACATTCTGTAAAGGTTGAGTCTGCCGTTAAGGTTGTAACCGCTTGAGTCACCGGCGGTGAAGAAGCTGTAAAGCTCTCTGAAACGAACAGACATATTATCAGATGGTGCATTTTCTGAAATAAGTAAAAGTAAATCCGGTATAAAGAACAAGCCAATAACCGCTACAACAACAAACAGGATTTTGGTAATAGGACTTTTGACAGATAAGAAAATCTGCATTGCTAAACCGAGTGCAGCTATAAGAATAGCAAGGGTATATGAAGCCAATAAAAGGAAGCCGAACAAAATACCTATCATACCGAGACAGATAATCTTTTTTAAGCCTTTAAGTCTTGCCATACATACGGAAAGACCAACTATAACAATGGGTACGGAATAAACGAAGTAATAGTTACCTATGTTTTCGTCTTCCATATCCGCAAACTCTTCCCAATGACGGATAGCATCAGGATTTTCAAGAATTACCGTAAAGGTGTTATAAAGAACAACTATATATAAAGCTACCATTAACAATAACATCAAGTGCTTTTGCTCTTTATTAGCGGTTTTTAAAACCCTTATTAACAAAAGACCGGGCAGATACATAAAGAAATACTGGCTGAATTTTGATAAAAAGACTTTTATGAGTCGATTACTTGCCGTTTCCGATATGGTTTTTGTGTCCGTCAGTATCAGGAAAGCAAAGGCTATTACCAGAACGGCAGCAAATATGCTTATAAAAGACACGCCAACTTTACGGTCCTTTATTAATACATAACCAAAATAGGCTATACCTGCAAATAAAACCAACCATCTATTAAACGAGCCGCTGAACGACGGTAAAATATAGTATGCTGAAAAGAATATTACTGCCATTAAATCTATAAACGGCAAACCATCTTTTCCGATTAAACGCTTAAATTTCATTTTATCCCTCTATATAACTCAATATATTTCTTGTAATTTTCATCACGGTCAAATTTTTCTTTAACCCAAATTACGCAATTCTCTGAAAAACTCTCTTTCCCTTTTGTTTTTATATCAAGAATTGCTTCAAGAAACTCTTTTTCATTTCCGCTTTCCACAGAAAAACTGCATTTATTATCCACTGTTTCCTGTGCTCCTGTGTTGCGATATGTAACAACGGGAGTACCGCAACTTTGGGCTTCAATATTTATAAGTGAAAGTGATTCTTCCCTTGTGCAGTTAGCAAAAACGTCACAAGCGGAATACACCTTGCGAAGCTCGTCCCGATCCTTAATAAAATCAAGGGGCAGAACATTTTTCGGTAAGCCTTGTTTCTGACTTTCGGAGCACCCGAGCATTACAATAACTGAATTTTCGGTTAATTCCTTGCAAACATAGTCAAATGTCTTTTTGTTTATGGGTTTTAACCATTTACTTGCCGGAGCAAGTATAAGGAATTTATCTTCTAAATTATACTTCTTTCTGAAATCAGAGGGTGTAGGTACAAAGAATGATGTATCTATACCATTATATATGACCCTCGTTTTTCTGTTTTTAAAAATTGTTTTTTCACCCTCGCGGGTCATCCACCCTGAAACACCCGTCATTGTGAGATTCTTAATTTTGCCAAAATACTTTTTTCGGTCAGCAAGGATTTTTGCCGAGTTGTCTTTTAGAAGTGCGGGGGTATCCTGTTTTTGTTTGGGACAGTTACCACAGGATTCCTGCCATTTATCGCACCCTGCGGCGGTGTAGTGGAAACAACCGCCCGTATAGAACCAACAGTCATGGAGTGTAACAACTGTTTTAATATCTTTTTTACCTAAATAATCCATAAGCAAATTAAGATTAACGTAGTTACTGTGCAGATTATGAAGGTGAACAATATCGGGTTTTATGCTTTCAATATGTTTAATAAGTTTTTTTGTGGCAAAAAAGGAAAAATAGGCTTGTTTACCCCCTATTCGGGAAAGCAAAGCGTGTATTTTTTTACCCAATGTACCACCAATTACATATCCGTTTTTAATTTCGTTTTTATTTTTATTGGTTGTGGAATATGAAACATAAGACTCAATTCCATTTTGTAGGGACAAATTATGTAAATCCTCAACAATAACACCCGTACTACCTACGCCGAAAACGGCATTTATTTGCATTACTTTCATATTCTCACATCCTTTTAATTATTTTCTTTAAATTTATTTATTCTGTCATCACCGGGAAGGGCAATTACACATCCTTCGGCGGTTTCAGAATTACGAAGAGCATCAACATACTCTTCCATTATATTTTCATAATCGTCACCGAAAACAATTTTCGGATCTATTGCTATGAATGTAAATCCAACATCCATACAGGCGTTGTTTTGGCTATAAAATCTGCCGACTTTGTTGAGATATGATGCACCCGAAATCACACCTGACAAAATATCAATCATCATTGCAATTCCGTAGCCCTTGAACCCTGCCATGGGAAGTACAAGACCTGCCATTCCCTCATCCGGGTCGGTGGTGGGTTTGCCGTTTATATCCAAAGCCCAACCCTCGGGTAATTGTTTATTCTGCGCTTTGTATTCTTTAAATTTTGATTTTGCAACAACACTTGTTGCCATATCCACAATAATGGGGTCTTTATCACCGCAAGGGATAACCATTGAAAAGGGATTTGTGCCGAGCATTTTTTCTTTACCGCCAAAAGGCGCCATTTGTGCAGGACTGTTACTGAAAGCAATTCCTATGCAACCTTTTTCAGCAGCCTTAAGAGGATAGTAAAATGCGGGGCCAAAAGTATTGTTGTTTCTGCTCAAAACCGTAAAAATTCCGCTTTCACGGGATTTTTCTACGGCATAATCCATACAATATGCGGCACATACAGGCCCCATTGAATTATCACCGTCTATCACGGCAAAAGCCGATGTTTCTCTTATCACATTAAATTTAGGGTCAAGATTATATCCACCGCGCTCAATTCTTTGAATATGAGAGGGTAAAATTGCCGTACCGTGACTTGTTACACCGTACATATCCGCAGTAACAAAGCAATCTGCAACTGTTTCGGCATGATTTTCTTTAACACCTTTTTCGGTAAGGAGTGTTCTAATACGCTCTTTTTCTTTTATAAAGTCAATTTTTGACATATTATTTTCCTTTTTTAGCGGCTTTCACGAATGTATCCACGAAAATTCTCTTAATATCATTTTCATTATGGTTTTTCTTACCGCAGTCAAATGCCTGTCGGCTATATTTTTTAATCATTTCGGGATTTTCAATGATTTTTTGAAGTTGTGGTGCAATTTCGTCATATTCATTGGCAATTACGGCACACTCATTTTCTCTTAAATATTCAATGGGCGCGATTGTTTTGTCACCAATTGCAAAAATACATTTACCGTTTTTAAAATAGTCAGTAAGTTTTGTTGAGAAAGAAAGACGGGCGTCAAATCTATGCTCTTTTTCAAGAGATTCAACAAAAACTACAATATCTGCCGACTGTTGAATTGCGTCAACTTCGCTTTTGGGAACACTGCCGTTAAAGTGACAACCGTTTGAATTAAGGTATTCCATAGTTTTGTCGTCCATAACGGTGGGTGAATAAATATCGAGAGTTATTTTTTCGCCGTCTTTGTTTATATCTGCAAGTGCCTTTGAAATTTCAACAAGTGAAGCGGCACGTCCGATAAAGAGGTTACCCGTATAAACCATTCTTATGGGTGTTGAAACCTCTTTTTCTTTGAACTCAAGGTTATCGTAATTAATGCCCTTAGTAAGTACAATACTATTTGTACCAAAAAGGTTGTCTGTGTCAATCGCCTCGGTTTTAGTGATTGTAAACATCTCTGTACAATTTACCGCGAGTTTTTTTACAACACGTCTTAACATAAAGCGGTGGAAATACGCAAAGGGATTTCTGCCACAGGGCTTGTATGAATAGTTGTCGTCCGCAAGATAACATACGTATGGTCTGGGATATTTTTTAAGTATATGTAACTGAAGCCAACCCATATATGCCACGGGGTAAATGGGCACGAAATAAACGTCGGGGTTTTCTTCTTCAATGAATTTATCAAGTGCTTTTGTTTTCCATCTGCCAAACATCCACACAAATTCACGCATAACCGTCATAAGCCAGGATTTTTTCTTGTGAGCCTGAGTGTAAAGTGCTTTTTCTGCATCCATAGCCTTCTGTGTAGAAGCATCTGCCTCGGCACCATTTTCAACTCGGCATCCTACGGGGTTGCGTTTAATAACACTTTTAATAATTTCGTTTTCGCTTATTCTGAAAAAGTTATTACAGACAGGTGTATTGGGTAAACCTGATTTGGTATAAATCTGCGCAACCCTTTCAGGGTCATAGTGCTTAAATAAATCTGTCTGGGTGTGGATACCGCTATCCTTGTGCCAGGTGCTTAAGGATATTGATAATACCTTTGGTAATTTTTCACTCATCTTTAAAGCCTCATTTAATTTTATCTAATACTGTAAGCATTAAGGTAACACCCTTAAAGCCCACAAGCTTGTATACTTTTTTAATCTGCTGGGGACGTGTACTCTGGCTATAATCAAGAATATCAGAAATACCCTTAATACGTTTTACGTGTTTTTTCTTTTCAGGATCTTTTACTCTGATGTATGTAATGAACATATTTGAGTAGTATTTTGCAAGAGCACCCATTAAAGCGTTTTTCTTTTTTTCGCTCAAATCTGAAGTTTTTATTTTCTCATTCCACTTTTCCATAGTGAAAATGTAATCTGTAAGGTTTCTTAATTTGAGTGTAGAGGTTACAGAACCTGCCCTTTGTCTGTAAGCAATGTATGATTTATCAATAGCGGATATCTTTTCGGCACAAAGAACGAGGTTGAAATACCAGTCCATATCCTCACAAACCAGATTTGTATCAAAAACAACTCCGTTTTCTATTGCCATTTCTCTGCGGAAAGCCTTAACCCACGCCATTCCGTAATATGCGTCCTTTTTAACGAGGGTTTCAAGCATTTCCTCACTATCGGTTATACTCTCGGCAAAATCAAGGGTAAATGTGCATTTATCAAGGGTTTTAGTATCGTCAAAATACTTTGAATATTTGTATAAAACAATATCACTCTGAGTTTCCTGAATTTTATTGTAAATATCCTGGAAGAACGTATCGGATGTAATGAAATCATCACTGTCGAGGTAGATTATGTAATCGCCATCGGCTTTTTCAAGACCCATATTTCTTGCGGTGGACTGACCGCCGTTAGGTTTGTGAATTACTTTTATTCTTTCATCCTGTGCTGCTAACTCATCGCAAATGGCAGGACTTGAATCTTTTGAGCCGTCATCAACAAGGATAATTTCATAATCTTTAAAAGTCTGTGCCTGAATAGAGTCAACACATTCTTTAAGGTATTTTTCTACGTTATAAATTGGTAAAATGATACTGAAAAACATATTATCTAACCTCAATTCGCAGTTTCTTTCATATCGTCCAGAATATTTTTAAGCATTATGGGTCTGTCAAAATACTTTTCGGCACGCTTGCTTCCTGCCTCGGCAATATTTTTAAGAAGTTTCTCGTCATTTCTGAGAGTTGCCATTTTTTCCGCAAGGTCATTAGCATTTTTAACTTCACAAAGAATACCCGAAACGTTGTTTTCCACAACCTCCGAAGGACCGGGTACGTTTGTTGTAATAATGGGAAGTCCAACACCCATTGCTTCCTGCAACACCTTGCCGAAGCCTTCACGATAAGTGGGGTGCACCAATACGTCAAACATCGCCATATGGGGATAAACCTCGTTGAAGTCAACGTTACCCGTCATAATTATACGAGGATGACTTTGAGCAATTTCAAGGTTTTCGTCACTTATAGGGTTAGCATCATCTAGCATACCCACAAGAGCAAGATAAATATTCTCGTAGTCTTTGGCATTTTTATTAAATGCGGTTATAAGTTCATTTGTACCCTTGTCAACGTTGATTCTACCTACGTAACCGTAAACAAAAGCATCCTGAGGAATGCCATATTTCTCACGAAGTTCTTTTTTGGCTTCATTATTATCAAAACTTCTGCATTGAGACAGGTCCACACCGATTGTACCGCCTATACCGATAACTGAAATTTTATCCTTTTTACAAAGACCTTCATCAATTGCAAATTGCATATTCTTGGGACTTTGTGCTTTTATCTGTGTTGAAAGTTTACATGTGATTTTTTCGAAAATCTTAAAAAACTTTCTGCTGAATCCCTCAAATGCTACATACCTTATACCGCATTGACTGTATCTTCTCACTTTTGTTCTCGCAATAAATGCACCGATTGATGCGTAAAGTGAAGCGTTGGGGGTGGAATATTGAATAATATCAAATTTTTCTTTTCTGAATATTTTTATAAACTGTAAAACTGAAGAGATAGCAGAGAGGTCCACACCCCTTGCCATTGAAACGGGGATGAATTTTATGTATTCAGGTAAAGATGCAGCAAATTCCTCATCATTGTTACAAATAAGGGTAACATCATAACCGCCCTCATTGTGAAGATATTTTGCACTTTCAAGAACAAAGGCTTTCATTGTTAATGAAACCGTTGTTACAAAACAAATCTTTTTCATCCCGTTTTTCCTTCTTAGTTAATTTTTGTTGCGGGTACACCTACGTAAGTACCGCTTTCGGTAATATCTTTAGTAACTACTGCGCCTGAGCCAACCGTTACGCCGTCGCAGATTTTAATAGTCTGGTTAACAACACTACCGGCACCCATCCAAACAAAGTCACCTGTCTTTGATACACCACAAAGTGTAACGTTGGGAGCTATGAGGCAAAAGTCACCGACTCTGCAATCGTGCTCAACCACACTTGCACTGTTAAGTATGCTGAATTCACCTACCTCGGCACAGGCATTCACAACGACATAAGGCATTACCACCGTGCCTTTACCGATTTTTGTTTCAATACCGATACTTGCAGTAGGATGAACAAGCACAGGGTATTCAAAATCAGGATATTTATCAAGAATCTTTTTTCTTACTGCGTTATTGCCTATACCCATTGCAAAAACACAGGTGTCTTTGTATTTTACGCAATCATCAATTTTACCCAATATGGGATAACCTATTATACTTGAAGCTGAGGCGTTATCATCTAAAAAACCTTCAATTTCAAAGCCGTTTTTTAATGCTATATCGGCAACAACCTTTGCGTGACCGCCTGCACCGAAAATAACCAATTTACTCATTTTAATTCTCCTCTGCGTTTACGGAGCCCCTGAACTCTTCCATAGTAGCGTTATTTTCCTGTGAAATTCCTTCACGCTTAAGCACCGAGAAAACAGTACCGAAAATAATCTTGATATCGCATATAAGGGTTATGTTTCTTACATACTCAACGTCAAGCCTGAATTTTTCTTCCCAAGAAATACTGTTTCTGCCGTTTACCTGAGCGTAACCCGTAAGACCGGGGCGCACATCGTGGCGATGCCTCTGTTCTTCTGAATATAAGGGAATGTATTTTACAAGCAAGGGACGTGGCCCCACAATTGACATATCGCCCTTCAAAATGTTTATAAGTTCGGGAAGTTCGTCAAGGGAAGTTGAACGTAAAAACTTACCATAGGAATTAAGTCTTACCTCATCGGGAAGTAAATTACCGTCAGCATCCTTGCGGTTATCCATTGTTCTGAATTTAATAAGCTTGAATATTTTCTCTTCCCCTGTTTTGGGATTTATTTTGCCGGGGCGCGCCTGACAAAAGAAGGGGTTACCCCTCATAAATATTGCACCTAAAACCACAAGCACCAAAAGAATGGGTGACAAGAAGATTATTGCACCAAGAGACAGGCAAAAATCAAAAAATCTTTTAAAACATTTTGCGTACATTTTTATCCCTCAAAACAAGATTTAATTACGGAAATAACAAAATTCTGTTCTTCTTCGGTCATTTTAATATCCGAAGGAAGGCATAAGCCTCTGCTGAAAACATTCTCGCCAACTGAATTTTCACCTGCAGTAATAAAGTCATTGTCTTTAAATACAGGTTGCATATGCATGGGTTTCCAGATGGGACGAGAGTCTATTTTTTCTTCCGCAAGTTTTTTGATCACGGAAATGGGGTCAACATCGCACCCCTCGTCAATAATCATACAGGAAAGCCAGAAATTGGGTTTTGTATCGGAAAGATAAGGATTCATTTTAACGGGAAGACCCTTTAAACCTTCTTCGTAACGTCTGTAAATAACCTCTTTAGCATCTCTGTGTTCGTCAAGGTGTAAAAGCTGACCTCTGCCCACACCCGCAACTATATTTGACATACGGTAGTTGTAACCGATTTCTTCGTGCTGATACCAGAGTTCGGGTTCTCTTGACTGAGTTGCCCAGAAAAATGCTTTTTCTCTCTCTTCTTTAGTTTCGGTAAACAACATACCGCCACCTGAGGTAGTGATAATCTTGTTACCATTAAAGCTTATGGCATTATATTTACCGAAAGTGCCACAGGCAACACCGTGATATGTAGCGCCAAGTGCCTCCGCCGCATCTTCAATAAGAATTGCACCGTGCTTCTCGCATATTTCAAGAATTTCATCCATTTTGGCGGGGGTACCATAAAGATGTGCAAGTACCACAACCTTAGTGTCCGGATATTTTTCAAAAGCCTTTTCAAGTGCTTTTGGGTCCATATTCCAGGTTTCATACTCGGAATCTATGTAAACCTGTTCGCCACCCTCGTAGCTTACGGGGTTAACCGTTGCCGCAAAGGTCATATCGGAACAAAATACTTTATCGCCCCTTTTAACCCCTGCAAGTTTAACCGCAAGGTGTAAAGCGGAGGTACAGGAAACAAGTGAAAGAGCCTCCTGATTTTTACCGCCGTTACGACACAGATATTCATTCATTTCTTTTTCTAAACCATCACAGTTAAAGCCTAAAGGTGCAATCCAGTTTCTGTCGAACGCCTCCTGTACAAACTTTAACTCTTCCCCGTGCATTGTAGGTGTGGCAAGAGGAATAGGTTTTCTCGTATCTGCCATTTTAAAAGCTTCTTCCCTTCTGAAAACTTTAATTTTATTTCTGTATTTTTTCTGCAATTATATCTACAAGACGAACTGTTTCTTTTTGATTTTTTTTGAAAAAAGACTCATCTTTTGCGGTAAGCTCTTTTTCGTATTCCCTGATTTTTCTGAGCTCCTGTTCAAAAAGCCTCTGAACTTCTTCCATATCCGAAGTTTTATATATATCACAAAAACTCCTGGACAAAATCGCCATTGAAGAACCTAACCTGTAATGCTCGGCAATAACGTGCTCCGCAGGTAACATACCAAAACCAAGCCTCGCAATACCACCAAAACCGTAAGGTATACCGTAACTACCGATAATGTCACAGAGTTCTTCAACCGTTCCATCCGTAAGAAGTTGGAACATAAATTTCATTCCGTAAGACAAATGCAAATCGTTAAGACCGATATGAACCATATCAATACCGCCCACATCAAGCATTGCCTTAATATTCTCTTTAGCCTCGGCGGTTTCAAGTAAAAGCATTGTTTTTGTTCTGCCGCCGACATATTCAACAAATTTTTTAATTTCGTCAACAGTTTTAGCCATGGGGAGCATTATAATATCCGCCCCTGCTTCAATTACCGCTTCGATTTCATCTTTCGAGCAACACCAGTTTTCACTCGCTTCGTGAATGGGGTTTACCCTTACAAGAAGCTCCGTTTTATTAAGCACCTTCCGAAGATTTTTTACGTCCTCGACAGTATGGTGACTTTTAACTGTATCAAGTCCACCTTGACGGTCTTCTTTACCAATGTATTCCATATCAACAAATATCCTGTCAACGCCACTGCTCTGGGCAAGGACAGCAACCTGAGGATTATTCGTAATGTACATTAATTTCAAAGTCATAAAATTAATCCTTTATTTAGTCTTTTTTATCGCTTACATTTTCGCCTGCGGCTTTACCTTCCACGAAACCGTCGCTTCTGATAACGCTACCAATTGTTTTTATGAAGCATGTTATGTCGAAAACTAAACTCATTTTTTCAACGTACTCGCCATCGAGCTTTGCCTTCACGGGAATTTCAAGTTCATCGCGTCCGCTTATCTGTGCAAGACCTGTAAGACCGGGACGCACATTATTGGCATTATACTTATCACGTTCTTCGATAAGGTCAAACTGATTCCACAAAGCGGGTCGGGGACCGATGATACTCATTTCACCTTTGAAAATATTAAAAAGCTGGGGTAATTCATCCAGACTTGTTTTTCTTAAAATTTTACCCACCCTTGTAATCCATTTTTTGGAATCCGAAAGCTCGTGTGTGGGAACATCCTTGGGAGTTTCGGTTAACATTGTTCTGAATTTAAGAATTTCAAAATGCTCTTTGTTAAGACCTACTCTTTTTTGCTTGAAAAATACAGGTCCTTTACTGTCACATTTTATTGCACAAGCAATAATTGCCATGGGTACAATCAATGCAAGAATTCCGCATAATGAAAGAACTAAATCCAACATTCTTTTCACTACATTTTTGTACATTTGCTTCGCTCCGTTACGATATGAATATGTGGTTATTTTGTCATAATTTATTTTTGGACATGTGAAAATACGGTACAAAACTCGTATTAAAACATATATATAGAAATCATATCATATATATTATACAAAGTCAATAAAACAACGGGATTAAGAAATGCATATTTTCTCCATTTTGCAATACTTACAGGAAAATTTTTCATTTTATTCCTTTTTGTCTTTTACTAAATTTTTACAACGGGGTTAATCCTTGACAAATCAAGAATATTGTGGTATATTGTGCGTAAATAGGAGGCGATAAAATGGAAGCTATTTTGGATATTGTTTTCAATCTTTTTGAAGGTGCAGACCTTTCTAAAATCCTTGAATCCATCAGTGGCTCACTTGTTGAGTACGACGTAAGCGCTGTTCTTGATACAGTTTCAAGCTTTTTCGGTGGTCTTTTCGCATAAGCAAATTCTCTTACACCCTTTCCATTTACGGAAAGGGTGTTTTTTTACTTTTTGCATTTTAATTTACATCTTTTTTACATTCTTATATATTGACTTAAAGGTCTGTTATAGTGTAAAATATACAATTAGTAAAGTTTCGACTATTTTCGGATATTTCCGGGAATAATCAAGTAAAAAAGGAGGTTAAATTATGTCAGATAACAGCATAATTGTAGCCCAAGGTTTATGTAAATCCTATGGCAAACACCTTGTTTTAGATGATATCAGTTTTACCCTGCCCCGTGGTGAAATAATCGGTCTTTTCGGTCCTAACGGATGCGGTAAAACCACATTTATGAAAATACTTACGGGTCTTATCCACGATTACAGTGGTACTGTTACAATCGGTGGTGAAAAACCCGGTGAAAAAACAAAGGCAGTTACTGCATACTTACCTGAGCAGACCTTTGTTCATGATTGGATGCGTAACATTGACGCGGTTAATTATTTTAATGATTTCTTTGATGATTTCAATAAAGAAAAAGCCCTTGATATGATTAAGCGTTTCGGTCTTGACCTTAAACAGAAATCAAAGTCAATGTCAAAGGGTATGCAGGAAAAGCTTCTTCTTTCACTCACTATGTCAAGGGATGCTGACCTTTATATTCTTGACGAACCCATGGGCGGTGTTGACCCTGCAACAAGAAGTCAGATTCTTGACTTTATTATGAAAAACTACGCAGGTTCATCTACACTTCTCATTTCAACACACCTTATAAACGACCTTGAAGACGTGTTTACTCATGCGGTATTTTTAGGTAACGGTAAGGTTCTTCTCAACGACAGCGTTGAGAATATTTTACAAGACGACAAGTCCATTGAAGATGTATTTAAGGAGGTTTTCAATAATGTTTGGTAAGCTTCTTAAAAACGACCTTAAAGCTCAGTGGCATTCAATTTCCACAATTTTCCTGTGCATTTTCATTGTTGCAGGATTTGCAGAATTACTTGTTCTTTACAGTTTGAAAGATATTTTCAATATTTGGAACGGCAAAGAATTGGTTTTTGTAACACTTGGTGGTATTATCGTCTGCCTTGCAATGTTTTTTGCCTGTATTGTTATACTCATAGCAGTAGCACTTATGTTTTCCAAAACAACATTCGGCAGAGCAGGCTATCTTACCCTTACCCTTCCCGTTAAAACAAGCTCACTAATCTGGTCAAAAACCATTTCAGGTCTTGTATGGACATATATAACTTACTTGCTGTTCTTCGGGTCATTTTTCCTTTGGATTTTCCAGGTTGGCGAATGTATGGGCGGTGACCTTAAGGACCTTGCAGACCAATTGTTTATGTTATTACTTGGTCAATCCACACAAACCATAATTTCACTTGCAGTTTATTACCTCGTATGGGTTGCAGTAGCAATGTTCCTGGTGGTTCAGTGTATGTATTTCGGCATTACCTGTGCTCATATTTCCCGTTTTTCAAAACTTGGACCTATTGCAACTGTCCTTGTATTTTTCGGAACATTCGGTGTAATTGTAGGGTTAACGCTTGTTGTGGGTAAAATCTTACCCTTCGGTATGATAGTACACGATGACATTATTACAATATCGTCAAATGTGGTTAAAGCACAACAGGAATTGTACAGACACGGTAGTATCTTCATATTCTCAGGTCCCATGTTTATGCTCTTGTGCGCAGGACTTCTGAGTTTACCCATAACCTACCTTACAAAACACAAAGCAAATATAAAATAAACAGAGTGTGTTCAAACCATATATGGTTTAATACAGTTACTCTTGAAAGGATGTATAAATATGGATAATATGAACGGTCTTAAACGTTCTGTTTTCTGTGGTGACCTCCGTGCAGCAAATATCGGTGAAGAAGTTACCGTATGCGGTTGGGTTGCAAAACAACGTGACCTTGGCGCACTTATTTTCGTTGATTTACGTGATAAAACAGGCATTGTTCAGCTTGCTTTTGACGAAAACACCGACAAAGAAATATTTGAAAAAGCCTTCGCAGTAAGAAGTGAATATGTACTTATGGCAAAGGGTATTGTTCGTGAGCGTTCATCCAAAAACAGTGAAATTCCCACCGGTGATATTGAAATCGACGTTAAGGATTTAAGAGTTCTTGCAAAAAGTGAAACTCCCCCCTTCGACATCGTTGAAAACTGCCAGACTGCAGAACTTACAAGACTTAAATATCGTTATCTTGACCTTAGAAGACCTGACTTACAGAAAAATATTCTTTTCCGTCACAAGGTAACAAAAATCACACGTGACTATTTTGACGAAAATGGTTTCGTTGAAATTGAAACACCTATGTTAATTAAGTCAACTCCTGAAGGAGCTCGTGATTTCCTTGTACCCAGCCGTATCCATCAGGGTACATTCTACGCTCTTCCTCAGTCTCCCCAGCTTTACAAACAGCTTTCAATGGTTGCAGGTTTTGACAGATATATGCAGATTGCCCGTTGCTTCCGTGACGAGGATTTAAGAGCAGACCGTCAGCCCGAATTCACACAGATTGACCTTGAAATGTCTTTCGTTACCATGGAAGATGTTCTTGCTATTGGTGAAGGCTATATTGCAAGGGTTTTCAAAGAGGCTTTAGGCGTTGAAATTCCACTTCCCCTCCCTCGTCTTACCTATAAAGAGGCTATGGAACGTTACGGTTCCGACAAGCCTGACACCCGTTTCGGTATGGAAATCTTTGACCTTACTGATATTGTTAAAGACTGCGGTTTCTCAGTATTCTCAGGTGCTGTAGCAGGTGGCGGTTCAGTACGTGGTATTACTGCTAAAAATGCAGTTACAACATACACAAGAAAAGAAGTTGACAAACTTACAGAGTTCGCAAAGGGCATCGGTGCAAAGGGTCTTGCATGGATTCGACTTACCGACGACGGTATTGCTTCAAGCTTTGCTAAGTTTATGACTGAAGATGAAATGAAAGCAATTCTTGACAGAGCAGGTGCCGAAAAGGGCGACGTTGTTTTCATTATTGCAGATACTAAAAACAGCGGTGTTCTTTCAGTTCTCGGTGCACTTCGTAACGAGACCGCAAAGAAACTTGATATTATCGGTGACGGATTCAATCTTCTCTGGATTGTGGAATTTCCCTTCTTCGATTGGGACGAAGATGCAGGTCAGTTTGTTGCAATGCATCATCCTTTCACATCACCCCTTGCCGAGTGCCGTCCCTACCTTGAAACAGATAAGGCGGGAGTACGCGCAGAGGCTTATGACCTTGTTCTTAACGGTATTGAGCTTTCTTCAGGTTCAATCCGTATTACAAATCCCGAGCTTCAGGACAGAATGTTCAAGCTCCTTGGTCTTTCCGACGAAGAAGCACAACAGAAATTCGGCTATCTTCTTGATGCATTCAAATTTGGTCCCCCTCCCCACGGTGGTATGGGTATCGGTCTTGACAGACTTATTATGCAGCTCGTTAAAGCGGACTCTCTTCGTGATGTTATTGCTTTCCCCAAGGTACAGAATGCAAGTGAACCTATGACAGAGTGTCCCTCAAAGGTTGATGATATTCAGCTTGAGGAACTCGGAATTGATTTAAAAGGTCAAAATTGACCTGAATATAGTGTTAAATTATTAAAAAACACTTGAAAATAAGGTTAATTTAGTATAAAATTATTGTGTATTAAAATGAAATTCATTTTCGGAGGATAATATTTATGGTAACAGCAGGCGATTTCAAAAACGGCGTTACATTTGAAATGGACGGCAAGGTATATTCAATTATCGAATTCCAGCACGTTAAACCCGGTAAAGGTGCGGCTTTCGTACGTACAAAAATCCGTGACGTAATCAACGGTAGCGTAACAGAAAAAACTTTCAGCCCCACAGACAAATATCCCACAGCTTTCATCGAGAGAAAAGATATGGAATATTCTTATGAAGATGGTGGCCTTTACTACTTCATGGACCAGGAAACTTACGACATGATTCCCGTTGACGCTTCAAACCTTGGCGACAACTTCAAATTTGTAAAAGAAAATATGGTTTGTAAGATTCTTTCTTACAAAGGCAACGTTTTCGGCGTTGAACCCCCCACATTCGTAACTCTTCAGGTTACAAAAACTGACCCCGGTTTCGCAGGTAACACAGCTACTAACGCTACAAAACCTGCAACTGTTGAAACAGGCGCAGAAATCAAAGTTCCCCTTTTCATTGACGAGGGCGAAATGATTAACATCGACACAAGAACAGGCGAATATCTCTCCAGAGCATAATTGCCCGTCTTTAAAATTTCCTATACAGGAGGAGTTTATTATGACACTCACAGAAAAAGTTGCATACCTTAAAGGCCTCGCAGCAGGTCTTGACCTTGACAAAGATACAAAAGAAGCAAAAATTTTCGAAGCAATGTTCGACATTCTTGAAGATATGGCTCTCACAATAAGCGATATCGACGAAGATCTCAGTGCTTGTGAAGACCTTGTTGATGCTATCGACGAGGACCTTGAAGAACTTGAAGAATATATCTTCGACGATGAAGACTTCTGCGATGATGACGATTGCTGTTGCTGTGATGATGAGGAACTTTACGAAGTAGAGTGCCCCCTCTGCGGCGAAGAAATCCTTCTCGACGACGAAATGCTCGACGAAGAAGTAATCGAATGCCCTGGTTGTGGCGAAAAACTTGAACTCGACATCGATTTTGACGAGTGTGACTGCGATTGTGATTGCGGTTGCGATTGCTGCGACGAAGACTAATTAAAATAATAAAAAACCGTCTGACCAATCGGTCGGGCGGTTTTTTTGTTAGGAGTTAGAAATTAGGAGTGAGGAGTTTTGGGACCTGCGGTCGGCAATTAAACAAGCTTCGCATCTATATACATTTCTTCTGTATCAATTTGTGCTTGTTTTAATATTTCAATTGCTTTTTCATTTCTTATATATGGTAAAGCATCAGTAATACTGTTAAACAAATGAAAATACATATCTTTCATTAATTCTAATTCAGATTTTTTCATCAAATCACCTCAGACTGAGTATAACATAAACCACAAAAATACGCAAGTGCGTACACGCAAGAACGTAATTTTACATAAAATATTTTTGAGGTGAAAATATGAGTGTAAAAGACGCTGTTGTGAACAGATTTATTGAAATTTGTAGTGAAAGAAATATAAAAATTAATGAACTAGCTAATATTTCAGGTGTTACTCCCTCTACTGCTTATAGTATGTTAGATGAAAACAGACGAGATATTTCTATTATAACCATTAAAAAGTTTTGTGATGGATTAGATATCACCTTAGGTGAGTTTTTTTCAACCGATGAATTTAATAGTTTAGAACAAGAAATCAAATAAAAATAATAATAATAATAAATACAATCGGCGCTTTTGCGCCCCAAAACTCCTAACTCCTAACTAAAAAACCATCGTACTCTTCTGAGTACGATGGTTTTTCATTTTTAGGTTTTTCTGAAATTTTAAGGCAGACGGTTGTAGTAACGAAAGTTACTATAAACAACAATACTATTATAACCGCCGATATTATTTTACGTATGGTTTCATTTCTTCTTACTGTTAAACTGTCGCCTATTACATATTTGTTAGAGCCAAGATTTCCGGGGTAATCCTTTGCAAAACCGTAGTAACTTTTTCTTTTTTTTATATAATTACTTTCCTTTTTGCTCATTCCTCTAGCACCTCTGTTTCAGGAGGTGTGGTAACGGGCTCGGTTTCAGGAGGAAGAGTTGTTTCTTCTTCAGTAGTAATCTCCTCTGTTGTTGGAGGTTCGGTTATTTCTTCCTCTTCTTGTATAACTTCTGTAGTATCTATTACCTCGGTTGTTATTACTTCAGTAGGTTTTTTATTTTCTGTAACTTCCACTTTAGTAGTCTGAGGTTCAGTTGTAATAACAGGTTTAGTGGTTGTGGTTATTACTACACTACCTGTATTATTGTTGTCGAAAGTAGTTTTTGTACCTGAGTAATTTACACCTCTATAAACGTCAATAATGGAAACTCGGTCATCCGTAAGATTAATATTTGATTGACCGTAAAGTTCCATCTGGAGTTCATGTGCCGCCAATTCATAGTCAACAACCCAAATCCACATATTTGCGCTTCCACTTGTACGACAATTCTCGGGTGGCATCTGCAACTGCTTTCTTTCGAAGTTTGCCCAACCGCCTGTAAGAGCTTTAATACCCATTGAAACTATCTCGGTTTTCTTGTAACCTGTGTCCACATAAGGTAAGAGTAAGTCTATGTACTTATTTAAATCACTTATTGATGCCTTTTTAACACGACTTAAAATAGAGTCAATAACCTGACGTTGACGTCTTGTACGGCTAACGTCACCATCCGAGTCACAGTTTCTTATACGTACAAAACAAAGTGCCTGTTCACCGTTAAGTGTAACATCCTCACCAACAGGAAGCGCAACCCCGAACTTTTTATAGTTGTAGTCTGCCTCATACTGCTGCACGTCAACAGTAACGCCACCCATAGCATCAACAATAGTTTTAAATGACTCAAAATTGACCATAACGTAGTTGTCAATCTCAATTTTGTAGTTATTTTCAATGGTTTTTACAAGGGTTTCGGGACCGCCCATTGAAAAAGCAGCATTCAATTTAGTACAATATGAACCTCTTTCACCCTCAACATACAAATAACTGTCTCGGAAGAAAGAAACAAGTTTAAGTTCCTTTGTCTGCTTATTTACGGAAATTAACATCATAACGTCCGTATTACCTGTATTTGTACCATTTCTGCTATCTGCACCTATAAGAAGTACATTTATAACGTCCTTATTGGACATTTTTTTGTCGTTACCGATAGTTGCCCAATCTATAAGTGACTGCTTGAAGCCTGCGGAACCGATATCAATTTCAATATCTTCATATTCCTCGTCTTCGTAAATGATTTCTTCTTCGTTATTGTCGATAGCGTCGCCTAAAAGTGATAATTTTTGAGTAACAAAAATACCACCTACACTAAATAACACAATAATAATTGCAAGAATAATCGCAATTATACTAAAAATAACTTTTTTGAAAGTAGGAAGGTTTTTAAACCATTTGGCAAAACGCTTAAAAGGATTTTTCTCCTTAGGTTCACGCTTTTTAACCATAGGAGTAGCCGAAACATTGTTTTTTATAGGTTTCTGGTCATCAAAAAGACTTAAATCTTCACTAGTATTTAAGTTTCCAAATCCGATTGAAGAAATTTCTGTTTCATCATTGTAAAAATTCACATCAATTTTTTCTGTTTTGCTTTTTTCTTCTCTTTCCCTACGAGCATATTCATCTAACAAATCAAGATAATCCTGATTAATGTCACGATTATTTCTGTCAGACATAAATTATTCCTCCGTTGTGTCTGCTACATCTTCAGGTGTGCCCACGTCTTCATTGTCGCCTGATGTATCCCCTGCTCCTTCAGTAGCAGTTCCATCATCTTCAACAGTTCCGTTTACTTCTGCATCGTCGTGCTCAGTTGTTGAAAGGGTAACTACCCTATCACCTTCACCAAGCTTCATTACGCGAACACCCTTTGAGGGTCTTGCACATACTCTTACTGCACTTGCAGGAATTCTGATGATAATACCGCCCTGTGAAATAAGAATAATGTCATCTTCTTCGGAAATATCACTTATTGCAGCAATATCACCATATTTTTCAACGTGGTAGTTTTTAAGACCCTTACCACCTCTTGATTGAGTACGGTAGTTGTCATTTTCACTGATTCTTCCGTAACCTGTTTCACTTACGGTAAGAAGCTTACCATTTTCTTTCATAACGCTCATACCCACAACTTCGTCGCCGTTGTTGAGAGTAATAGCCTTAACACCACTTGCTGTTCTGCCCAAGGGTCTTGCGTCGTTTTCATTGAAGCGGATACACATACCCTTCTTGGTAGCAACAAGTAAATCATCATTACCGGAAGTGAGTTTAACCCATGCAAGTTCATCATCATCCCTGAGAGTAACGGCAATAATACCGTTTCTTCTGGTGTTTCTATAAATATCAAGTGATGAACGCTTAATAAGACCCTTACGGGTAACCATACAAAGGTATAATCCCTCATCGTCTTTAGGAATCTGAAGCATAGCAGAAACCTTTTCGCCATTTTCAAGGGGAAGAATATTAACAATATTAGTACCCTTGCTTGTTTTACTTCCTTCAGGAATTTCGTAGCCCTTAAGTCTGTATGCTCTGCCTCGTGTTGTAAAGAACATAATAACGTCGTGGGATGAAGCTATAAACATTGTCTCTGCAACGTCGTCTTCACGGCGGGTCATACCCTTAACACCGCGTCCGCCACGGTTCTGAATTGAGAAAATATCAACGGGCTGACGTTTGATGTAACCCATACTTGTGTAAGTATAAACGCATTTTTCTTCGGGAATAAGGTCTTCAATATCAACCTCACCACTTACGTTTTCAATAGCAGTTCTTCTGTCATCGGAATATTTGTCGCTGATTGCCTTAAGTTCTGCCTTAACAATTTCAAGAACTCGGTTGTGTGAAGCGAGAATATCCTCATAATCCTTGATTTTTTCTCTTAATTCGTTAAGTTCATTTGTAATTTTGAGAATTTCAAGACCTGCCAACTGACCTAAACGGAAAGCAACAATTGCGGCTGCCTGAGGTTCGTCAAAATCAAATTTTTCCATAATTGCCGCTTTTGCTTCTGCCTGACCGCCCTTACAAGCGCGGATTGTGGCAATAATATCGTCAACTATGTCAATAGCTTTAGCAAGACCATCTAAAATATGGGCTCTTTCACTTGCCTTTTTAAGGTCAAACTGTGTTCTTCTTACGATAATTTCGCATTGATGGTCAATATATTTTTGTAAAATTTCCTTAAGAGTAAGAATTTTAGGCTGACCATTATCAAGTGCAAGTAAAATTACACCGCAAGTTGACTGAAGCTGGGTATATGAGAAAAGCTTATTGAGAACAACCTGAGGGTTGGCATCACGCTTGAGCTCAATCTCAATGTGCATACCTGTTTTATCAGAAGAATAGTCATTGATATCATCAATGCCTTCAACTCGTTTTTCCTTGGCAAGGTCAGCAATTGACTCAATAAGTCTTGCCTTATTTACCATATAAGGAATTTCTGTAACAATAATTTTAAATTTACCGTTCTTTGTTTCAACAATATCAGTCTTTGCACGTACAATTACTTTTGCACGACCTGTAGCATAAGCAGCTCTGATACCGGCTCTGCCCATGATTATACCACCTGTGGGGAAGTCGGGACCCTGAATATGCTCCATAAGGTCCTCAAGCTCTGCTTCAGGGTTATCAATAAGACACTCAATTGCACCACAAACCTCACCAAGATTGTGAGGGGGAATGTTAGTAGCCATACCAACCGCAATACCCTGTGAACCGTTAACAAGAAGGTTGGGGAATCTTGAGGGTAAAACAGTGGGCTCTTTAAGACGGTCATCGTAGTTGGGAACAAAATCAACAGTATTTTTTTCAATATCTGTAAGCATTTCCATGCTCATTTTGCTCATACGTGACTCAGTATAACGGTATGCAGCAGGGGGGTCACCGTCAATTGAACCGAAGTTACCGTGACCATCAACAAGCATATATCTCATTGAGAAATCCTGTGCAAGTCGAACCATTGCATCGTAAACAGATGCGTCACCGTGAGGATGATATCTACCAAGAACTGAACCAACTGTATCAGCACACTTACGGTGGGGCTTATCGGGATAAAGACTGTTCTCGTACATAGTATAAAGAATACGTCTGTGAACAGGCTTAAGACCGTCACGCACGTCGGGAAGTGCACGTGCGGTAATAACAGACATTGAATAATCAAGGAATGCAGTTCTTACTTCCTTATTAATTTCAACGTTTATGATTTTCTGATTTGCATAAGGGTCAGGAAGATTATTAACACCCTGAGTTACGCCTTCATTTTTTTCATTGAATTCGTCCATTTTCTAATCCTCCCTTTCTTAAATATCAAGATTTTTAACATATTTAGCGTTTTTCTCAATGAATTCTCGACGAGGCTCAACCTTGTCACCCATAAGGATTGAGAATGTTTCATCTGCAGCCTCTGCATCCTCAATAGTAACTCTGAGCATAAGTCTTGTTTCGGGGTTCATTGTTGTTTCCCAAAGCTGTTCGGGGTCCATTTCACCAAGACCTTTATAACGCTGAATTGAAATTCCTGTACCAAGTTCTTGCAATATTTCGTCTCTCTCTTCGTCAGAGTAAGCATAATGGTGACTCTTACCTTTACTTAATCTGTAAAGAGGGGGTTGTGCAAGGTATACGTGGCCCTGTTTTATAAGCTCGGGCATATAACGGAAGAAGAAGGTAAGGAGAAGTGTTCTGATATGAGCACCGTCAACGTCGGCATCGGCCATAATAATGATTTTGTCATATCTGAGTTTGTTAATATCAAAATCTTCACCGATACCTGTACCAAGAGCAAGCACAACGGGCGTAAGCTTATCATTACCGATAACCTTATCAACTCGTGCTTTCTCAACGTTGAGCATTTTACCCCAGAGGGGAAGGATTGCCTGAATCATTCTGTCACGGCCTGCTTTTGCAGAACCACCCGCAGAATCACCCTCGACGATGTAAATTTCTGTCTTTGTAGCATCTTTATCAATACAGTCTGCAAGCTTTCCGGGGAGAGAGTTACTCTTTAGTACAGATTTTCTCGCACTATCTCTTGCTTTTCTTGCAGCTTCTCTTGCACGTGATGCATCAAGAGCTTTACTGAAAATTGCCTTTGCTTCAGAGGGATTTTCTTCAAAATAAGTTGAAAGTTTTTCGTAAACACATTTTGAAACAAGGGGAGTAATGTCTGTGTTACCCAATTTACCCTTTGTCTGTCCTTCAAACTGTGCCTCGGTAAGTTTAACACTGATAACAGCGGTTAAACCTTCACGAACGTCATCACCTGAAAGGTTTTTATCATTATCTTTTAAAAGCTTGTATTTTCTGCCATATTCATTGAAAACTCTTGTTAAAGCAGTTTTGAAGCCGTTTTCGTGAGTACCACCGTCAATTGTACGAACGTTATTAGCAAAACTCAACAACAACTCGTTGTAACTGTCGTTGTACATAAGAGCAATATTAGCTTCACGGTCACCGCTTACTGCAGAAAAATGAATGGGATTCTCGTGAAGGGGAGTGAGTCCGCGTTTTTTTGTTTCATAATCAACGAAAGAACTGATACCGCCTTCGTAGCAATGAACCTGCTCTATTATTTCATCAGGATTACGTTTATCAGTAAGTGAAATTGAAAGACCCGCGTTAAGGAATGCCTGTTCTCTTAATCTTCTTTCAAGAATTTCATACTCATAAATAGTTGTTTCAGTAAATATTTCGGGGTCAGCCTTAAATCTAATAAGAGTACCTGTTTCGTTGGTGTCACCAATAACCTTAAGGTCACAGGTGGGGTTACCTCTTTCAAAACGCTGATAATGAACGTGGCCGTCCTGTGAAACCTCAACCTCAAACCACTGGGAAAGAGCGTTAACAACGGATGAACCAACACCATGCAAACCACCGGAAACCTTATAACCGCTACCGCCGAATTTACCACCGGCGTGAAGAACAGTAAGTACAACAGTAACCGCAGGAAGACCCTGTTGCTCATTAATTCCAACGGGAATACCACGACCGTTATCGCGAACGGTAATAATATCACCGGGAAGAATTTCAACCTCAATATGAGTACAGAAACCTGCCAATGCCTCGTCAATTGAGTTGTCCACAATTTCGTATACAAGGTGATGAAGTCCCTTGGGACCTGTTGAACCTATGTACATACCGGGTCTTTTTCTTACAGCCTCAAGACCTTCAAGAACCTGAATTGCACTGGCATCATATTTTTCGGTAACCACGGTATCAATAGCGTTTTCACTGTCATCAATAACTATTGAATTTTCCAAAGCTTCCTCGCGAAGCTCTGCATCGGTTTTAATAATTTCGTCCAAAATACTGACCTCCGTAAAAATTCAAATTATATAAAAATGATTTTTTTAACTAAAATTTAAAATCTGATTTTTTTGCAGATTCTATTCGTTTTAATATAGTACCAACGGAAACAGGGGATATATAAATTACAGTTCCCTTTGGTTCTTCGCAAACTATAAAAGATTTTGGTAATTCAAAAGGTGCAACATTGCGCACTTTTTTTTGTTTTTCAGCGTTATTAAGATAATCAACGGTCTTTTTCATAACGGTTGTATTTTCCATATCAAAAATACCGATTATTTCTTTATCCACAATAACCGTATCGTGGCCTATATGTATAAACATTAAGCTAATTTTCCCCCTTTTATAAGGAAGGATTTACCCCCACAAAGTCTTAAGACCTGGGATGGATCGCAACAGGTTAAAAATACCTGTCTGTCATTTATATGGTTAAGAACGTAATCCTGACGCTTTTCGTCAAGCTCACTCATAACGTCATCAAGTAGTGCTACGGGAGTTTCACCCGTAATTTTTTTAATTATTTCCGATTCACCCAGTTTTAAGGCAAGTGCACAGGAACGTTGCTGACCCTGTGAGCCGAAAGAACGGGCACTAACACCATTTATTTTAATATCAAGGTCATCTCTGTGAGGTCCCACAGTGGTGCTTCTTGTTAAAATATCTTCTTTTCGGGAATCTTTTATTTTTTCAAGCTCATTGATATACAAATCGTGAATCGAAATATTGATATCTGTAATATCTTTTCTGGAATATGAAACGGAAAATCCCTCTTTATACTCTGATATCCCAGAATAAATTTCCCTACTATACTGTGAAAGTATATCTATGTACTTAAGTCTCTCGGAAATAACTGCCGCCGAATATCTGGCAAGACTGTCATCCCAGGAATCAAGCATATCATAAAGTTGAGAATTTAAGTGAATATCCTTTAAAAGAGCATTTCTTTGCATTAAAGAGCGTTTATATCCCGCTAAATGCTCTGCATAAGATGGTTTTAACTGGCAAAGTGCGGTATCTAAAAATTTACGTCTTTCTGAGGGTCCATCTTTAATGAGTGAAAGGTGAGTGGGCGAAAAAATTACGCCGTAAAATGAACCTATCAACTCTGCAGATGACCGTAAGGGTATACCATTCAAAGAAACGTTCTTCTTTTTATTACCTAAAACTATTTCAGATTTTTTATCCCTCACGTTATCGGAAAAAGAAAGATTGATTTTTGCAATATCTTCACCAAATTTAATAAAATCCGGATCCTTTGCACCTCTGAAGCTTTTACAACCTGTAAAAAGCCATATTGCTTCAAGAATATTTGTCTTTCCCTGGGCATTTTCCCCGTAAATTACATTTACGCCTTCCGTTGCCTCTAATTTAATGGAGGAAATATTCCTGAAATTATTTAATTCTACCGAATTTATTTTCATAAGTTCCTCCGAAAAAGGCTATCAAACTATATCGTATATAATCCTTTCATATTCAGCATTGTCACCGCGACGTAATTTTTTACCTCTCATAGTACAAACTTCGCCGTTAACCTTAACTTCGCCATCCTGTATAACAATTTTTGCGTGGCCGCCGGTATTAACAACACTAACGTTTTTTAAAAGGTCATCAAGTCTTATATAATCACCTTTTAAAACGAATTCCTGATGTTCTTTCTGAACAGGTTTAACTCTTATTTTCATATTTTTAGACATTCTTTCAAAAAATTGTTCAAAACTTTTATCAGCCTATATTTTCATTTTTCAATCTCATGGGAATGATAAGGAAAATAAAGCTTTCGCCTTCAATGGGTTTAATAATAATGGGTGAAACAGGACTTGAAAGCTCAATATTTACTTCATCTGCATCAACTGTTCTTAAGCAGTCTGTAAGATATGTGTTATTGAAACCGATTTCAACTCTTTTACCCTCGATTGCTGCGGGGATTTTATCGTTTGCCGCACCAAGAGCAGTAGCGCTTGAAATTTTAATTGTATTTTCATCAAAAACGCAACGGATTGGGCTTTTGATTTTACTTGTAATAAGAAGAGATGTTCTTTCAACGCTATCAAGAATAAGTTTAACGTTTACTCTTGCCTTAGTTGTGCTCTGAGCGGGAATAGCGTTCTTGTAGTTGAAGAATTCACCTTCAAGAAGTCTTGAAATTATTCTGTAATTACCGATTTCAAAAAGGATAAACTTTTTACCGATGGAGAAAGTAACGTTTTCATCGTCGTTATCTGCAAGTTTAATAACTTCGGAAAGAGTTTTTGCAGGGACAACGAATGTCATATCATCACCTGCATATTCTATTGTTTCATTTCTTATTGCAAGTCTGAAACCATCGCAGGATATGAGTCTTAAGTTGTTATTTTCAACTTCAAATTTAATACCCTTATGAACAGGTTTGATATCCTGTACTGCAACACCGAAGATAGTCTGTTTTACCATATCGCGTAAAACGTTCTGTTTAATTGCAAAGGGGAGACCGCCTGATACTGTAGGAAGTTCGGGATAATCATTTGCAGGGATACCAACAAGTGAAAATTCTGCTTCACCGGATGTAATTTTGCAAAGATTATGTGAGTCAACGTTAATAGTAACTGCAGCACCGGGTAATCTTCTTAAAATATCACAAAGAAGACGAGCATTAAGAACAATACTTCCTTCTGTTTCAGTTGAACAGTCAATTGAAGTTGTGATACCTACTTCAAGGTCATAACCTGTAAGATTAAGTCTTGAATTTTTAGCCTGAATATAAATACCTTCGGTAGCAGGAATTGTGCTTTTCTGAGGAACACCTCTTTGAACTATATTACAAGCTTCTGCGAGAACGGATGTGTTACATGTAAATTTCATAATTTAACCTCCCGTGTGAGAATAAAATGATTTTTTATGGCAAAAATAATAAATTAAACAGTAGTAGCAGTAGGGACTGTAAAATTGTAGAAAGTCTTTTTTTTGCTTTATTTTTCAATGGATTTCATAATTTTTTCCAATGTAGGAAAAATGTTTGTTAATGTCAGTAAAATTACTCTTAATATTTACAATGTTTATCATGTTCATAACTTTATGAACATTAATGTTTAAATTGTTCAAATTTTATGAATGTGAAAGATAAGATTTAGGTTTACAGGAAACCCCCGACGAGGGTTTCCTACGTTAAAACAGACACCCCGGAGTGTTTTAACTACCTTCCTGCGCTTTAAATAAAAGAAT
>JAZQZU010000024.1:0-6425 GCA_045634165.1 Acutalibacteraceae bacterium
GCATTTTTGATTATTTCTTTTTTTGAAAGGATGAAAAGTTATGGTCGACAATTCAACAGCAAACAAATTGGCAGAGGTAGCAAAACGTATTTCCGAGCTTCGCGATATTTACGGCTTTACTGCTGAAGAAATGGCACAAAAGACAGAAGTTTCCCTTGAAGAATATACCTCTTTTGTAGAGGGTAAAGAGGATATGCCCTTTACATTTATTCACAAATGCGCTCTTGCTTTCGGTGTTGAAATCACCGATTTGCTTGAAGGACAGAGTGCAAAGCTTTCTTCATACAACGTAACTCGTTGCGGAGAGGGTGTAACAACCGCCAACGAGGAGGGCATTCTTATTCAGAACCTTGCCCATAAATTCAAAAAGAAACTTGCTAACCCCTACTGGGTTAAATATGAATATTCAAGTGAACTTCAGTCAAAACCCATTGAGGTTACAACCCACTCGGGTCAGGAGTTTGACCTTGTTATAAAGGGTACTCTTAAGGTTCAGATTGGTGATAATATTGAGGTTCTTCACGAGGGTGACAGTATCTATTACAAGAGCTCAACACCCCATGGTATGATTGCCGTTAATGGTGAAGACTGTGTTTTCCTTGCTATGGTTATGGCAGAGGATGAAAAGATTGCCGATGAGCATATGAGCTCCGTAAACGTTGGCAGAGCACCCGTTGAAGAAAAACTTATTGTTGATAAATTCATCACTACAACTGTTGATGAAAATGGTGTTTGCGACAGTATTAAATTCCATAACGAAGATAAATTCAACTTTGCTTTCGACATTGTTGATGAAATCGGCAGAAAATATCCCGATAAACTTGCAATGCTCCATATTGCAGACGATATGACCGAAAGAAGATTTTCTTTCAAGGATATTAAAGAAGCATCCTCTCAGGCGGCAAACTACTTCAAATCCCTGGGTATCAAAAAGGGTGACAGAGTTCTTCTTGTTCTTAAGAGAAACTATCAGTTCTGGATTGCTATTCTCGGTCTTCATAAATTGGGTGCCGTTGCAATTCCTGCTACAAATCAGCTTGTAGTTCACGATTACGAGTACCGCTTTAATTCTGCGGGCGTTTCTGCAATTATTGCTACTGCAGACGGCAAGGCTACCGATTACATTGACGAGGCTCAGGCAAACAGTCCCACTCTTAAAGTGAAAATTGTTGCCAACGGTGAAAAAGACGGATGGCATAATTTCGATACCGAGTATGGTCTTTTCAGTCGTCGTTTTGTACGTGATGAAAATACCGCTTGCGGCGATGACCCCATGATTATGTTCTTTACATCGGGTACAACCGGTTATCCCAAAATTGCCGTCCATTCTCACAAGTATCCTTTAGGACACTTCATTACCGCCAAATACTGGCATTGTGTTGAACGTGACGGTATCCACTTTACCATCTCCGAAACAGGTTGGGGTAAAGCTCTTTGGGGTAAACTTTACGGTCAGTGGCTTTGCGAAGGCGCAGTTTTCGTATACGACTTTGAGCGTTTCGACGCTTCAAAAATTCTTCCCATGTTCGCAAAGTATAATATAACTACCTTCTGTGCACCTCCCACAATGTACAGAATGCTTATTAAACAGGATATTTCTCAGTACGACCTTTCCTCAATAAAACATGCAACAACTGCCGGTGAGGCTCTTAACCCTGAGGTTTTCAAGCAGTTTGAAAAGGCAACAGGTCTTCGTGTTCACGAGGGCTTCGGTCAGACTGAAACTACTCTTTCCATTGCAAACCTTAACGGTACACCCATCAAAATTGGTGCTATGGGTAAACCCACACCCCTTTATGATATTGATATCGTTGACCCCGACGGTCGCCCCGTAGCAGATGGTGAAACAGGTGAAATCGTAGTACATACCGATGAAAACGTTCCTTGCGGTCTTTTCCTCGGCTATTATAACGACGAGGAAAAAACAAAAGAAGTTTACCACGATGGTCTTTATCACACAGGTGACACCGCATGGCGTGACGAGGATGGTTACTTATGGTACGTTGGTCGTGTGGATGACGTTATTAAATCATCCGGCTACCGTATAGGACCCTTCGAAATCGAAAATGTTATTATGGAACTTCCCTATGTTCTTGAGTGTGGCGTTTCTGCCGCACCCGACGAGGTAAGGGGACAGGTAGTTAAAGCAAGTATTGTTCTTACAAAGGGTACTGAAGGTACAGAAGAACTCAAAAAAGAAATTCAGGATTACGTAAAGAAAAATACTGCTCCTTACAAATACCCCCGTATAGTTGTTTTCAAAGATGAACTTCCCAAAACAATCAGCGGAAAAATCATCAGAAATAAACTGTAATCCGACGGAAAATTTAAACTTAATATGCATCTGCTCTTGACAAAACAGAGCAGATGTGGTATCTTTGAGGAAATTTGAATATTAAAGGCGTTGAAGAAAAGGGCGCGGTAAATACACCTTTCAGAGAAGTGACGGTTGGTGCAAGTCACAGGTAGGGTTACCGATGTTTGTAGTTTCCGAGCCGGGAGGAAGAAAGGCTTTTCGCTCAGTAGAACCTCTCCGTGATTGCTGCGTAAATGCATAGGGGTTGTCTGACCCTGAGAGTGGCAGTTTTTAACTGCAATTTGAGTGGTACCGCGGGTATAAATTTGTTTTATTACTCGTCTCAAAGATTATCTTTGGGACGAGTTCTTGTTTTTTATCGTCCCGCCGAATTACAGGAGGATAATTTATGGAAAAAATTACCGGTCTTGATTTTAAAATCAAGGAAATGGCAGCGCGTATCAAGGAACTTCGTGAAATTGAAAATTTAAGCGTTGCCGAAATGGCAATTAAAACTGATGTTAGCGAAAGTGAATATCTTGCTTGTGAAAACGGTGAGAGCGACCTTAACTTTGCTTTTATTTACCGTTGTGCTCTTGCATTCAACGTTGACGTTACAAGCATTATTGAGGGTCATAGCCCCAAGCTTTCAAACTACGTTTATACAAAAGCAGGTAAGGGTCAGAAGATTGAAAAAGCCCACGGTATGACTTACTTCAACCTTGCTTCTGCTTTCAAAAACAGAATAGCAGAGCCTCTTTTCGTTCATAGTGTTTATGATGAAGCAAAGCAGCATCAGGATATAGAACTTACAACTCACGCAGGTCAGGAGCTTGACATTGTTATTGACGGTAGGTTGAAAGTTCAGGTTGGTGAACACTACGAAATTTTAGGTGCAGGCGATAGTATTTATTACGACAGTTCAACTCCCCACGGTATGATTGCTGTTGACGGTAGCGACTGTACTTTCTACGCAATTGTTCTTAACCCCACAGGTGAGCCCATTCCCGAGCTTACCCACCCTGAGACCTTGCGTGATACAAACAAAACTCACAAGGATACAAAAGAACGTATCTATCAGAAATTCATTGATGTTGAAGAAGACGAAAATGGTACTCCCACATCAATTAAATTCAAAAACACCGAGAAATTTAACTTTGCATTCGATTTGATTGATGCTCTTGCAGACAAAGAACCCGACAAACTTGCAATGCTCCACATTTCTCGTGATAAAACAGAACGTCGCTTTACTTTCAAGGATATGAAGAGAGCTTCTAACCAGGCGGCTAACTACTTCAAATCCCTTGGTATCAAAAAGGGCGACAAAGTAATGCTCATTCTCAAACGTCACTATCAGTATTGGTTTGCAATGCTCGGTCTTAATAAATTGGGCGCAATCGGCATTCCTGCACCTAATCAGCTTCTTGAACACGACCTTGAGTATCGTTTTAATGCCGCAGGTGTTAAGGCAATTCTTTGTACAACTGACGGCGACGTTGCAAATCAGGTTGATATTGCGGCTGAAAAGAGCCCCTCATTGACAATTAAAATCGCAGTAGGCGAGGAGCGTGAGGGTTGGCGTAATTATGACGAGGAGAGCAGATTATTCAGTTCACATTATGAACGTACTGCAGATGCCCCCGGTGGCGATGACCTTATGCTTATGTTCTTTACATCGGGTACAACGGGTTATCCCAAAATTGCCGTACATAATTATAAGTATGCACTCGGTCACTTCCATACCGCTAAATACTGGCACAATGTTGACCCCGACGGACTTCATTTTACAATCTCTGACACAGGTTGGGCAAAGGCAATGTGGGGTAAACTTTACGGTCAGTGGCTTTGCGAAGCAGGTCTGTTTGTTTATGACTTTGACCGTTTCGATGCGGCAGACATTCTTCCCATGTTTGCAAAACACAAGATAACAACATTCTGCGCACCTCCCACAATGCTCAGAATGATGATTAAACAGGATATTGAAAAATACGATTTCAGTTCTGTTAAGCATATGACAACTGCAGGTGAGGCTCTTAACCCCGAGGTTTATCGTCAGTTTGAAAAGGCAACAGGTCTTCAGATTCTTGAAGGCTTCGGTCAGACTGAAAGCACAATGATTATCGGTAATATGACAGGTGCACCCCATAAAATCGGTTCAATGGGTAAACCTGCTCCTATATACGACGTTTGTCTTCTTGACAGTGACGGTAATCCTGTTAAAGCAGGTGAAAACGGTGAAATCGTTGTTAAAGTCAAAGACGGTGCACCCTGTGGCTTGTTTACAGGTTACTACAATGACGAAGATAAAACCAAAGAAGTATGGCATGACGGTTACTACCATACAGGTGACGTTGCCTGGATGGACGAAGATGGCTTCTATTGGTACGTTGGCCGTGTGGATGACGTTATTAAATCATCCGGCTACCGTATCGGACCCTTCGAAATCGAAAGTGTTATTATGGAACTTCCCTACGTTCTTGAGTGTGGTGTTTCTGCTGCACCCGATGAGGTAAGGGGACAGGTAGTTAAGGCAAGTATCGTCCTTGTTAAGGGTACGGAAGGTACTGATGAACTTAAGAAGGAGATTCAGCAATACGTAAAAGAGCGTACCGCTCCCTACAAATACCCCCGTATTGTTGTATTTAAAGACGAACTTCCTAAAACCACAAGCGGTAAAATCCAAAGAAATAAGCTTTGATAATTTGCGAATTTTCGGTTTTATTCACCTCGCAGTATCTTCATACAGCTTCGGTTCATAAAATCCGAAACTTCATCAAATTCTCTTCGCTTATTATTATAATCGGCGTTAGCCCCGAAACTCCTAACTCCTCATTCAGAAAGTTGGTGCTTTGATGCAATACAAAAGAATGACCCTCTTTGCGGGTCACTATGGTAGCGGAAAAACGAATATTGCGGTTAACTATGCCTTGCATCTTAAAGCAATGGGCGAGGATGTAGTTATTGCGGACCTTGACATTGTTAACCCCTATTTCCGTACACGCGACAGTCTTGAAGAATTGACTGAGGCAGGTATCAAGTTGATTTCTTCTGAGTTTGCAAGTTCCAATGTGGATTTACCCGCATTGCCACAGGAAGTTTATTCCCTTCTTGACAAACGCGAAGAAAAAGCCATAATGGATATAGGCGGTGACGATAGGGGTGCCTACGCTTTGGGTAGATATTCCGACGCCATAATCGAAGAAAATGATTACGAATTATTATTCGTTTTCAATAAATTCCGACCTCTTACTCCCGATGCGGAGTCCGCTGTTGAAATAATGGGGGAAATTGAGGGTGCTTGTAAAATGAAATTTACGGCAATCGTCAATAACTCCAACTTAGGCGAGCTTACTGAGGCGGATGATGTTCTTAATTCGGTGGCAGAAGCCGAAAGGTTGAGCGAATTAACGGGTCTTCCTGTTAAAATGACCACCGTAAGAGCTGATTTAGTTAATAATCTCAACGGAAAAGTGGATAACTTGTTTCCGCTGACTTTACAAAAGAAAATTGTTTAGAGTGAACACATTCACTCAAAGGAGGCAGAACAATGGCAAAAGTTACATTTGCAGAAAATGTATGTAAGGGTTGCGGTTTATGTGTAACTGCATGTCCCAAGAAAATTGTTGAATTAGATTCTTCTAAACTCAATGCAAAAGGTCATCATCCTGCACACTGTATTGATGAAAGCAAATGCATAGGCTGTGCTTTCTGTGCTACAATGTGCCCTGACTGTGCTATAACTGTTGAAAGGTAAGGTGAAATAAATGGGTGAGAAAGTTTTAATGAAGGGTAATGAAGCTATCGCAGAAGCCGCTATCAGAGCAGGTTGTATGCATTACTTCGGCTATCCCATTACTCCTCAGACAGAAATTGCCGCATATATGGCAAAACGTATGCCCAAAGTAGGTGGCGTATTCCTTCAGGCAGAAAGTGAAGTTGCTGCTATTAATATGGTTCTTGGTGTTGCTGCAACAGGTAAACGTGTTATGACATCATCTTCAAGCCCCGGTGTATCTCTTAAGAGCGAGGGTATTTCATACATAGCAGGTAGCGACGTTCCTGCACTTATTGTTAACGTTCAGCGTGGTGGCCCCGGTCTCGGCGGTATTCAGCCCTCACAGTCCGACTA
>JAZQZU010000025.1:0-10650 GCA_045634165.1 Acutalibacteraceae bacterium
CAACATCTTCATCAGAAATTTCAATGTTTTCAAGAGCTGCAACCTTTTCAAGTGCAAGACGGAGCTTAACCTGTTTCTCAGCACCGTCTTTGTAGCTCTCACGAAGAGCAGCAACGTCCATGCCGAGATACTGGAGATACATTTCCATCTGAAGACCCTGTGAACGAAGTCTGTATTCGAACTCGTTAAGCTGATTGTCAATTTCTTTTTCAATCATAACTGCAGGGATTTCTGCGATAACGTTATCAACAAGTGTATCCATAACTGCGCTTTCGAATGCACGGTCAGCAGCAGCTTCTTTTCTTGCTTTGATTTCTTCTTCAAGATGTTTTTCGTAATCTGCAACAGTGTCAAATTCGCTTACATCTTTAACGAACTCATCATCGTATTTGGGGAGTTCTTTCTTCATAATCTTATGAAGCTTGATTTTGAAAACAACTGCTTTACCTGCAAGTTCTTCTGAACCGTAATCTTCGGGGAAAGTAACGTCGATATCAAATTCTTCGTCAACCTTGTGACCGATAACCTGTTCTTCAAAACCAGGGATAAAGCTACCTGAACCAAGTTCAAGATCATAGCCTTCGCCTTTGCCGCCGTCGAATGCTACGCCGTCAAGGAAACCTTCGAAGTCGATAGTTGCAATGTCGCCCTTCTTAGCTGCTTTGCCTTCAACTGCAACGAGCTTTGCGTCTTTTTCAAGAGCCTTTTCAACTTCTTCTTTGATTTCAGCTTTCTTAACTGTAACTTTTTCTTTTTCTGCTTTGATGCCCTTGTAAGCTTTAAGCTCAACTTCAGGTTTAACAGTTACTTTAAATTTGATTGTGAAGCCGTTTTCACTGATGTCAACGATTTCATCGTCGTGAGGAGCAGCAACAGGTTCAATACCTGCTTCTTTGATAGCTGCTTCGTAAAGAGCACCGTACTCTGCATCGATTGCATCGTACCAGAAAGTTTCTTTACCATAGTAAGTTTCGATAATGTGCTTGGGAGCCTTACCCTTGCGGAAACCGGGAACGTTATATTTGCCCCTTGTTTTTGTATAAGCCTTTGAAACTGCTGATTTGAAAGCATCGCCCTCAAGAGAAACTTCAACTGCGTATACGTTTGCTTCGATTTTTTCGCAAGACTTTAAACTCATTTGAATAACATCCTTTCATTTGCGAACATTTAATAAACATATTAACTGCGAAATTATATCATAATAATCCGCGAATTTCCACTATTTTTTCAATAATTTTGAAATATTTGGTAAAATACACCCGATATTTTTAATTTCAGGGCTATTTTTCATTAAAATAAGTCAAGGAACTATTAATTTTGGGGTAAAACGCAGGTAATCCGCCGACACAAGGTTGAATGAAATACCCTCATTTTCCACCTTTGCACACCCCGGGGCTACAAAACCGTGAAGATGACCAAAGTAGCATCGCTTAACAGGAAACTCCTTTAAAACGTCAAGAATCTCGTCACAACGCTGAACCTCGTTTATGGGCGGATAATGAAGAAATGTAATTATCTCGCCACCTAATTCCGAAGCCGCCTTTAATGATGCACGAAGACGCCCCGCCTCACGAAGTATTACCTTATGCACATCCCCTTCTGAATCGTCGTAGAACCATCCGCGAGTACCTGCAAGGGCAAACCCCTCAACGGAATAAGCATTATTGTGAATTATTTTAATTGAATCAAATCCGTTTTCATCAAGGAACTTTGTCATTTTGGACATGGTGTTCCACCAATAATCATGGTTACCCTTGAGGATATACTTTGTACCGTTAAGAGAATGAAGGAATTGAAAATCCTTTTGTGCCTGTTCAAAATTCATTGCCCAGGAAATATCACCGGGAATAACAACACTGTCGTTTTCACCTACAACATTATTCCAGTTAGTAGCAAGACGTTCTGTATAATCAGTCCACCCTTTGAAAATATCCATGGGTTTGTCAACGGATAACGAGAGATGTGTGTCACCGATTACAAATAAGGACATCGGGAACTCCTTTCTCAGATACCTAGCATATTAAATACAACTTCTGCCATATCTTCTTTAGCTGTAACCTGAGTAAATCTTACCTGTTTACCCTTAAGTGCAGAAAGCTGCTCGGGCGCTTTGAGAGAAGATATTTTTTCGAGTGCATCAACTGTTGCAAATTCATCATCGTAATCTGCCGCGCCTTCAACTGCTGAAAGAACTGCTTTGGAAAACTTGAAGGGTGATGCGGTTGAAGCAACAACTACGGGTGTTTTATCCCCTGTTTTTTCAATGTAAGCATCGCACACATTAAGTGCAACAGAAGTATGAGTATCCGCAAGGTAGTTGTAATCTTTATATGTTGCGTTGATTGTTTCGGCAGTTGCAGTATCGTCACAGCAACCTGCAAAGAACATATCTTTAATAAGAGCCTTAACATCGTCGGAAACGGTGTATTTACCCTCTGTTTTAAGTTTACCGAACCAATCATTTATAGTTTCGTCGTTTCTGCCGCAGAGGATATAAAGAAGTCTTTCAAGGTTACTTGAAATAAGGATATCCATTGAGGGTGAAACGGTTGTGAAGAAACTACGGTTTCTGTCGTAAACGCGTGTTTCAATGAAATCAGTAAGTACGTTGTTTGCATTTGAAGCGCAGATAAGCTTGTTAATGGGTAAGCCCATTTCTTTTGCAAAATAAGCTGCAAGAATGTTACCAAAGTTACCGGTGGGAACAACTACGTTGATTTCGTCACCAAACTTAACTTTGCCACTGTTTACCATATCGCAGTAAGCGGAAACATAGTAAACAATCTGAGGAGCAAGTCTACCCCAGTTAATAGAGTTAGCGGATGAGAAAACAAGGTTGTTCTTTTCAAATCTGTCGAGAATTTCTTTATTTGTGAAGATGTTTTTAACACCTGTCTGGCAATCGTCAAAGTTACCGTAAACGGCACAAACTCCTACGTTTTCGCCATCCTGTGTAGTCATCTGCAATTTTTGCATGGGGCTGACACCGTCATTGGGATAGAAAACAAGAATCTTTGTACCCTCAACGTCCTTGAAGCCTTCGAGGGCAGCTTTACCTGTATCACCTGATGTAGCAACGAGGATTACAATTTCCTTATCCTTAAGGTTTTTCTTAGCAGAAACAGTAAGAAGGTAGGGAAGAATCTGCAAAGCCATATCCTTGAAAGCACAAGTGGGGCCTTTGAAGAGTTCAAGTATATTAACATTATCGTGAAGGTTAACTACAGGAGCAACAAATTCAGAAGCAAATTTACCATCCTTGTAAGCACCCTCAACACAATAATCGAGTTCTTCTTTAGTGAAGTCTGTAAGGTAAAGTCCCAGAACCTTTTTAGCGCGTTCCTTGTAATCAACACCGCAAAGAGCCTTGATTTCGTCGGCACTGAGCTGAGGAATTGACTCAGGAATATACAAACCACCGTCGGGAGAAATACCATCTGTAATTGCCTTAGAAGCAGTTACTTTTACATTGTTATCTCTTGTTGAAGTATAAAACACAACAAACACATCCTTAGATTGAACATACTTATTCATTATTTAATCAATTCATTCTATCAAAAGGGGTAAAAAAAGTCAAGTATCGGCAAATGGATATGCTGTTTTTCCATTAGAAATAAAGTTGAATATTTTAAGAATTCCGTCGAAAAAGGTCAATTTATGTACCTCGGTTCGAGAAAGTATTTTGTACTCGTTAACAAGCTCGTCATCAAGTTTTACTTTAACTGTGCCGAGAGTCTGTTTTTCCGAAACGGGTGCATCGACGTTTTCACATATTTCAACAGTAACCTCCACCTTTTCTTCCTGCCCCTTTTTTATAAGAATAGGCGCCATGTCAGGAAATACAGTTTCCGCAAAATCACATCTACCCGAATTCACCGCTACCTTTTCATACTGCTTTGTCACTACCTCGGGAGTGTACAAGGTGTAATTAGTGAACCCCCAACTGAGTAAAGCTTTTGCGGTATTGAAACGGTCGTTACTGTTTTCACTACCCATTACCACCGCCACAAGGTGCAAATTTTCCCTTTCGGCACTTGCGGCAACACAACAACCCGCCTTGGCGGTTGTACCTGTTTTAAGTCCCGTAGTACCCTCATAAAATCTTACTAATTTATTGGTATTAACAAGCTCCGTTTCGCCATTTCTTAAAGAATCCATCCACACAGTTGTATAGTCGGTAATAAATTTATGTTTAAGTAATTCCGTTGACATAATTGCAATATCACGGGCGGTAGTAAGATGTTCGTCAGTAGTATCATCAAGACCCGTGGCATTTACGAAATGAGTGTTTTTCATACCCAATTCCTTTGCCCTTGCATTCATAAGGGCAATAAATGATTCCTCGCTACCCGATATATATTCTCCCAGGAGGGTTGCTGCATCGTTTGCGCTACCGATAACCGTTGCCCTGAGAAGTTCATCGACCGTCATAACCTCCCCTTCTTCAAGCCATATCTGTGAGCCTCCCTTGGACGCAGCATTTGATGAACAGGCAATCTTATCCGCAAGGGTTATACGATCTGAATCAATGGCCTCGGCAACAAGAAGTATCGTCATAATTTTAGTTACTGATGCCGGAAACAATTTAACGTCCGCGTTATATTGGAGTAAAATTTCACCTGTAGCAACGTCCATAAGCACGGCGGACTTGGCTTTGATTTCAACAGGTAGTTTACTTACATCATCACCACCCACAACATTTGAAGTGAATGTTGAAGGCACCTGAGCCTCGTCATCATCGTTTGCATTTTTGTTGGTACAAAAACCTACAACGGACACCTGAAAAATAAATACGAAAACAAATAAACAAATCAAAAATCTTTTCACACAACTCACCTTTTCATTAAAATATTTGTTTCGTAAATATATATGACGGATTTCAATTCGTAATTCATAATCGGCTCAGCCTCTTAATTTTGCATTTTAAAAAGCCTTCCGCACAAAACGGAAGGCTTTTTAATATTACTCACAAACAAGGCATACCCAACCGCCGTTTTCGATTCGGCGGATGATTTTAAGCCCTGCGTTTTCGAGGCTTTCGCATACTTCGTCAGCTCGTGTATCAATAATACCGGATGCTATAAACTTAGCACCGGGGAGCATAAAAGCGCGTACCTGAGTACTGAAAAGTTTAATAATATCTGCAACGATATTTGCGACTACGATACTGTACTTTTCGGTAACCTTGTCTGCAAGGTCACCACATACAAACTGCAATTCATCTTCACTGATTCCGTTCATTTTGGCGTTTTCCACGGCAGTTTTAACTGCCACGGGGTCAATGTCAACGCCGAAACCTTTTTCAGCACCGAGGAGCATTGCAGCAATTGCTAAAATACCGCTACCGCTACCGATATCAAGAACTGTATCTTCATCTGTTACTATTTCATCAAGGACTTCGAGGCATAGTCTTGTGGTATCGTGGGTACCCGTACCGAATGCGGCACCCGGCTCAATATTAAGAATTGCCCTCTCCCCTGCATCATAGTCATCTATCCAGGTAGGTCTTATAAAAAGCCTGTTACCAACGGGTGTGGGTTTGAAATAGGCTTTCCACTTGTCCGCCCAATCCTCCTCGGAGCAACCGTCGGTTTCGATTTTATAATCAATATTTTCTTCCTGTAATCTCTCAGACAAGAAAGATACGGCTTCGGAAGGGTTCATACCTTCCTCGAGATAAATATGGATTATTGATTCTTCGCGGTTTTTACCAAGCAAATCCTCATCAATAAGGTCGATATGTGCTATTTCCCACGCTTCATTTTCAAGGTTACTGTAGTCCTCGATATAAATACCATAAGGCACTGTCATTACTGCAATGCCTGAGGCTTTTTCCGTATCACCTGTGGGAACGTAAATTTTAACTTCTGTGTATTCCATTATGTACCTCAATATTTGTTATGAACGTCTTCTGCAAAGCAAAGACAATCTTTGATTTCAAGAACAGTGCCGTCATCAAGAACTGCTTTACCACTGAGTCTGCCGAACACCTGATGCTGGTCAGTGATAATAAACTTAATATCAATTTTAGCCGCACGGTCAAGAATGGGTACAAACTCCATTTCAAATCTGCCGTCACTTGATGTGAATGTCCACGGGTCGGTATAGCCTGACTCGGGGATATTAAAGGTTACATCATCAAGCTTATGGCATTTGCCGTCGTAGAAAAGGATGTTTTCACTAGCAGCGGTGGTGTCACCAAAACCGTAACCGATATTAAAGCCAAAGGGTTTGCCGTTAACGGTCATATTACCTGAGCCCCAATACCAGGTGTTATCATAAGTCCATACACCTCTACCCCAGTCAAGAGTACCATAGTCAATTTCGGGGTTAAGCTCATAAGTTACACCGTCATATTCAATTGTACCGCTTGCTCTCATACAGTTAATTTTCTGGTTGTAGTAGAAAGCAGTTTTCTTTTCCTTCCAAGGTGTTGCAATAACCATTGTATCCATAGGCGGTTGAGCGAGGGTAATATTACACTTAAGATCTTTTTCCTTGTTGAAATTCTTGAAATCACAACGAAGAACACGCTTATTCTCGCCTACTGTAAAAGACATATCAAGTCTTTTATCCTTATACTTTGTAACACCTGATTCGCTTGAAACAGGAAGTCTGAACTTACCCATAGGAAAAGCATTAAGAATGGTTTCGGTATGCTCCCAAGGTTCTTTTCCCAAGTCAAGAAATGATGCGGACTGAAGACCGATATAACCGTCATCGGAAAGAGTAAACGCAACTGCAATATCGTGCTCCTCGGACACTACGAGGTAATAGTCCCACTCTTTAATTCTAAATTTAGGGGCTTTTATATCGTCGCGTGAATACTGTTGAACAAGTTGCTTTGACCAACCAGGTTCACGCAAAGAACCATCTTCTTTTAAAAGCTTCTGTACATTTGTTACTTCATGATTTCTCATATTAGCACCCCTTTATTCATTAATGATGTTTGCCTGAGGCTGAACATCAATTCTGCCGTGATTATAAAAACGTCTGTTATCGAGCATCCAAAGTCGGTTTGTAAAGCCACCCTTTTCAACATCCTTAAGGGCATCCGCCATTTCGTAGATATTGGCATCGAACATATCAAGCTGAGCAAGAACCTCTGCTTCAATAAATCCCGGTCTTACTGCCGCACCGAATTCAAGCTGACCGTGATGTGAAATAAGCATATGCTGAAGAAGATATTTTTTCTCTTTATTAACGTTTAACTCGTCGCATTTTCTACCAACGTCCTCGGCACCCATTACAAGGTGACCAAGAAGCATACCCTCTAAGGTATGACCATCAACAACACCCGCATCATTAAGACTGTATTCGCGGATTTTAGCTATATCGTGAAGCACCGCACCGGAAATAAGAAGTTCGCGGTCTATACACGGGTAGATAGCGCAAACACACTCTGCAAGGCGTACTATTGAAAGTGTATGGTAAAGAAGACCGCCCAACATTGCGTGATGAAGTTTTTCAGCCGCGGGGAAAGTTACAAGAGCCGTCTTATTATCCTCAATCATAGCGAGGACAACCGCTTTAAGTTCGTTATCATTAAAGCCGTTTATGATATTGATTATGGTTTCAAGCATATCGTCACCATTACAATCGGCGGATTTTACGAAATCTGAAATCTGCACGCCGTCCTCATCATTCACGGCTCGGATACGTTGGATTATAAACTGGTCGTTGCCGTTGTACTGTTGCAACATACCGCGGACTTTAACAATTGTATTCACCTTGGGCATAGGTGTGTTTTCTTCACGGTAATCCCACATTTTAGCGTAGATTTCACCGTCTTTATCTCCTAAAACCGCATCAAGAAAAAACGTGCCGTTTTTAGCGCTCTTTTTATCGCAACTTTTAACAAGAGCAAAGCCCTCATAAAAGCCTGTCTTTTCATTTTTCTGAAAATTCATAAGTATATATACCTCACTTTATAATTGAGTTTATAACAAAGGAACTCATAAGATACCCTGCTACGGGTGGTGTAAAGGACATAGACCCCGGCACAGAAGAATCAGTTTTAACAGGTTCTTCTTTCGAATAAACCACGGGTAATTTATAAATTCCGCGTTTTTTTAGTTCCCTACGCATAACACGAGCCAAGGGGCAAACGCTTGTTTTAGAAATATCGGCAATTTCCAACATTTCAGGATGAAGCTTGTTACCCGTTCCCATAGACGAGATTATTTTAACACCCATCTCTTTGGCTCTTACGGCAAGCTCTATTTTAGCCGTAACGTTATCGATACAATCAAGTATAAAATCATACTCACTTAAATCAATACTATCGGCAGTTTCAGGTAAATAGAAAAGGTTATATTTGTGTATTTGGAGTTCGGGGTTTATAGTGAAAAGTCTTTCTTCGACCGCATCGGTTTTATTCTGACCGACTGTTTTATCTGTTGCTATAAGTTGGCGGTTAATATTGGTAACATCAACAACATCTTTATCCACTATACCGATTGTACCGACACCCGCTCTTACAAGAGCTTCTGCCGCCGCAGAACCGACACCACCGAGACCGAAGACAATTACAGAGGAATTTTTAATTAAATTCAATTTATCCTCACCAATTACCCTAACAGTACGTGAAAACCTTTTGTCCAAAAACTCACCGCCTCATTGTATGTTTCTTATTTTACAATATAAGTATATTTTATAATAATATTAACGAAAATGTCAAATAATATATGAAAATTAATCCAATATTTTTAGAGAAGGTGTTAAAGATTTGAAAAGACGTATAATAGCATTTATTTTGACATTGAATTTTCTGTTTTTATTCTTATGCGGAAGGCTTTACAAGATATCTTCAACCCCACAGACTGCGTCGATACACTCCAGCGTACGAGTAAAGGAAATTGACGTTTCGAGGGGCATGATTTATGACTGCAATATAAAGCCTCTGATAAATTCCGATTACACCTACACTTTTTTAGTAAAGCCCTCTGCATATACACTGAATTTACTTAAAGAAAAAGGTTACGACACGCAAACAGTCGAAAAAATCAAAGAAGGGCATCTTGTTTTTATCGAAAGCGCAAACAAGACAGAATTGCCTGAAAATGAATATATAAAGTCTTTATCCGTTTTCAAACGATACCCGGACAACTGCGCTTTGCATATTATCGGATACACGGACTATACCGGAGATGGTGTATGCGGCGTAGAAAAATATTATAACGATACCCTTTCAAAAAGTGGTGGTACACTTAGTATTGCTTTTTCCGCAGATGCAAAAAACCGACTTCTTAGAGGAGAATCCATTGAAATAAGAGATAGTGGATATTATAATCCAGAAGGTATTGTTTTAACAATCGATAAGGATATTCAGATAATCTCTGAAAACGCACTTAAGAATAACAACATTACTAAAGGTGCGGTAATTGTCCTTGATACTGAAAGTGGAAGTATTCTCGCCTGTGCCTCCGTCCCCTGTTACGACAGAAATGATATGGAAGAATATATAAATAGCAAGGGTGCCCCTTTTTTAAACCGCGGCTTTTGTGCATATCCTGTGGGCTCTGTTTTTAAATTAGTCACTACCATATCTGCCCTTGAAAACAATATAACCTTACCCTCATACACCTGTACGGGTAAAATTGAAAAAAGCAAAAATATATTCAACTGCAATAAAACCGAGGGTCACGGTACAATTGACCTTTCAGATGCAATTGCACAATCCTGTAACCCGTATTTTATAGAATTGGGCACAAAAACAGGCGCTAAAAATCTTTTATACACCGCAGAAATCTCGGGATTTGGTAAGGGTACTGACTTAGGAAATGGTTATTTTACCGATTCGGGAATCCTGCCCGAAAAAGCCGAGCTTAACAGTGATGCCGCTGTAGGAAACTTCGCATTCGGTCAGGGTAAATTTACCGCTACACCTTTACAGATTGCAGTATTTCTTAATACTGTTGCCAATGACGGAATTTATAAAGAACCATATTTAATTAAAGGTAGAGTAAATGACGATATAGCATTTTCGCCCTTAGTTACTACTTCAGGATACCGTATTTTCAAAGAAACGTCCTGTAAAACACTAAAAAAAGCTATGCTCAAAGCCACCAAAGAAGGTACGGGTAAAATTGCATTTTCTTCACTCTTTAACTCCTGTACAAAAACTGCTACCGCACAAAGCGGACAATATGACAAAAGCGGTCGTGAAATTAAAATATGTTGGTTCGCAGGATTCTTTCCCGCAGAAAACCCCAAATACACAATATGCGTAATCAAAGAAGATGGCGTGTCAGGAGGTGGAGACTGCGGACCCGCATTTAAAGAAATAAGCGAAAACATCTATATAAAAAGCAAAACCCCGTCATAATTGACGGGGTGAAACTTTATACATATATTTATGTAATTAAGCCTCTGCTTCTTTTTTCTTGTTGAAGCAATCGCTGCAGTAAACAGGGCGATCCTCACGGGGTTTGAAGGGAACTTCAGCAACACCGCCACACTCTGCACACACTGCTGTGAATTTCTCACGCTCGCCTCTCATTGCCTGCTTACGTGCATCACGGCATGCCTTGCAGCTCTTGGGCTCATTTACTAAGCCTTTTTCAGCGTAAAATTCCTGTTCACCGGCTGTGAAAATAAATTCGTTGCCGCACTCTTTACAGATGAGTGTCTTGTCTTCGTACATTTTTG
>JAZQZU010000026.1:0-22755 GCA_045634165.1 Acutalibacteraceae bacterium
TGTATCTTTAGAATATATGTTGAATTCTGCATTCATAATCATCGAAGTTATTAGCGCTGAAATAAACTCTGTAATTAACATTGCTAACACCAATGCCGATGAATGAAAAACTGCATTTTTGAAATTACAATGAAACAATATAAATAGCAGAATTATATTAACAACCAACATACAGCCAGTGTTTATCAATCCATTTGCAAAAAAATAAATCCCCATCAGAGTAATATAGCCGAAAAGTATAACCCCGATTGTTATGGTATTTCGTCTTTTTTGCTCAAATAAAGATTGGGCGTAATAAAAAAACATTGCGCCCTCAGACAAGAATACTAAAAGCTCAAAAATTCTTTGATACAACATATTGCTCCTCCATAACGAGCGTACCGTCTAATATAATTCACCCTTTAAGTAATTGAACCAATATTTTCTGAAATCTGCCTGTTTTCGTGTGGCTACAGAAATTCTGTCACCATTTACATAAACCTCGGAATAATCGTATTTTGTAACGTGATGAATGTTGATTATAAAGCTGTTGTGAACAATATAAAAATATGGTTGAGTAAGCTTTTTCACCCAATCATCCCAGGAATCTGTAACAACAAAATTGCCGTTGACGGTCACGATTGTGGTTTTCCGATTTTCTCGCTTCACATAACAAATATCGTTAACGGAAATTTTGGTGTGTTCAGAACCCTGCTTTAAAAAAATGTCAACAAGCATTGTGTTTAAAAATTCCATAGCCTTATCAAGACCTGAATAAAGTCTTTTAATATCAAAGGGCTTATTGAAAAAGCGGAATGCTCTCAAATCCATTGCATCATCCTGAAACTCGTTGTAATTCGTTACAAAAAATATGATGATGTTTTTATTGCGTTTTTTCAGAACCTCGGCTAATTTAATTCCGTTTACATCATCCATCTGAATATCCAAAAAAGCAAGGTCAAATATTACATCACTTTCAATAACAGAACCGGATGTTTCGCTCTCAATTATTTTACAATTTACAAGGTGTTCTTTCATATATGTATCAACTGCCGCGTTCAATTCAGCTAACGCAGTTTTGTTGTCATCACAAAGCAATATGTTCATTAAATCACCCCTTATATCAGCATTTTAACACTCAGAACAGAACAAGTCAATTTACAATAAAAGTGTAAAATATGCCATAAAAAAGTCAAGCAAATTGACGAAACGCAAGAAAAATACGTCGAAATGCAGGGAAACAACAAATAAAAACGGGTCAGGCAAGCCTGACCCCTACGGTAATTTATTGTTCTATCCGACTGAAGAATAACCGCAAGAGAACTACCCACCACCACGCCTACGGCGGTGTCCCAACCCTCTTGCGGTGTCCAAAATTGTTTGCTCGTTGTTCACTTCGCACAATTTTGACCGCTACGCCAACTCACACTCCCTGCATCCGCCACAGGCGGCGGTCGTGTTCCTTGCCCCCTATTCGGCAAAGCCGAACAGGGATGATAGGCTTCGCGTTTATATCATCTCTTTTTTCTTTGTAAGTTTCTTCATAAGGAACAACGAAATAATGAGTAACATGGGGAAAATGACTGCCGCGAATACTCCGCGTTTTATATCGTCGTTCAATATATCCGTTGCAACGCCGACTACCGTAGGTCCGAAGGAGCAACCGAAGTCACCTGCCAAGGCTAAAAATGCGAACATTGCCGTTCCGCCTTTGGGGAATTTTTCAGATGCAAGTGAGAATGCTCCGGGCCACATAACACCAACGGAGAAACCGCACATTGCGCATCCAACCAAAGAGAATGCCGCGTTGCCTGAAAATGATGCAATTACATACGATGTAATGCACAAAACCGCACAGGCGGTCATATACTTTGTAAGGTCAACCTTTTCGCTGATTTTGGAGTAAATTACTCTTGAAACACCCATTGTTACGGCAAAAAGGCTCGGACCTGCAAGGTCACCTACAGTTTTTGAAACATTAAGACCTGCTTCGGCAAAGGTTGAAGCCCACTGGCTCATCCCCTGCTCTGATGCCCCTGCGCAAACCATTACGATAATAAAAAGCCAGAATATTTTTGAACCAAAAAGCTTTTTTATGGGTATTTGCTCACCCTCTGCAGTCAGGGGTGCAATGGGTACTTTCATAAAATAAAAGCTGTTTATAAGGGGTATTACCGCCCAGATTACGGCAAGCATACGCCAGTTTTCAATACCAAAAAGCGTAAAGAAAAGGGTTGAAAAAAGCACCACGAACAAGTGTCCCCAACAATAGAAGGAGTGTAAAAGACTCATTGCGGCTTTTTTAGCCTTTATGGGACAAGCCTCTACAATGGGGCTTACAAGTACCTCAATAAGACCGCCGCCCAGCGCATATAGCAATATGGAAATCAACAAGCCATAATAGGGGTCAGAAAAGAGATTGGGTAAGAAACCCATTCCCGCAATACCCAAAGCAGAAAAGAACTGTGCCGCCACTATACATTTACGATAGCCGATTTTATCGACTACCTTTGCCGCGATAACGTCAACTACCAACTGAAACAAGAAGTTAATTGTTATAAGTGATGTTATCTTCTCAAGCGGTATGCCAAATTCGTTTCTGAAAGTCAGAAACAAAAGGGGCGCAAAATTATTGACTATAGCCTGAACAACGTAACCGAAATAACAGGCAAAAACAGTATGATTATAATTATTTTTTATTGACATTTTACCACTTTCTGCCCTTTACGTCGGGACATTTTTGTTTTTTGAAAGCCGCACGAAACTCAACATAGCAACCACATTTCATACAAACCCCCGAAATAAGATTATCACAATCTTTGCAAAAACCAAGACGTTTTTCGTACTCGTCTTCACTGACCTTATCGCTCTGGGGAAGTTTCACAATTTTTTCTTTAATATCATTTAAGATATCGCCTTCTGCACTTTCGTACAGAAGGCATTTCTTACACTCTTGAACCATTACTTAATAATAAATTTAACTACGCTACAAGGCGGAATATTGGCAATGAAACCATCGTTTGTAAGTGTAAAATCAGTAAATTCAACAGTTTTAACAACTTCTTTATTTTCAAAAGTGTTGTAATCCCTTGCGTTACCGCTGACAATTTCTGCTTTGACTTCTGTTACGTCAAAATCCGCTACCTGACATTTAACTTCGTGGTTTTCAGTAAGAGAAGCGTTGGAAATTGTAGAAACAATTGTACCATTTTCGTCAATAGATGCACTCTCTGTAAGAGTGGGTGTCTTTTTATTGTCCTCAAGGTAATCGGAGGTGATGTAACTACCAAGAAGAGTATTTTCAGCGTGGGATTTGAACATTCTGAAAATGTGATATGTAGGTGTAAGGAGCATATCCTCACCATCAGTAAGAATTACGGATTGAAGCACGTTTACTGTCTGCGCAATATTAGCCATTCTTACTCTATCGGAATGCTTATTGAAAATATTGAGAGTTATACCTGCAACAAGAGCGTCACGAACCGTGCTTTGCTGATATAAAAATCCGGGATTTGTGCCCTCCTCAACATCGTACCATGTACCCCATTCGTCAACAATTAAGTCAACGTGTTTGTCAGGGTCATATCTGTTCATAATCTCAGTATGACGACGGAGAAGTTCATCCATTTTGTAGGCTTTGGCAATTGTTGTGTAATATTCCTCATCGGTATATTCTGTAGCCTTACCCTTTTTGCCCCAATCACCGGGAAGTGTGTAATAATGAAGTGAAATACCATTCATTCTGTTACCGGCAATGCGCATAACCTCATCGGTCCAGTTATAATTAAAGTCACTTGCACCACAGGCTATTCTGTAAATACGGTTATTCCAGTCGTAATCGCGCACATAGGTCTGATAACGGCGATACTCGTGTGCATAGTAATCGGGATGCATATTACCGCCACAACCCCAGTTTTCGTTACCTACACCGAAATATTTAACCTTCCAAGGCTTTTCTCTGCCGTTCTTTTTGCGAAGTTCACTCATAGGTGAAAGACCGTCGAAGGTCATATATTCAATCCATTCACTCATTTCCTGAACAGTGCCGCTACCCATATTGCCGTTTACATAAGCATCGCAACCTAACTGCTCACAAAGTTCAAAAAACTCGTGTGTGCCGAAAGAGTTATCCTCAACTACTCCGCCCCAATGGGTGTTAATCATTTTTTTACGGCTTTCCTTGGGGCCAATACCATCTTTCCAATGGTATTCATCAGCAAAGCAACCGCCGGGCCAACGAAGTACGGGAAGCCCCATTTCCTTAAGTGCTCCTACTACGTCCTTACGCATACCGTTAACATTGGGTATGGGTGAATCCTCACCCACAAAAACACCCTCGTAGATACATCTGCCCAGATGCTCCGAAAAAGTGCCGTAAATATCTTTATTAATTTTTGAAATTTTCTGATTTGGATTTATAAGATATTTTTCCATAATATCACCCCGCCAAAATTTTATATTATTTTATCATAATAGCCTAGTTTTTTTCAATATAAAACAACAAGATTAAATACCATCATACTACTCAAAAATAATGCATAAAAATTAGTATTTACTAACAAAGCCAAACAACACAACAACAAAAAATCTTGTGTTTGTTAAACAAAAAACAATGTGAATTTCCATTCACCACTTTCTCTTTTACTTTTTGCAAAAAAACCGATTTGTATAAATATCCATTTTTGTCTATACTTACAATCTTTGTATACAGGACCATAATTTTATTGCAATTTGACTTTTCATAGTATAAAATATACAACATAAAATTAGATGTCTTGTACAACATTATCAATTTTTGTGTATTTTTTACGAATTCACCGTTGTTACAACACCTAAAGAGGAGTGTATATAAATGAGTTATATTCAGAACACAATTGACTTGGTTGCTAAAAAGCACGCCAACGAACCCGAGTTTGTTCAGACAGTTTCCGAGGTTTTAAACTCCCTCGCTCCTGTTATTGACCAACATCCCGAATACGAAGAAGCAGCTTTACTTGAAAGAATGGTTGAACCCGAAAGAATGATTTCATTCCGCGTTACATGGGTTGACGACAACGGTAAAGTTCACGTAAATACAGGTTACCGTGTTCAGTTTAACGGCGCTATCGGTCCTTACAAGGGCGGTCTTCGTTTCCATCCTTCAGTTTATAGCGGTATTATGAAATTCCTTGCTTTCGAGCAGACTTTCAAAAACAGCCTTACAGGTCTTCCCATCGGTGGCGGTAAAGGTGGTTCAGACTTTGACCCCAGAGGTAAGAGCGATGCAGAGATCCTTCGTTTCTGCCAGGCATTTATGACCGAGCTTTACAGACACATCGGCCCCGACGTTGACGTTCCTGCTGGTGACATTGGCGTAGGCGCAAGAGAAATCGGCTACCTCTATGGTCAGTACAGAAGAATCCGCGGTGCATTCGAAAACGGCGTACTTACAGGTAAGGGACTTTCATACGGCGGTTCTCTTATCAGACCCGAAGCAACAGGCTACGGTGCTACATACTACGCAGTTGAAATGTTCAAACATTTCGGCGAAGACATTAAGGGTAAAACATTCGCTCTTTCAGGCTTCGGTAACGTTGCTTGGGGTGCTGCAAAGAAAATTGCAGAACTTGGCGGTAAAGCTGTTACAATTTCAGGTCCTGACGGCTACATTTACGACAAAGATGGTATCGTAACAGAAGAAAAAATCAACTTCATGCTTGAAATGCGTGCATCAGGTCGTGACAAGGTTCAGGATTACGCAGATAAATTCGGCGTTGAATTCTTCCCCGGTCAGAAACCTTGGGGCGTTAAGGTTGATGTTGCTATGCCTTGCGCTACACAGAATGAAATCAATATGGATGAAGCAAAGAAACTTGTTGAAAACGGCGTACCCTACTACATCGAAGTAGCAAATATGCCCACAACAAACGATGCTCTTGAATTCCTTAAAGAAAACTGTAAAGCGGTTGCTCCTTCTAAGGCAGTTAACGCAGGTGGTGTTGCAGTGTCTGCTCTCGAAATGAGCCAGAACTCAATGAGATACAGTTGGACTGCAGAAGAAGTTGATGCAAAGCTCAAACAGATTATGAAAAACATCCACGACAACTCCGCAGAAGCCGCTGAAAAATACGGCCTCGGCTATGACCTTGTAGCAGGTGCTAATATTGCAGGTTTCGTAAAAGTTGCCGATGCTATGATGGCTCAGGGTCTTATCTGATTGAATCAATAATTAAAACTCTGTTAAGATTTGTCTTAACAGAGTTTTTTATTTTATAAAAACCACTTACAGAAATCTTGTATTTTAGTTTGAGAATGATATAATCAATATAGAAGGAGTTGAGTTTATGCTTAAAGAAATGCTCAAAGAGAGAAATGTTCCCAAGCTTTTAACAAGAAAAGAAATGCTTGAAGTAATACAAACCGACCTTTTCGGGTTTATGCCCCCGCAACCAGAAGAGATATCATTTTCTGTTGAAGAAGGTATTATTCCCAAATTCTGCGCAGGTAAGGCTATATGTAACAAAGTAACCGTACATACGGTAGTAAACGGAAAAGATTTTTCATTCCCATTCCTTGCTACTTTACCCACAGACGATGAAATTCACCCCTTCTTTGTTCACGTTAATTTCCGCGACCTTAACCCTGACAGATATATGCCCACTGAGGAGCTTGTTGACAACGGCTTTGCGGTACTTTCAATATATTATAACGACGTAGCATCTGATGACGGTGATTTCACAAAAGGTCTTGCAGGTATACTCTATCCCGATGGCGAAAGAAAAAATCCCACAGATTGCGGTAAAATTGCTATGTGGGCGTGGGCGGCACAAAGAGCCCTCGACTACGCGGAAACTTTACCCGAAAAACTTGATATGAAGCGTTCTGTTGTATGCGGTCACTCAAGACTTGGCAAGACGGCACTTTTAGCCGGTGCCACCGATGAAAGATTTGCTTTTTCATATTCCAATGACTCAGGTTGCAGTGGCGCGGCAATTGCCCGTGGCACCGCCCCCGGAGGTGAAAGAATAGCGGATATCTGCCGTAACTTCCCCTACTGGTTCTGTGAAAATTATAAAAAGTACTGCAATAACGAAGACAATATGGCCTTTGACCAACATTATCTTATAGCATCAATTGCACCGAGAAATGTACTTATAGGAAGTGCATCTGAAGATAAATGGGCGGACCCCTTATCTGAAATGCTTGGTTGTGTTGGAGCAAGTGAAGCGTTTAACAAACCTTTTATTTACGAAAACAGACCACCACAGATTGGAGATAAATTCCTGGAGGGTGACGTTGGTTACCATATGAGAAAAGGACTCCACTATTTCAGCCGCGAAGACTGGTTAAGACTTATTGAATTTGTAAATTTACATTCATAAAAAATTCCCGACTTTGAAATCAAAGTCGGGAATTTCTATTTAATACTTTATTCAGGTTTCTTAATCTGATTAAGTGCTGCATTAAGTCCTAAAAGTTGTTCCTTTGTAAACTTAAGATTAGCCGCACCCATAAGATTTGCAAGACGGAGAACTGTAAATCCACCCATCATCTGCATCATAGGTCCGCTCATCATTTCTGCGCCCATATTACCCATCATAGTATCATCACCCTGAGCTTGCATCGCGGAAGTCATAAGACCCATAAAGAGCTGTCTTCCCTCTTCAGAAGCCATAATATCCGAAAGCTTTGAGTTAAGTGAGAAATATCCTTCTGGCTCGGTAATATCAAACCAGTTAAGCACTGCGCCCTTTTCACGGAGTCTATATGCTTCGTTAAATTTCTCTACCTTGCGAATATGTGATGAATCTTTAAATTCACCTGCAACGGCAACAAGCTCGGTTTCCCCAACGTTGGGTACATCGAAATAGAAGAAATGCTCTGCAGAAGCCTTTTTGCCAAGGCTCTTACCATTTGCGAAAAGTTCAACCTCGGGAAGGTTTGAGTATACAGTAACCTTTGTAAGGTCCTCTACCCTGTCAACGTAACGCTTACCGCAAATGTGAACGAATTTATCATCGGAAAGCCATGCTTTATAAGCATAGAAAGAGTCTTTTTTATACTTACGGTCAAAGGTTACAAGACCCTTATGATTCTGTCCGTTCTCGCCACCTTCGTTACGGCTATCCGCACCAAAATCAAACATATTCCATACGTGAGTAGCCCACATATATTTTCTTGAGAAGAACTGTTTAATAAGTTCTTCGTGATAATATGCCTGATACTCTTCAGTATAGTCGCCCTGTTGGGGATCGGAAGTGTGCCAGTCAAGAGCTTCGCAACCATACTCACTACAACCAATGGGGATGTTGGGATATTTTGCGTGGAAATTGTCGAACCAAGGTCCATTCATCGTGGTATCGCCACCATACCACCCAAAGTAGTGGTTATATGATACAGTATCAGGAATCTGAATATAGGGACTATCAATATCGCACATTGAAACAGCCGCCATTGTTGTAAGCCTTGTTTTATCCATTTCGTGAGCCATATCGTTGAGGATATTGTGGTTTTCAAGTAAATCGGGGTCGCTATCACCCTGCATTGTAATTTCGTTGGAAAGTCCCCAAACAACAATTGAAGGATGGTTATAGTTCTGGATAATAAGCTCCTTCATCTGTGAAATTGTATTCTCACGACCTGTGGGCATATGCTTTGAAATATAGGGAATTTCCGCCCAGATAACAAGGCCACGCTCGTCACAAAGGTCATAGAAATACTGGTCGTGCTGATAGTGAGCGAGACGGATTGTTGTAGCACCAACCTCGCAGATTAAATCCATATCTTCTTTGTGGTGCTCAGGAAGAAGTGCATTACCGAAGCCCCAACGGTCCTGATGACGTGAAACACCACGCAAGGGATATTCTTTACCATTAAGAATAAAACCGTTATCGGGGTCGATTTCGAACGTACGGCAACCAAAACGGGATGAAATATTATCAATAATGTTTTCGCCATCAACAAGTTCAACAAAAGCAGTATAAAGATAGGGATCTTTTTTACCATTCCACAGGTGTACGTCACTAATAGCAAGTTTTACTTTTGTTTCTGCAGTAACTTCTTCTGCAACAACTTTACCACAATCAGATTTGATTGTGTATCTGATTTTCTGACCCTCAACAAAATTTTCAACCCAAGTTTCAATTTCAATATTTGCATCTTTGCCCTCAACAACGGGTGTAACCTTGAGTCCGGGGCCACCATGATACATAAGCTCAAAATGGCTGTTATCAACACAGATAATATTAACATCTCTGTAAAGACCACCGTAGAAGGTGAAGTCAGCAAACTGAGGATAAACTCTTTCATTTGCAGAGTTATCAACGGCAATAACCAAAAGATTTTCAAGCTCAAGGCTATCGGTTAAATCAACTCTCCAGGTGGAATAACCACCATCGTGAGAGGCAAGCTCTTTGCCGTTCAAATAAACTGTGGCAGAGGAATTCGCACCCTTGATTTCAAGGTAATATCTGTCAGTTTCTGGTAAATCAGTTTTATTGATTTTTTTAGCATAGTAGCAAGTACCACGATAGAAATCGTTATCGCCATCCTGACCGTCAATAGCATTCCATGAATGGGGAAGGTTAACAAAATCCCAATTTAAAGGAAGTTCCTGAGGAATAGCGTCCGCCATTTTTGTAAACGCCCATTTTCTGTTAATATTTATGATATTTCTCATAAAATATTTTCTCCTTTTAAAGAAGTGTCCGACAATTTGTCGGACACTTAATCTTTTTTATTCAGCGTCTCTTTTTGCTTCGAGTTCTGCTGTCATTGTATCAACCTTTTTCTTGTTAAGGTTGTAAATTACTGCAATACCGATAAACTGTAACACTGCACTGAAGAGGTAGAGACCTGCAACTAACCAGCACATATTTTTTGATGTCTGGAAACTTTGTCCGATTGTGCCGAGTTTTTCATCATAACCCAAAGCACCCATAATAAGTAACACGATTGAGGGACCAATACCCTGTGCAAGCTTGCGGAAGAAGGAATGGAGTGAGTAAACTGTACCTTCTTCGCGAGTACCAAACTTCCATTCATTGTACTCGATTGCATCGCTCATCATAGCCCATGATACGCAGGTGTAGACACCCATACCGATACCAAAGAGAACAAGACCTGCAAGGTAAACAATCAAAGCAGTATCACGATTTTCAACCATGGGGAACGCCATCATAATGCCTGCACCAACAAGAGTTACAATAGAACCAACTACAGAAATTTCTTTCTTGCCGAACTTATTAACAAGAGGCTTAATGAAAGGAATAAACACAACCATAGGAAGGAAGCCTATAGCAGTAACAACACCTGACATTGATGCATTGTTAAAATAAGTTGCGAACATAATTGTGTTTGCTGTTGTAGCGGACTGCATACCAAGGAACATACCCATAGCAGCAACCGTTGCACCAACAGCGGGGCGGTTCTTCATAAATTTACCGAAAGCTGCAATAATATTGAACTTTCCGCCGCCTTCATTTGTTTTAACTGAATTTTCGTCAACGCGGATAGTTGTGGTCTTTATCATAAACATAAATGCGATAAAGCCGAGCACACCCATTATGAGTGCTGCGAAGAACACACGGTCACCTAAAAGAGTTTCAAACTGTTTACCTGTAAGAGGGTCAAGAACCGCATCGCCGATTTTATAAGGCTCATTCGTTAACGGATTAGTATGATAATCGCCTGTGCCGTCGTAAGTAACCTTCTGCCAAATAATCATGGGAAGGATAACCATGGGAAAGATGTTACCAAACATTGAACCGATTGAACGCCATGTTGAAAGCTGAGCACGTTCACCAGTATCCTCTGTAATAAGTGAAAGCATTGAGCCATAGGGAACGTTTGCAATAGTGTAACAAGCATCCCAGATAATGTAACCCAGAACGAAGAGAATAGCTTTAACTACAGTATTTGCACCGGGGAAAGGAAGGAAAACAGCTGCGCCGGCAACCAATAAACCTATAGCACCAACAAGGATGTAGCTTTTAAATTTGCCCCTCTTGTAATTTCTCTTATCGTTGTCAATAATACTACCGATAAGCGGGTCATTAACTGCATCCCATATCTGAACGAGTATTAAAAGGCCTGCTAACAAGCCCGTTTCCATAGCCATATATACGAGCCAGAAGGTCTGAACGGTTCCCTTTAGAGCAAAGCTCATATTACAACCGAAGTCACCTGCGGCATAGGCTATTTTGTCGCGCATACCGAATTTACGGTAGCCTTTTGAATCTAATTTAGATTTCTTTGCCATAATTTTCTCCTTATCAATATATTTTTGAGATTTGTCTGACATTTTTTGTAAAAAACGCACAAATCTAATCTGCAATTACATTTTATTATAAATAGTAATTTTGAGTGAGTATTATTTTCACTTTTTATAGTAAAATTTTTATACAATTATTGATTTTTGGTAAAAATTATACGATAATATGGATAATATAGTAATTTTTTTAAGGCGGTATATTATGCACTATAAAAAAGAACTTGATTTTTTTATAAATTTCGCAGAACGTTCAAAAATCAAAACAACAATTACATCAAAAAATGAACTTGCTTCGAGAATTGATATGGGTATCCGCGATTTTTTGAAACTAGAAAGCGATTACAAAAAATTATTTGGTTTCAACACAGAAGAAAATACTGTTTATAAAATAACTGACCCCTTTTACTGCAACTATATCTTCATTCCTCTACCCACAAAAAACAAAACATTAATTATCGGACCATATACAAAGCGAATGATTTCACCTGACAGTGTTGCCGAAAAATCCAAAATATATGGTTTTTCAAAAAGCACCGAAAAACAGATTATGAATTACTTTTCTACAATTCCCTATCTGAGCGATGACTCTATGTTAATGACACTTATAAACTGTTTATGCGAAACCCTTTTCGGCACACTAGAAAATTTCAATATTGTTAATAAAACCATTTCTGAAATTTCGGACACTTCGTTTTTTGCAAAAAATATAGAAACAGACAAAACCGATGACCCTTGGATGACAATCCAGATGCTCGAAAGACGCTATAACACAGAAAACGCACTTATGAGTGCCGTATCCCAAGGGCTTTACCACAAAGCCGAGATGTTGTTTTCGAACATCACACCCAGCAAAGCTTTGGAAACACGTTTGGATGATCCCATGCGCAACGCAAAAAACTTTATGATAATTCTTAACACGCTTTTGAGGAAAGCTGCAGAAAAAGGCTCAGTTCACATTCTATATATTGATAGTGTATCTTCAGATTTCGCACACAAAATCGAGTCCGCAGAAAATCTTGGTGAAATTGATGATCTATTTTACTATATGATAAAAAAGTATTGTCGTCTCGTTAATAAACATTCACGCAAGAACTATTCGTTATTGGTTCAGAAAGCTATTTTACACATTGATGCAGATATTACTGCAGACCTGAGTTTGAAAAATCTTTCTGTTATTTTGGGTGTTAACCCAAGTTATTTTTCAACACTTTTCAAAAAAGAGGTCGGCATTCCTTTAACTGAATACGTAAATCAACAACGCACTGAAAAAGCAAAACAGCTATTAAAATCTACTAATCTACAAATACAGCAAGTAGCTCAGAATTGTGGTATTCTTGACGTAAACTATTTTACAAAAATCTTTAAAAAATATACGGGCACAACGCCCAATAAATACCGAAAAGATTAAAAAACCATTTACTGCTTTTTGCAGTAAATGGTTTTTTATAATTTGTAAAATCGGATTTTTTAATTCTTTAAAGAAATTTGATAGCGTCACAAACGCGCAAATCTGCGAATTTATTAAAGAATTTCTACGGTACCGTCTTCGTATACCTTGATTTTATCGCCTGTTTTAACTGTGTTAAGGAATTCTTCACCAAGACAGTCAACTGTGGGCATGGGAGTATCAGTCCATACAGAACCGAGTATACAACCTGCTGCTGCAAGTGAGTCGATATGCTCTGAGAAAAGCATACAAGCAGGGCTTTTTCCCAAAACCTTTGCACAATAAAGAACCATACCACCGGTTGTAGAACCGATTGTCTGAGGAAGACAAAGTGCTGAACCGCCCATGGGTTTTTCAAAAATATCAGCGTTGTTCTGGTCACCACATTTTGCAGTTTTATCCTCAGGTTTATCAAACTGAAGTGCAGTCTGGAAAGATGCGAGAGTATTGAAACCACCGTGTGAAACGAGAGCTGTTGCTTCTACTGTGCCCGGTACTACGGGACGACCTTTAAAAGTTTTCATCTTATTTTGCCCCCTTTGTGATTATGTCAAGAATTTCTTCGCTTGTGTAGTAGCGAGATGTTGTGTATGTACGAAGTTTGTTGGAGTTTGTAATAACTCTTCCCATTTTAGCTAAGGGGTTGTTCATATACATAAGAGGACAAATATAACTGAGAGTTACACCTGTTGCAGCAAGTTTAGCCGCATATTCAGTTTTGTTGAATTCGTCGCAAACTGCGGGAGCAGCAGTAAATACTGTGGGAATTGTAACTTTCTTCTTGCCGCTCTTTTTAAGACCTTCGCAAACATTGTCGGTCCATTCTTTAAGCTGCTGAAGTGAAAGATGAGGACAACCTACAAAGCAAAGCTGAGGAGCCTTGTCAGGTTTTTTCCACATAACGGGATAAGAATTTTTAACTCTTTCGAGTTCTGCATCGTCGATAACGTAAACCTGTGCGCCCTCTGCAATAAGGCTTTCGCCCATTTCAACTGCTTCAGGAGTAAGACCGTCGATATGGTAAAGACCAACCGCACCATTTGAAGCGGTAGCCGCACCGAAGTCTTTAAGGTATGCTTTTGCATCGTCATCAAGTTCAGTACCGATCCAGTCTGTAAGACCCTTAACGTAAGGAACGTCTTCCATAACCTTCATACCAATAGCAGAACCGAGAACCTGAGCCTCGGGTTTCTTTTTACATTTTACTTCTACAATCCAAGTTGCTTTTCTACCTTCATCTGTTACAAGACCAAAGTAAGGAACAAAACCTGCAATTGAGCCGAAAAGTTCAATAATACCTGAGTTACGGTTACAACGAGCACCGAGAACAGAGTTTGCGTAAACAACCGCACTGGACTCTGCCCATGAAAGAATGTCGCCTTTTTTAGGAAGGTTACCAACTTCGTTCATATAGCAAGTACATGTATAAGCGTCATCACTTACAAGACCCAACTTTCTAAGCTGAGCATCGTAGCTATCCTGCTTAGTGTACATAAATTTGTTGAAAACAAGGTTTTTTACAAAGTTTGAGGGAACCTTGGGGTCAACGGGCTTGGGGTCAACAGAGAATTTCTGTTTTGAAGAAAGACCTGCATCAATAAGCTGCTGCATAAGGTCGTAAACAGGTGTCATAACCTTAAGACCAAAGCTTGTAACAAGGTGACCCATTTCGCCTGTAACGGGAATCATCTTTGTTGCACCGAAAGCTTCACCATACATAACAAGGGTCTTTACAACCTTTGCCATTGTTTCGCCCTGTTCGCCGTTGAGCATGGCAAGTTGTTCAGGGGTTAATTCCATTTTGTAGTCCATTAAATTCATCCTTTCTTGAATGCTATATCATACATATTTCATTTTATCACAATTATTAAAAAATGCAAACATTTTTTGTTAAAAAGATAACATATTTGAAGAAATTTATCGTATCTTACATTTTTTAAGGTATTTTTTTATAACAACAATGCAGAAAACCAAAGAAAGTACTGTTGCGGTAGTCCAACCAATGGGCCATGAAACCCATATGCCTTGGTATCCCCATATGGGTGCAAAGATGAATGCCAACACAACTCGTAATACTAAGTCTGTAAATGTTGCAACCATAAAGAGCTTCATTGAGCCTGTACCACGCAAAACACCATCACCTATAAGCTTCACACCAATAAAACAGTAAAATGGTGCAACTGTTTTAAGGAAAGCAGAACCTGCTTTGAGCGCCTCGGGTGTACCTTCGCTATCCATAAAAGCCATAATTAACCCTCGATTGAAAGTAAGGTAAGTAACAGCAAACAGAACACCTGTTACAATAACCATAAGTGAACCGTATTTAAAGCCTTTTTTCAACCTATCGTATTTACCTGCACCTACATTCTGTGCCGTAAAACCTGACACACCATTACCAAATGTATACAGGGCATTAATCGTAAACGTGTTAAGTTTAATTGCGGCGGAATATCCTGCTATTACAGATGACCCGAAGCCGTTTATTAATTTCTGAATAAATACATTACCTACAGAAACGAAGCTTTGCTGCAACACGCTAGGTATGGAAATCATAGCAATTTTCTTTAGTATTTTAAATGAGAATAAGACTGTTTTGCCATCTGTTTCAAGTTTTCTCAGATGCTTTAACAACGTAAATAATGATAATATTCCAGCCACACCCTGAGCAATGAACGTTGCCCAAGCAACACCTGATACTCCCATATTGAAAAATCTTACGAAAATATAGTCTAACACCACATTTGAAACGGAAGAGAAAATCAGAAAATAAAGGGGTGTTTTAGAATCGCCCAAAGAGGTGAAAATACCGTTTGCAATGTTATAAAGGAACAGAAAAACAAATCCACCTATATATATTTCAAGATACAAAGCTGATTCGCTAAAAATGTTTTGAGGAGTATCGACCGCTTTCATAAGTAAAGGTGTAAAACCTATACCTAAAAGTGCTAACAACACACTTAAAACAAAACCTGCGATGAGTGATGTTGATGCTGCAGTTTTAACCTTTTTATATTCTTTTGCACCGAAAAATTGGGATATAACAACACTGCAACCGATATTACAACCGATTGCTACTGCATTAAAAATATTTGTAATGGGGTATGATGCACCAACTGCGGCAAGGGCATCCTCCCCTGCAAATTTACCTGCAATCATACTGTCGGCAATACTGTACATCTGTTGAAAAACCACACTTATAAAAAGTGGTAAAGTAAATTTCAACAAAACCTTACCCGCAGAGCCTTTAGTTAAATCATTAGCCATAATAAACTTCTATCTTTCAAAAAAATTCAATATATTATTAACGACTGTAGTTAGTCGAAATATTTAATTTCGCACTATTCAGCTACTAAATTTTACTTCGGCAACGAATTTCCAAAGAGATTTTGAGAATAATCTTTTAATAAGTGACATTCGCAATTTAAACTACAATTATTATATTTATTTTTCGAAAAAAGTAAAGAACGGAGTTAATAAAATATGCAAAATTTTCTGGATGCGGTAAGTTCGGTGGTGTGGGGTGTACCAATGCTCATTTTCTTTATTTTTACCGCTTTAAGATTTACTTTTAAAAGCAGATTTTTTCAACTTCATCCAATTAAAATATTCAAAACCACCTTGGGGTCTATGTTTAAAAAAGATAATAACGAAAGTGGCATTTCACAATTTTCCGCCTTTTGCTCTGTTTTGGGTGCGTGCATTGGCACGGGAAATATTGTAGGTGTTGCCACTGCTTTATACTCAGGTGGTCCCGGTACGGTTTTCTGGATGATAATATCCGCTTTTTTCAGTATGATGACCGCATATTCAGAAAACTATCTTGGTATTAAATATTCTAACGAAAAAGTAATCGGTGCTTTTTCTTACATTGAGAATGGACTAAAAATGAAAAATCTTGCTAAGGTTTACGCATTCTTCTGTCTTATTTCAACGCTTGGCATGGGCAATATGACACAGAGCAACTCTATTTCGGACGCCCTTAACAGTAGTCTGGGCATATCCTCTGTTATTGTTGCGGTTGTTTGTTCCGTATTGTGTTTAATTATAATCTTTGGTGGTTTGGACCGCATTGCAAAGGTACAGACCATTATTGTTCCTTTGATGTGTATTTTCTATTTTGTTCTTTCGGGTATAATACTCGTAAAATACAAAACTGAAATAATCCCTTGTTTAAAATTAATTGTATCCGAGGCTTTCACAATAAGAGCCGTAGGCGGTTTTGGTATATATAAAGCCGCAAGATACGGAATATCTCGCGGCGTATTTTCAAACGAAGCAGGTCTTGGTTCTTCAACCTTAATTCACGCACAAGCAAAAGACAAAAATGGCGAAACCCAAGGTACCTGGGCAATGCTCGAGGTTTTTATTGACACAATACTTATGTGCAGTTTAACTGCAATAGTAATGCTTATAGCAACCAACTACAACCAGAACAACCTTTTCGGTGCCGGACTTTCTGCAGAGGCTTATTCTGCCGCCGGTTTTATAGGTAAGGGCGGTATAGGTGTTCTCACCGCCGTATTTGCCTTTATGTCCCTTGTGGGATGCTCCTTTTATGGTGAAAAAAGTTTCGAATACCTGTTCGGAAAAAAATATATTAGTTTTTACAGAATTCTATATATAGCACTTGCATTTGTAGGCGGTATAAATTCACCGAAGCTTATATGGAGTTTTGCTGATATATGCAACGGACTTATGGCTATACCAAACCTTTTTGCAATAAATTGTCTTGCAAAAGAAGTAGTTTATCCTAACAGGAAAAAGTTATCAAAAACTACTTGAAAACAAAACAGATAATTTACTTTATATCAAGAACACGTTGTGCACCTAAAAGCACACCGATTTTTGCACTATGGAAGTTAAGTCCACCCTGGAGCCATACGGCAAAGGGCTCTCTTAAGGGTGCGTCGGCCGATAATTCAATCGATGAACCGTTGGTAAATGCACCTGCAGCCATAATAACGTCAGAATCGTAACCGGGCATTGCCCAAGGCTCGGGTACAACGTAACTATCAACAACAGAACCGCTCTGTAGCCCCTGACAGAAGGCAACAAGTTTTTCACGATTACCAAGTTTAATGCTCTGAATTATATCTGCACGCTTTTCATCACTCTGTGGTGAAACCTCGTAGCCCATTTCCTCAAAAAGTGCCGCAGTAAATACCGCAACTTTAAGTGCTTCGCCTGTAACGTGGGGTGCATTGAAAAGTCCCATAAAAATGTCGCGATTATTACCGAGGGTTGCACCTACCTCGCGACCTACACCGGGCGTAGTCATTCTGTATGAACAAAGCTCAACAAGGTCTTTTTTACCCGCTATGTAGCCACCGCATTTTGCTATACCGCCACCGGGGTTTTTAATAAGAGAACCTGCAAAAAGGTCAACACCAAGACTTGATGGGTCTTCATACTCTGTAAACTCACCATAGCAGTTATCAAGCATAACTATTGCCTTGCTGTTACCCTTAACTATATCAACAATGTTTTTGATTTCTGCAGAAGTAAGAGTGGGTCTCATACTGTAACCGCGTGAACGCTGAACATAAACTGCCTTATATTCTGTCTTAGAAAGTTCTTTTTTCACGTTTTCATAGTCAACGGTGCCATCTTCAAGTAACTCAACAATATCAAACGTTACGCCGAAATCCTTAAGTGAACCCATCCCCTCACCTGTTAAACCGATTACAGAATGGATTGTGTCGTAAGGTGTACCCGTTGCACAAAGAACCTTGTCACCGGGACGCAACACACCGAAAAGCATGACACAAAGTGTATGAGTACCACTTGCAAAGCTATGACGGATAATAGCATCCTCTGCACCGAAAATCTCGGCGGTTAATTCATCAAGGACTTCTCTGCCCCTGTCACCATAACCGTAGCCTGTTGAAACACTGAAGTGGGATTCACTTACACCGTTATTTATAAAAGCTTTAAGAACCTTTTGTTGATTATATTCGGTAATTTTATCAATTTCCCGAAACTTCGCTTCACACTTGAGCATAGCCTTTTCAGACAAAGCCTGAAGCTCATTGCTTACATTAAAAAAAGACATTTCCCTTATACCTTTCTCAAATATATTTCACTACTTAAATTAAAGCCCATTTTTTCATAAAATGGTATTTTATTTTCTTCACACCATAGATAAATTTTATCAACGTTTTGTTTATAAAGTTGATTTATAAGTGCCTTTACACATTCGGCGGCATATCCTCTACCACGATATGAAGGGTCGGTAAAAACCCCAGATATCACCGCTTTATTAGCATAAATTGCCGTTGCGGTAGCTGTACTCACAACTGAATCATCAATAATTTTATAAACTCCACAGGCAGCCTGTGAGTTTATTTTTTTTGAAAAGTTTCCGTACCACCTTGAAAAATTGCCATCGCTATCATTTAAAAGGTTATAAACATCAAGATACTCACTGAATTTTGATTGTTCGGTTAAAACTTCAACATCAGAAATTTTATCACTTTTGGAGGTTATTTCAAGCAACGGTAAGCTTTTAAAAGTCTCGTCCAAGGGATAATCCGATAAAACATCACTGACCCCTAAAAACTCAAAAAACATTGATGCTTCGGAAAAATCAGTATCCCGTACCTTTGCAAAAGTGATACAGCCATTTTTCAATGAATAAACCGAGGATAATTCGTTATTTTCATTGTAATGGAAATAAACGCCTTCTACATCCCCTGAGTTGAAGTTGAAATCACAGTATATTAACGGTAAAAGCGGCGATGAAACGCCGCTTAAATTTATATTATCCGTTACTTTTTTAATCATATTTCACAGCCGCCGTAGCTTCTTACTTTAAGTATGTAACAGGAATTTTCACCCAAGAAACTACTCATAGTCTTAACGAATGCGTCTGTTTCCTCTACGGGCACAAACGCCTGAATTGTACCTGCAAAACCACCACCGTGAACACGGTAAGCACCCTTACCCTTAAGAAGTTCTTCTGCTACGCATAAAGCAAGTGCAACAGGCTGCTCATCAGGATTTGACAATGTAAAGCAGTTCTGGTTGTACATATAAGATGATTTACCGCTTTCGATAATTGTATTTTTAAACTCCTCAAAATCACCCTCGGATAAAGCAGCAGAAAGTCTTTCAACACGTTTGTTTTCATTGTAAAAATGAATTGCACGTTCAATAGCTCTGTCGCCTGTTTTTTCACGAATAGCACCGATATTTGCAAAAACATCACACTCTTCAACCTGACGAAGAACATTTTTACCAAAGAACTCGGCAACTGAGTTCATTTCAAGACGGATAGCCGCATAATCACCTGTAAGATCTGCGTGGTTTCCGCCTGTGTCAACAATACAAAGGTTGTAGCCGTGTTTAGCAATGTCAAAATCAACCTTTTCTATAACAGGTGCACTGGTATCCTCAAAGTCGATTTTTACGAAACCGCCAACAGAACAAGCGGTCTGGTCCATAAGACCACAGGGCTTTTTAAAGTAAACATTTTCTGCGTACTGAGAAATCTGAGCAATTTCAACAGCACTGATTTTGCCGTCGTTATAAAGGTAATTGAGAATTGTACCAATAAGAACCTCGTAAGCAGCAGAAGAAGAAAGGCCTGAACCTGAAAGAACACGGGATGTAACACTTGCATTAAATCCACCGTATTTGTATCCAAGTTCATTAAATCTGGCACATACACCTCTTATAAGAGCATCGGATTTACCCGCTTCCTCTTCAACAATTTCAAGATTTGCAGTATCAACTGTAATGGGAGTATAGCCCTGAGAATTAACGCAGATAACACCATCATCACGTGCTTCAACTGCCGCAATTGCATCAAGGTTAATAGCCGCCGCAAGAACCTTACCATTGTTGTGGTCAGTATGGTTACCGCCCACCTCAGTTCTGCCGGGTGCAGAGAAAAATCTTAAATCTGCCTCACACTCAAAATCCTTTTCAAAGGTTTCGGCAAGGTTAAAAAATCTTTCCTGTTGAGCACTTGCTTCATCACCGTAAACAACGGAAAGTCTTTCAAGAAACTCGGAAGTTTTAATTAAATTCTTTTTCATATTAAAATTCCTTTCGGATTATTCTGACAAAGTGTTATAAACTAAAATGGCAATGCCACTTACAACCAATAATATAATTATAGGAATTATGAAAGATGGTGTAAAGGGGTCAAAGATATTGATACCTACAACGCTCCACAATACAAGTCGGGGTAAAAAACCCAGAACTGACAGTCCCACATAGGGTAAGGTTTTAATTTCGGTAGTTCCGTAAGCACGGCTCACCATACCCAAAGGTATAAAAGGAATAAACCGCAGTAAAACAAGCATCCATTTATTACCCGTACCGTTAAAATCCATAAATTTTGAAACCTGTTCGTAGTTTTTGAGAACCTTCACACTCCTACTTGCACCGAAGCGCCTTCCCCATAAGAACTTTGTACTTACAAGCAAAGCAAAACCCAGAGCATTTACAAAAACCGAAACAGGAGCCGGAAAAACCATACCACTACTGATAAACAAAACTGAAAATGGTATAACGGGCACAAAACTTTTAAATAAGAAAAGTAACATTATAATGATAAATGCTATCAAATCATTGAAACCCGCAATAAAATTTTCGAGATTTACAAACTCGGCATTTATTGCCGCAAGACTCCTCTGAACCGTGGGAAAAGTAATGATATATGAAGCAAAAATTAATAGCAACGCCAGAGCGAAACAGAATTTCGCGGAGTGCCTGATTATAAAGTTTTTTTTATTCACTTCACGAAAGTCATTTTTACGCAAAACGTCACCTCGTTCTAACTATTTATTTTATACCAATATTTCTTTTAGGTCAAGTAAGACCTTCCATAAAATTATAAAAAGTATTATTGAAAGTATACGTACTATTGTGTATAATAAACTTGGTGATATTATGAATAAAAAACTCAAAGCCGTAATTCTTGACGGCTACACAGAAAACCCCGGTGATATTTCCTGGGAACCTATTGAAAATTTAGTGGATTTAATTGTTTACCCCAGAACCACTCCCGACGAAATAATTGAACGTGGCAAAGAGGCAGATATACTTATAGTAAACAAGGTTGCTATTACCCGTGAACTTTTAAAGAACTTGCCCAACCTTAAATTCGTTGCTACCCTTGCTACGGGTTATAATCAGTTGGATTGCGAAGCATTAAAGGAAAGAGGAATTCCTGTCTCAAACATCCCTGCATATTCTACAAACGCCGTAGCACAAATGGTGTTCGCCTATATTCTTGAACTAATAAACAAGGTAAGCGAGTATACTGCCGACGTAAAAAGTGGTACCTGGTCAAAATGCAAGGATTTTTGCTACTGGAACTCCCCTCTTTACGAGCTTGATGGTAAGACCCTTGGTATAATCGGTTTTGGTAAAATCGGAGCAAGAGTTTCACAGATAGCCGCTGCTTTCGGAATGAAGGTGCTTTGCTACACTCCCTCCGGTAAGAAAGAAGGATTCTCCCACGTTGAATTCACGGATATTGATACAGTAATCAGTACTTCCGATTTCATTACGGTTCACTGTCCCCTTACACCAGATACTTCAGGACTTATTAATTCCGATTTTATAGTTAAAATGAAAAAGGGGTCATATATCATTAACACCGCGCGTGGTCCTGTTGCAAATGAAAAAGACGTCGCTGATGCTTTGAAAAATGGCACTCTTGCAGGTTACGGTACAGACGTTCTTTCAACAGAACCACCTAAAGAAGACAACCCCCTTCTTGCTGCGCCCAACTGCCTTATAACACCCCATATTGCCTGGGCAGCCTATGAAACAAGACTTCGTCTTATGGGTATTCTTGAGGAAAACATCAAAGCCTATCTTAACGGAACGCCCATAAATGTTGTAAATAAGTAAAATTTATTGAAATTTAACCCATTTTTCACTTCATTAACGAATATTTTTTTGACAATATGACAAAACTTGAAAATACAAGTTAAAATTATCTGAAAGTTCTTGCATTTATTCCTTTTTGTGGTAAAATGTTATAGGTTAAACATAAAACTAATTAAAATATTTGGAGGTAATTCAAATGTCAGTTAAAGTTGCAATTAACGGTTTCGGTCGT
>JAZQZU010000027.1:0-10305 GCA_045634165.1 Acutalibacteraceae bacterium
GTTGAATGCCGTGGCGCAGGTATCAAGCCAATTATGATTACAGGTGACCATATCAACACCGCTAAGGCTATTGCCCGCGAGCTTGGTATTCTTACAGATGACTCACAGGCTATGATGGGTGCGGATATTGACAAATACTCCGACGAAGAATTTGAAAAAATCGTTGAAAATGTATTTGTTTACGCTCGTGTTCAGCCCGAACACAAAACAAGAATCGTTAACGCATGGAAGGCTAAAGGCTACGTTACCGCTATGACAGGTGACGGTGTTAACGACGCTCCCTCTATCAAGAGTGCGGACATCGGTGTCGGTATGGGTATTACAGGTACCGACGTTACTAAGAACGTTGCAGATATGGTTCTTACAGACGATAACTTCGCAACAATCGTTTCCGCAGTAGGCGAAGGCAGAAGAATTTACGACAACATCCGTAAGGCTATTCAGTTCCTTCTCGGTTCAAACCTTTCAGAAGTTCTTTCAATTTTCTATTCAACAATTATGAACTTCACAATTCTTATGCCCTCCCACCTTCTTTTCATCAACCTTGTTACAGACAGTATTCCCGCTCTTGCACTCGGTCTTGAGAAGCCTGAATCCGACATTATGAGAAGAAAACCCAGAAGCAAAAACGATGGTATCTTCGCAGGTGGCTTAGGTATTGACTGTGCATATCAGGGTATACTCGTAAGTATTCTTACAATTATTGCTTTCTATATCGGTGAATTCCTTGACACAGGTCACCTTGTATTAAGCGGTTTTGAGGACAATACCGAAGGTATGACAATGGCATTCTTCACCATGGCTATGTGTGAAATCTTCCATTCATTCAATATGCGTTCACAACGCGGTTCCGCAGTTGGTATGGTATTCAAGGGTCACCACAACATTGCACTCTATGGTGCGATGATAGGTTCATTCCTTCTTACAACTCTTGTTGTTCAGGTTCCCTTTATTGCTAATATCTTCCACTTTGAACCCCTTCCCTGGGACGCTTACTTCATTTCACTGGGTCTTGCATTCCTTATTATTCCCATTGTTGAAATCATCAAGTTCTTCCAGAGAAAGTTCGGTAAGAAGCATAACTAAACAAACTAAAAACCCGATGAGAAATCATCGGGTTTTTTATTGACTAATTGTTATAATATGGTATTATATTGTTTAAGGAGTTGATTAATAATGTCAGGTTCATTAATATCGGGCTTAGGAGCGATTCTTATGGCATTTTTTACTTTATTGTCATCAATATTCGGTATTGCTCAGAGTAAACCCGACACAACAGTTATTCAAGGCTTTGAAGCCAAGGAGGAAAGCGTTATGCGTATAATGTCATTTAATATCCGTTGCACCAATGTTGGCTCAGACACATGGGAAGACCGTATCGGTATTGTTTCACAGACAATGCTCGAAAGTGAAGCAGACTCCATCGGTGTTCAGGAAGCCACACCCGAATGGATGGCGGCTCTCGATGAAACCGTAGGTGACAAATATGCTTACGTTGGTGTTGGTCGTGACGACGGCGACAACGAAGGAGAATATTCAGCAGTATTTTATTTAAAAGATAAATACACTGCCGTTGACAGTGGTACATTCTGGCTTTCAGAAACTCCCGACAAGGTTTCCTTTGGTTGGGATGCGGCTTGCAGACGTGTTTGTACATGGGTTGTTCTTGAAAACAAAACCACAGGCGAAAAATACGTTCACCTTAACAGTCACTTTGACCACATAGGTATCACCGCAAGAAAAAACAGTGTTGACCTTATTCTTGACAAGGCTTCTGAATATGCAGATTTACCCGTTGTATTTACCGCTGATATGAATGTAAAACAGGGCAGCGATAACTACAAACAGTTTGTGAATTCAAAAATTCTTCGCGATACTAAATTTGATACCACCGACTCAATGGATTACTGTACATACCACGATACAAAACCCGAAAAACATTCGGATGACGTTATTGACTATGTTATGGTAAACAATAACTTTGATACAGTTTCATACAGAGTTGTTACCGAGGGTATTGACGGCAGATTCGTTTCCGACCACTACCCCATTTATGCAGATATCGTAATTAAATAAATTACCCGAAACAAAAAGTTCCGTTCATTTTTGGTGAACGGAACTTAATTTTTTTATTTCTTTTTTGGTGGATTGTATTTTGTTTTGTAATATTGAGAAGCCTCTTTAACGGGTCCATCAAATATGATTTTACCGTTTTTCATTACTATACCGCGTTTACAGAATTCTTCGGCAACGGCGGTCTGATGAGTAACGAAAAGAAGTGTTACGTTATCCTTTTCAATAATCTCATTAACGGTTTTCTGACATTTTTGCTTGAATGCGTTATCACCAACGCTGAGCGCTTCGTCAACAATAAGAATTTCAGGCTTGATATTAACGTTTATAGCAAAACCAAGACGTGATTTCATACCGCTTGAATAAGTCCTTACAGGTTGGTCGATATAATCGCCTAATTCAGAAAACTCGATAATCGTATCTTCTAAGGCTTTTATCTCATCTTCAGAAAGTCCGAGAATGTGACCCTTAAGGTAAATGTTCTCTCTACCTGTAAACTCCTGGTCAAAGCCACTGCTAAGTTCAAGCAAGGCACTTACCCTGCCATTTACCAGAATATCACCACAGGTGGGGAATACAACCCCCGTTATCATCTTAAGCACCGTTGATTTACCCGCACCGTTTTTACCAAAAAGGGCAACGGATTCACCTCGTTTTATTTCAAAACTCATATTATCAACGGCATTTTTCTCTTTATATTTTATGCCTTTAAAGAATATGCCCAAAAGACGTTTTCTGGTGTTTGAATAAAGCTTGTATTTTTTTGTTACACTATCAAATTTAATTACGGTTTCACTCATTATTACACCCCCGAATCACAAAACATCAGGTATTTCTTTTCTTAATTTTTTGTATGCCCAGAGCGACATAACCCCAAGCAATGCGTACCAACCAAGAAAAGCAACCAATTGTTCGGGTTCTTCAAAAAACCATTTCTGATTAACAAAACAATTTCTGTAACCATAGCAAATAAACGTTACAGGATTTATTTTCATAACAATATCAAGAAATTTATTATCCGCAACATTATCAATATTCCAAAGGATACCTGAAAGCCAGAAAACACCTATATTAAGTGATTTTACAAGGTTTGCAAAGTCCTTGCTTATTGCAGAAATCAGACCCGCAAATAAGGACCAGGCATTAAAAAACAAGAACATCAACAAAGTGTATACCGGCAACTGAACCAGATAAACAGTCGGGGCATAACCCATAATCCAGAAAACTGCGATTACAACCGCCACAAGAACAAAATGCACATATAAATGTGAAAGTCCTGTAAATGTGGGTATGGTGGTTATAGGATACTTCATTTTTGTAACAAGGTAACTGTATCTTCTTATGCAAACAGTACCACCTGTAATAATTTCGGTCATATAAAACCAGGCGACCATACCCGACATTAACCACAGTATAAAGGGATATCCACTACTACTATCGCCACTTCTTAAGCCTATTGCAATAGCAAACCAATATACAAACAAGGTAAACACAGGTTTTATAACCGCCCACGCCCAACCTAAAGCGGAGCCTGTATAAGTCTTTTTGAGATCGGCAACAGAGAGTTTAAAAACTTGTGTTAAATTCTCTTTATGCTCTCTTAAAATAAGGGAAATAACATCTATGTAACTTTTAAAGAATGCCAGAATTCTCTGCACGGTTATACCTCCGCAAAATTATTTTACTATCTTAAGTGAATTTTCTGTTTCCTCAACAAAGAAGAAAGCAGGTTTCTCCTGTAAGCTTATATTGGGACAATGTAAAGTAAGCCTTAACTTGCCATCCAAGTCTCTGAACAACATTCCGTGACCACCGTCATCGTCAAAAAGAGTGGGAAGGTGCGACCAATTACCGCAAACAGAACCATTATCGGATGTTGCAACGCATTGCCTGTAACCATTGTAACAGGTTGACCATATCATAAGCAGTTTGCCGTCGGCTTTTCTGTAAAGATAGGGACCGTCAGTAACGTTGTGGTCATCCTCCGTTGCTTCCCTTTTTAGGAATGAACTTGCGGCAAAAAGCTCAACAGGTTCACTTATGGGGTGGGTTAAATCGTCGCTTAACTCAACGCGACAGATTGTGCCGTCAAGAATCTGTGTATGCTCGTGGCAGAAAACACAGTAAACTTTGTCGTTTTCAAAATGCAAAGTACCGTCAAGGCACTCCCATTCCCAAGGAGTAACCGCACCCTCTGAAAGAGGGGCAAAATCACCATCGGGTGTATCACTCTTAAGAATATATGTACCTCTCAAGCCGTTTGGCTTTGTAAAGGTTGCAAGCATATAATATGAACCTTTGTAAAAATGAACCTCGGGAGCCCAGTTCACTTGGGTGTTCATATCGTATTTCACGGATGAAAAAACCTCTTTAGGTCCGGACCAGTTTTCAAGGTCAGTACTGACATACACGTCAAAACCGCCCGTCCCATAACCGAATTTAGCGGCTCTTGTACCGTACATATAATATTTACCGTCAACCACTACCACAAAGGGGTCGCGGATATTTATATCCTGATTTTTCAAAAAAATCACCTTACTCTCTCATTATTTTTATAATGAAGAATTGTAACACGTTTCTGGAACTGACACACAACCTCGTAGTTGATTGTGTCCGTAAGCTTTGCAATATCCTCAGCGGTTATGGAGTTATCGCCATCAGTACCGAGAACGACTACCTCGTCCCCTACTTCAACCGAGGAAAGAGACGTAACATCAACCATTAACTGATCCATACATACTCTGCCGATTACGGGGGCATACTCACCGTTTATAAGTACCCTACCCTTGTTGGAAAGGCTTCGGGAATAACCGTCCGCATAGCCGATACAAACTGTAGCGATGCGTGTGGGTTTGTCTGTAAAATAGGTGTGACCGTAACTTACACCGCTACCTTCAGGTACTTCCTTAACATGGGAAACGTGACTTACTATTTTCATAGCAGGTTTTAAATTGATACTTCCGTCATTTACGCACTCATCGGGATAAAGACCGTACATAACGATACCAAGGCGCACCATATCGAACTGCTCGTCAACACTTAAAATACCCGCACTGTTACAAAGGTGCTTAATGGGTATATACATTCCGCGGTTTTCAAGCTGAGTAATAAAATCTTTGAAAACCTGTGTCTGTTTATTGGTGGTTTCCCTCTCAACACAGTCCGCACAGGCATAATGACTGAAAATACCCTCAATATAAATATTGGGTAAATCATTGATACGCTTAACGGTTTCGACGCTTTCGGCATTACAGAAGAAGCCTATACGTGACATACCCGTATCAACTGCAATGTGAACCCTTGCTATTTTATTGAGCTTAACCGCCGCCTGAGAAAGGGCTACCGCATCGTCATAGTTAAAAATCGTCTGAGTAAGCTCGTGCTTCACCAAAGTTTCGTACTGATATGGTGAAGTGTATGAAAGCACAAGTATGGGTTTATTAACCCCTGCTTCACGCAATTCAACCGCTTCCCCAAGTTCCGCAATACCGAAGTAATCAACGTCATCCTGTATGGCTTTGGCAACACCTACAGCACCGTGACCGTAAGCATCCGCCTTAACTATGGCAAGGGAAAGAACGCCTTTTTTTATTTTCTTTTTAAGTTCAGTCAGATTGTGGGCAATGGCATCAAGGTCAATTGCCGCATAAGTTCTGTAATATTCGTCAAATGTATTTTTAAAATCCATAACATCTCCGTCTGAATCAAGGCATACTAACCACAATTTAACATAATTAATAATATAATATCACACTTTATTAAAATAAACAATAAATTTTAAAATATTTTGTGTTATTGACATTAAGTTGTAAAAGATATAAAATTGAAACAATATGACTTTAGGAAGTGTTTATTATGGCTAAGAATTTAAAACCCTTTGCAGTTGCTGCCGCAGGTATTGCAGGTGTAGCAGGTGCAGTTGCTGCCGCTTTTGCGGTAAATAAGCATATACATAAGGATATTTGTATGATAGCCCACCGCGGATACAGTTCCAAATATCCCGACAACACAGAACCCGCTTTCCTCGGCGCAGTCAAAAACGGCTCGGGCGGTATAGAAACCGATATCAGAATCACCAAAGACGGTGTTTTTGTAGCAAACCACAATGATGATGTTGAATACAAAGACGGCACAAGCCTTATGGTTGCAGACTCCACTTACGCAGAGCTTGTTGCAAAGCCCATTAAAACCGACAAGGTTAAAGAGGATGTTTATATCTGCACCTTTGAAAGATATCTTGAAATCTGCCGTGATAATAATCTTATCTGCTTTATTGAGCTTAAGGGCGAATATACAGACGAGCAGATTCACGACGTATTTACTCTGGCATCTGAAGTTTATGACCTTAAAATGTGCTCATTGCAGTCTTTTGAATTTGAAAACCTTGTTAAGGCTCACGAAGCTTTCCCCGATTTGCAGATTATGCTCACCTACGGCAAGGGTATGGATTACACCAAGTGCCTTGAATACGGCTTTGATATTGACGTTGATTACAAAACCCTTTCCAAAAAGATGATGAACGACTTCCACTCTCGCGGTCTTAAGGTTGGTGCATGGACTGCCAACGATATTTTCACAGTCAATTACTGTCGTGCATTCGGTGTTGATTATATTGAGTCCGACATTTTCGGCGGTAATAAAAAATAATTATTTTACAGTCTTGCAAATACGCAAGACTGTATTTTTTATAGTTTGTTCATTAATTTTCTCTTGTTAATGAAACAAATTTGTGGTATAGTTAGTGTATATGTTTTAAAAGAGTGTGTATTATGGAAAGTTTATTTAATTTCTTTTACAATTGCATATATAATCTTGGTCTTGTGACGGGTAAAATCATCGGTGGATTTTTCAAAAAAATCTTCGGTGCATTTAAAAAGCTTTTCCATTTCAACAAGGCTTCCTTCTCCTCTGCCAAGGTTTTCTTTAAACGTACGGTTGTATTTTTGCTTGTTGCGGCGGTTATTGGTACAAGCGTTTTCGTTGCGTACCAGAACAGTAACAAGGTAAAGGCCGTTGCGGTTATTGTTGACGGTGAAACCATAGGCTATGCCCCCTCACAAAAGGCGGCAGATTCGGTTAAAAAACACGCCACACAGACCCTCGGTGAAGAAAACGCCCCAGACATCCAAAGTAAAGAGAAACGCACCGATGCGTATAACGTTCGCTCTGCGGATCTCCTTGTAAAGTTTATTATAGAAAAATACGGAGAAAACCTTACTCCCGTAAACGAGGTTTACATTGACGGTGAGTTGCTTTGTGCGGTTAAGGACAGTACGGTTATACAGCAAACCGTTAACGAAATGTTGGAGTTGGCAAATAAGGTTTATCCCGATGCTGCGGTTTCATTCTCCGAAAGTATTACTGTAAAACAAGCCTACTACTCCGCCGACAACAAAAATATTTATTCAAATGAAAAGTTTAAATCAGTTTTAAACGCTCCCGACACCCTTACTGTAAGGCATACAGAGTGTCAGGAAAACATCAACTACACAGAATTTGAAACTGTTGAAATACAGACAAACAAGCTTTTCGTAGGTGACACAAGAGTACGAAGAACAGGTCAGAACGGCACAGAATATGCCATAGACCTTGTTACATATATCGGTGATAAAAAGGTTCTCTCCGAGCCCCTTATGAGCGTTTCTTTGACACAGCCCGTAACACAGATTGTGGAACGCGGTATACGTGCCGAAAGCCTTTCAATGGGTTCGTACACGGTTTACCAGACAACCGGTATATTCTGTTGGCCCGTTGTTAACCTTTACACCGTTACTTCACCCTATGGTCACAGAAGTCTCGGCTACCACAGAGGTATTGATATTTCAGGTGCTAACGCTTCGGGTGCACTTGTTGTTGCAGGTGCCGCAGGTACTGTTACAGAGGCAGGTTGGAGCACAGGCGGTTACGGTAACTACGTGAAAATCGACCACGGCAACGGAGTTGAAACTCTTTACGCCCATATGCTTGACAACTCACTTATGGTAAGTGCCGGTGACTACGTACAGAAAGGTCAGACCGTTGGTCGCGTTGGTAACACAGGTTATTCATTCGGTGCACACCTTCACTTTGAAGTAAGATTAAACGGTAACAGGCTTAACCCTGCTCCCTATTTAGGATTGGAATAATGAACATTACAATTATAGCTTTGGGAAAACTTAAGGAAAAATATCTGAGAGAAGCAGTCGACGAATATTCAAAAAGAATATCCGCCTACGGCAAACTTGATATTGTTGAGCTTAACCCCGTAAGATTATCCGACTCCCCTTCACAGACAGAAATCGACAACGCCCTTACCAAAGAAGCGGAGGAAATCAAAAAGAAAATCCCAAACGGAAGCTACGTTTTCACCCTCTGCGTTGAGGGTAAAGAGAAATCAAGCGAACAATTAGCCGAAACAATTAAGGATATTACCCTTAACGGCAAAAGCAGTATTGTTTTTATAATAGGCAGTTCATTCGGTCTTTCACCCGAAATCAAAAAGTTCTCCGATTGCAGACTCTCTTTCTCACCTATGACTTTCCCCCACCAGTTAATGAGGGTTATGCTTCTTGAACAGATTTACAGAGCATTTCAGATAAACAATAACGGAAAATATCATAAATGAGGTACTGACTATGGCAATGTGTGATATGTGTGAAAATTACAGATACGACGAGGACCTTGAAGAATATTTTTGCGATATTGAGCTTGATGAGGACGAATACCTTAAATTTTTAACCTCATCCAACGATGCCTGTCCCTACTTCAGGGCGGATGACGAATACAGAATTGTTAGGAAACAGAATTAACAAAAAGAACTCTCGCGGTGGCGAGAGTTCTTTTTTAGTTTAGTTTGTTAATATTCTACCAATACTGCTAATGTAATAAAAGAAATCTTTTCATAAACATTTCTCTTTTAATAAAAACATATCATAAATGCACCAAAATATAAACATATTTCATTCCGTCCAAATTCAATTAATGCTTTAAAATACAACCATAAGTCCTTTTGTATTGTAGTAGCTTCTGTCATTGCCCTTAAAAGCTCTTACGGTATATGAATATGTCTTTCCTTTTTGGGTAGTATTGTCAGTAAATTTAAGGATTTTGGGGTTATTTACTGTGCCTATACGTTCCCAAGCGCTATTTCCGGTTTTTCTGTAAACATAATATCCATCTGCATTTTTAACCTCCGACCAGGTTACAGTTACACCCGCCTGCTTAGCTTTAACGGATTTTAGCGACGGAACACTAAGACGGTAAGCTCTCAATAACGAGTGACAGCCCGATGCCATTTTATTGTCGTAGGCTTTTACGGTGTAGTCATACCGCTTAGCTGAAAGTGCGGTTTTATCCTTATAGGAAGTTGTTGAATTCTTGTTTATTGTTGCGATTCTTGTCCAAGAAGCAGTACCCGTTATTCTTCTGTATACATAGTAACCATCCGCTCCCGATACTTTGTTCCAATAAACTCTTATACCATCTGCTTCATTGGAAATCTTAGTAAGTGCGGGTGCAGAGATATGCTTGATTTTAAGACCTGTTTTATTATAAGCACTATAACAAGTAATTTTATTATACGCATCATCATAGTAATCCGCCTGTGCTTTAACGGTATAATAATACATAGTACCATTCTTAGCGGTAGAATCTATAAATGAACTGTCAACAGTTGTGCCGAGACGAGTCCAACTTGATTTGTCGGTTTTGCGGTAAACAATATATTTCTGTGTACCTGAAACCTTATTCCAACTAATATGAACACCGTCTTTTTCATTTTTTACAGACGTAAGCTTGGGTGTTGCAAGGCAAATAATTTCGAGAGTGTTACCCCAAGAAAGTACACTACCATCGTATGATTTTATCATATAGACATATCTGTTGCCTGATTTAGCCGTTTTATCAAGGTAGGATTGGGCAGACTGTTTTAAAGTAGCAATTTTCTTCCACGCCAAATCACCGTTACCCTTCACATTAGCTCTATAAACATAATAACCGTCAACACCGCTCACCTTATTCCAAGTGATTTTAACACCATTTTCATTTGCGATTTTCGTAAGTTTTGGTGCTTTAACGTACTTTATTTTAAATCCCTTTTTATTATAGGTACTAAAACCGCCCTCATTTTTTGCCTTGATTGTATAGTAATACGTTGTACCGCTTTTAGCGTCCGGATCAACTATTTTATGATTTGCTTTTTCCCCACAAGTGCACACACCCAAACAAAAACATCCCCGCACTGTACGGATTCTT
>JAZQZU010000028.1:0-18807 GCA_045634165.1 Acutalibacteraceae bacterium
ACAACACAAGCTAAAAGCAGAAATAGCTTTTTGATTTTTTTTGTCTGGGCTTTTTCAATCAGAATAGCAAAAATCCAAACAAAAAAGGTCATCAGTATAAGAAGTAAAACGTATACGGGCTCGCCCCAAGTGTAAAAAATCAAAGAGAAAATAAGAAGTACAATATTTTTAGCTGTTGTGCTTTTAGGGAATATATAAAAGAGCATGCATAACGGCAAAAATGCGTATACAAATAAAAGATTGGAAAAGACCATTTTAACCCTCTCGAAAATATAGTTTTATTAAAATATATTCATTACATATAGAAATAAACAAAAAATAACCAATATATTATTATATAATCAAAGTCGAAAAATGCAAGAGCTTTATATAAAATTAATAAATTTGTCGATATTTACATATGTATTTTGTTAATTCGATGTCAATCTTTTACTTGACTTAGCGGTCAATATGTAATAAAATAATATGCGGTAAAAATAACATTCCGAAAGGAGTCAAAATTAATGAAGTATTCACATGAAGTTGAAACAATGTGCCCTATCGCACAGGGTGCTGCTCACGGTGCTGCTCCTATTCCTGAGGAGGCAAAGTGGGTTAAGGCAAAAGAAATCAAAGATATTTCAGGCTTTACTCACGGTATCGGTTGGTGTGCTCCCCAGCAGGGTACTTGCAAGCTTACTCTTAACGTTAAAGAGGGCGTTATTCAGGAAGCTCTCGTTGAAACAATCGGTTGTTCAGGTATGACTCATTCAGCTGCTATGGCATCTGAAATTCTTCCCGGCAGAACAATCCTCGAAGCTCTTAACACAGACCTTGTTTGTGACGCTATCAATACAGCTATGAGAGAGCTTTTCCTTCAGATCGTTTACGGTCGTACTCAGAGTGCTTTCTCTGAAGATGGTCTTGTTGTTGGTGCAGGTCTTGAAGACCTCGGTAAAGGCCTTCGTTCACAGGTTGGTACAATGTACGGTACACTTGCAAAAGGTCCTCGTTACCTTGAAATGACAGACGGTTACGTTACAGGTCTTGCTCTTAATGAAGAAAACGAAATCATCGGTTACCAGTTTGTTAACTTCGGTAAAATGATGGATTTCATCAAAGCAGGCGACGATGCTAACACTGCATTTGAAAAAGCAAAAGGCCAGTACGGCAGAGTTGCTGATGCAGTTAAAATCGTAGATCCCAGAAAGGAATAAGGAGGATTTTACAATGGCTTTATTTGAATCATATAACAGAAGAGAAAAACAGATTCTCGAAGTTATCAATAAATATGGCATTAACTCAATTGAGGAATGTGCTGAAATCTGTAAAGCAAAAGGCTTTGACCCCTACAAAATCGTTGAGGGTATTCAGCCTATCTGCTTCGAAAACGCAAAATGGGCTTACACAGTAGGCTGTGCTATCGCAATCAAAAAGGGTTGCACAAGAGCTGCTGACGCTGCTGCAGCAATCGGTGAAGGTCTTCAGTCCTTCTGTATCCCTGGTTCAGTTGCTGACCAGAGAAAAGTTGGTCTTGGTCATGGTAACCTTGGTAAAATGCTTCTTGAAGAAGAAACAGAATGTTTCGCTTTCCTTGCAGGTCACGAATCTTTCGCAGCTGCTGAAGGTGCTATTGGTATTGCTGAAAAAGCAAACAAGGTTAGAAAGAATCCCTTAAGAGTTATCCTTAACGGTCTTGGTAAAGACGCTGCTCAGATTATCGCAAGAATCAACGGCTTCACTTATGTTGAAACAGAAATGGATTACTACACAGGCGAAGTTAAAGAAGTATTCCGCAAAGCATACTCAGACGGTCTTCGTTCAAAGGTTAACTGCTACGGCGCTAACGACGTAACAGAAGGCGTTGCTATCATGTGGAAAGAAGGCGTTGACGTTTCTATCACAGGTAACTCAACTAACCCCACTCGTTTCCAGCATCCCGTTGCAGGCACATACAAAAAAGAATGTGTTGAAAAGGGCAAAAAGTACTTCTCAGTTGCTTCAGGTGGCGGTACAGGTCGTACACTTCACCCCGACAACATGGCTGCAGGTCCCGCTTCCTACGGTATGACAGATACTATGGGTCGTATGCACTCTGACGCTCAGTTTGCAGGTTCTTCATCAGTTCCCGCTCACGTAGAGATGATGGGCTTGATCGGTATGGGTAACAATCCCATGGTTGGTGCTACTGTTGCTTGCGCAGTTGCAGTTGAAGAAGCTAGCAAATAATTAAGTTGCTCCCAAAACTCAACAAATAAAATCAGACACATCACTTTGGAAACTCCATTGTGATGTGTCTTTTTTATAAATGCAAAATGCAAAGCTTCGCAGAAACTTCGGTTCTGATTATAGATTAAGTTGTTGGAAAGCGATAGCCTATCATCCCTGTACGCCTTGGCGGATTGGGAGGGGGACACCGCCGAAGGCAGGGTGGTGGTAGTTCTCTTTCGGTAATTATCAGTTGGATAGGGAATTTGTGTGGAAATAAAAAACTAAAACCAAAGGCTACAAACTACCATAAGGTGAGCTTGTAGCCTTTGTTCTTAAATATTATTTAACCGTTATATTTGCATACTGGTCATACTCAAAATGGTCTGAGCTAAGTGACGTTATCTTTGAACCGCTTGCATAGATGTTTTCAAATTCTGCCTGAATCGAGTTTACTTTGCCGTTTGAGGCGATTTTGTTTTTCTTGGGTGCGGTGTAACGGATGTTCTTGTATTTAACGTTTGAAATATTGAAATTCTGAACGTCGCTACCGTAAATCAGGCAACCGATTGCGCGGCTGTATGCACGGTATATTTCAATGTTTTCAAATGTAACGTTATCGATACTGCCACCGGGGATTTCAACAACAATTGCGAGGGTGGGGATTCGGTCAGCATCCCACGTTGCATCGTGGAAAACAACGGTAGAATCCTTGAAGGTTATATCTTTGATATCTTTTTCTACCTCACCGCAGATTCCGAAGCAACGTGCTTTTCCGTTCCAAGCGGTACAGTTAGTGAATGTAACATTCTGACTAATGGCCTCGGGGCGACCACCTGCGGCTTTTACGTCGAATAAATCGTCGCCGCTTCTGCAGAAGGAATTGTCTACTGTAACATTTCTTGAGTTGCAAATGGCAAATGCGTCAGAGTTCTGTCTGTATCCGAAAATATCAACATCTTTTATTGTAATATTTTCGCTGTCATATGTAATGAACGTCCACTCGGGAGAGTTGATGAATTTAACACCGCTGATTTCAATATTGTTTGCGTATGCAATAACAATACCACGTCTTTCTGCTCTGTCGAGATGGGAGAGGTCAACAACGCCACTTCCGACAATTTTTACGTTGTTGCAACTCGTAAGGTTTAAATATGGGCAACGATTAAGTCCCATTGGCAGGTGACCTGCGTTCATTAAATCTGTGTCCTGCTTGCTTGTGTTGTTGTAGTTGTCGTCATCACTGCTTATATCGTAGGTGTGCTTCGAAAGAAGGTACGAACCTCTTTTAAGATAAAATACGGTGTTGCTCCAACCACAAAAATCAAAGAAGGCATCGGAACTGTGAAAACCTTTTTCGACGGGAACAACATTATAACCTTGACTCTGATATTTCTTGATTTCTGCCTCTTCATCAACCAATTCGCGTACAAAGAGTGTGAAACCGTGCTCCTGGTCATCGTTGTTGAAAACAAAGGTATAAGTGCCCAACTCAGTTATTGTATCATTAAGTACAGTGTTTAAAAATGTTGGGTTGAAGCTGGAGTTTCTTGGGAAAATGGTCACATTGTTCATTATGAATCCACGGGTGTTCAACTGAAAAGAAAGAGAAAACTCTTTACTTGTGTCAACGTAGATTTCGCAGAAAGAGTGTAATGCGCCTTTTTGTGTCTGACCTATGAAAACAGTGGTAGCGTAAACGGGGATTCGCTCATTTTCAACGTGGACAGTGAAATAAGGGGATTCGATTATACCGTTAATATCCTGATATCCTTGAGCGTTTACGTATAATTCGTCACCATCGTCATCCGCACGTTGAGTGAAAGAGCTTGTGGTTAAACCTGCGGATGAAGGACTCTTGATAGCCTCGGCAGGGTATTCAAGGTACTCGAAAAGCTGTTGTGATGCACTTGGTGGTACCTCGTTAGGTCCACTGAAAATATTAAGTGCCGAAAGAAAAGCCATAAACAAAGCAAAAATTGCCTTTAATACTTGCATAAAAAATAACTCCTTTTGATTTATGTGGCGATTTTATCATAAGTTGGTGAAAATTTCAACAAAAAACACAGTTTTTTGGTCTGCAATGTTTACGGTGCCGCTATTGACAAAAGTTTTAGTATTTGTGTATAATTACTGAGGATTAAATATACAAATTAATTATTTTTGAAAGAAGGCTTTTTATTATGTCAAAAGTACTTGTGGAAACTTCCGCTCGTCACGTTCACGTTTCAAGAGCAGACCTCGATATTCTTTTTGGTGAAGGTTACGAACTTACACCTAAAAAAGACCTTTCACAGCCTGGCCAGTTCGCTTGCGAAGAGCGTGTTGCTGTTGTTGGCCCCAAGGGTCAGTTCCCTGCAGTTTCAATTCTCGGTCCTACAAGACCCTCATCACAGGTTGAAATTTCTGCTTCTGATGCACGTTCAATCGGCGTTAAAGCTCCTGTAAGAGAAAGTGGCGACGTTGTAGGTAGCGGTGCTTGTAAGCTTGTTGGTCCCAAAGGCGAGGTTGAACTCAGTGAAGGCGTAATCGTTGCTAAAAGACATATTCACCTTACACCCGATGCTGCTGCAGAATTCGGTGTTGAGGACAAGGAAGTTGTTGGTGTTAAGATCGAGAGTGACGGTCGTTCACTTATCTTCGGTGACGTTGTTTGCCGCGTGAATCCCAACTTTGCTCCTGCAATGCATATCGATACAGACGAAAGTAACGCAGCTTTCGCAGCACCCGGTATGATGGGCGAAATCGTAAAATAAGTTATAAATATAAAACCGTGTTTCTCAGTTGAGGAACACGGTTTTGTTTTTTAAATAATCAGAAATCCTTTTCGGCTTTGTCAGATATCATTTTTATTATATGGTCTTTGTCGGTTGCGTTTCTGTATAATAAAATAAGCTTTGCCTCATCCCAGGATAAATCGGACATTTTAAGTACTGTTTCATCCACGGACTCGTCAAAAAGAATGTCGTCATCTTTCGTGTGTAAGACAAGGCGGGGAGTGTAGCCGTAGAACTCGTCAACAGTTACCTTGTAGCATCGAGCAAGTTTTTCGATAATATCAATAGAGGGGGATTTGCGACCGCTCTCATAATCATTGTACAAGTCTGTATCAATTTCAAGAATTTCGGCAAGATGGCTTTTTTCGAGCTTGTTGTACTCTCTAAATTGTTTGATTCTGTTGCACAACATTTTACCACCTCCGATTGTTTTCTACATAGTAACACAAAACTCGACAAAAATCAACAAAGGAATGTTATCGGTATATTGTTTGAAGGTGGCGGAAGATAATGAACGGAAAATATTACAAAAACAAAGCATCAAAGGTAATAACACCCTTGATGCTTATGCATTATGAATAATCAGTTTTCGGCAATGCCAAGAAGCCAGTTTACGGATACGCCCAAAACTTCCGAAAGTGCGATAAGTTCCGTATCGCAAACAGAACGAATCTGTCCCTCTAGTTTGGAAAGACCTGATGCGTTAAGGTCTACACCTCGGATTTGAAGCTGTGTCAGAAGATCCTTTTGTTTCATTCCTATAGCTTTTCTTCTTTCTTCAACTTTGGTTCCGCAGATGTTTTTGGTGCCGATGGGCTGTTTCCTGATTCTCATCTTTTAGTCCCCCTTGATGTTGAATGTATTGCTTTGATGTAATGATATCATAACAATAATCAACTTGCAAGTAAAAAAACATCTTTTTTTCAACAAATTTACACAATTTGATGAAAAACGTGTGTTTTTCTCTATCGTTTTGTTTATAAAATGTTTGCTATGAAGATTATAATGTGTTAGAATAAAGGTGAATTATTTAGCCGTGAGGTGCGTTATGAGTATATGTCGTCATATTTTTGCTGACTATAACTGCTTTGCTACTGCCGAGGGTCTCCTTGGGGCAGGGATGGAAAACGTAAAGGTTACTTATGATATGATTTTCCGTGAAATTCCCGACAAGGGCGGTTTTGCCGTTATGGCGGGTCTTGAGCAGTTGATTGAAAGATTACAGAATATCAGTTTTGATGTTGAGATAATAGAAGATTTAAGGTCTAAGGGCTTTTCGGATAAGCTTATTGAATATCTTGAAAATTTTAAATTCGAGTGCGATGTTTATGCTATGCCGGAGGGGACACCCGTATTTCCTAATGAACCTATAGTTAAGGTTCACGGACCTGCTATTCAGGCCCAATTCATTGAAACAATACTTCTTAATACCATAAACCATCAGACCCTTATTGCGACGAAGGCGAATAGAATTGTTCGTGCGGCATCGGGCAGACAGGTTATAGAAATGGGTGCCAGACGAGCTCAGGGGCTTGATGCTGCAATTGACGGCGCGAGAGCTGCTTATATTGGTGGTGTGAACTCTACCACGCTTTATCCTGCATCCCAGAGGTACGGGATCCCTGTTGCTACTATGATGAGCCACGGTTGGGTTCAGCTTTTTGAAAACGAGATTGAAGCTTTCAAAGTATATCTTGAAGAACATGGCGAGGACGGTATGCTTTTGGTTGATACCTATGATACTCTCGACAACGGTGTTAAAAACGCTATTCAGGCATTTAACGAGGTGCTTGTTCCCAAAGGCTTGAGACCTGCGGGTATTATCATAGACAGTGGCGATATGACCTATCTTTCCAAAAGGGCAAGAAGAATGCTTGATGAAGCGGGTTTTCCTGATTGTGACATATACGCATCAAACTCACTTGATGAAATTCTTATTAAGGATATGCTTAATCAGGGTGCGAAGATTGACGGTTTTGTTGTGGGTGAAAAACTCATAACCTCTGCATCTTCACCGGTGCTTGATGGTGTTTACAAGCTTTGTGAAACTGAAAAAGACGGGGAGAAAATCCCTGCTATTATGGTTAGTAACAATGTTAACAAAATCACCACACCTTGCTCAAAACGTGTGTGGCGACTTTTTGATATGGATACGGGTAAGGCTATTGCGGATGTACTTACTACTGAAAATGAGAGTATTGATAATGAGAAGACTTATTCTCTCTTCGATCCCGATTTCACATGGAAACGAAAAACAGTTGATAATTTCGTTGCCCGTGAAATGCTTGTGAAGGTTTTTGAAAAGGGAAGTTGTGTATATAACGTTCCTTCTCTTGAGGATGTTTGCAACTATTGTAATGAACAGGTTTCGTCCCTTTGGGAGGAAGTTGTTCGTTTTGAGAATCCCCACAGATATTATGTAGATTTCTCAGGCAAACTCTGGGGAATAAAACAGTCCCTTATTGAAAAGATTATGCGTCAGAGTGATGTAAACGGAGAAAATTGATATGTCCCATAAATATAAACTCGGTCTGACGAGAAACCGACTTTTTGAATTTGATAATGGGGTAGTTTTCTGCGGTAAATATGATTTTGAAAAAAACGGGCTTCAGAAAGCTCTGCGTTTGTTGTGTGTTAAAGAGCCTCTTATAACTTCTCTTGTATCTCTCGAAGAAGATGGAGCGGCTTACGTTCTGACGGGGAGTGTTGAACAGGAAGTTGATTTTTGCTCCGGAACCTCCGAGGAACTAAAACAATGCTACAAAAAACAGGGTGTTAATGTTTTTAACAAGGCTTTCGTTTTTTCTTATACTTTGGATGGTTTTCTTGTGATAGCTTCCCACACGGCTGTTTGTGATGCAAAATCTCTTTTGCGACTTGCGATTGATTTAGTGGAGTTTTATAACGAGCCTATGAAAAGCGTTGAACCTTCCTCTATAAATCTTTTGTCCGAAAAAACGGATTTGCCTTTGGAGGTTGCGTCACCCGTAATTGACAGGCTTTCTGCGGATTTGGATTTAAAATGGCAGAAAGCTGCACGTAGCTTTAGTGTAGGAGACTTCCTCAATGCTAAAAAAAATTATGATGAAATAAAAAGTGGAACCGATTGTATAAGTGCTAAACTCGGTGCAACTGAGCTTGAAGGTATAAAAACTTTCTGTCAACAACAAAGTATGGATGTTGTGACGTTGGTCGGCTTTGCTTTTTATGATGCTTTACTTCAGTGTTTATCCGGTAAAAAGAAATTCAATAAAATGAACGTCTATGCGGATGAAAGACTCTTTTTTGTGAATTTTGACGATTACCGTATAGGTGCCTATAATGGTATTTCTGAAGTGTCCTATAAAAAGAAATTTGCTCATGGGGGTTTGTCTGAGAGAGCCAAGGCTTTTCATGTTGAGTGCTACAAAAATGCAACCTCAACGTTTAAAGTGTTTTATGACGATGTACTCCTGATGGGGGTTTCACCATTTTTATGTGACGCTTCATACATGTACAAAGCCGGTCTTTTGAAAAGTAAGGCTGCCCGTACAGTTGCGGAAAATTATGGTTGCGCCTGTGAAAAAATGTGCGATTATTTTTATTGCAATCTGGATCAGGAATATTGGGATTCGCTTAAAAACTTCAGTGATGTTTATGTGGCAGAACCCTTTAAAATGAGGAGTGCTACTGCTCTTGATTTTGTTGTAAATAATGGAGAAGGGTATTTGAACTTCAGGTATAAAACCCGAAAGTGCGAAAAAACTGTGGCTCAGAAAATTCTTGATACGGCTTTGGAAAATATTCGAAAATTATCATATAAATAATAAAAATAACCTTGAATCAACCTTGTAACGTGTTTTGCGTTACAAGGTTTTTTTTGTCTCTTTTCAAAGGTTGATATTTTACCGAAAAATAAGGGGAAAACGCGTATTTTTTTGGTCAAAACTATTGACAAAACGGGTGTAAAAAACTATAATAGTGGTACGATGTGTCTCGAAATGGGTTAAAGTGTCTCGATTTTAACCATAAAATCTTATTTTGGAAGGGGTGTCGGTATGTTTTGTAGTCAGTTTGACCATTCTCTTGATGATAAAAACCGTTTCAAAGTGCCGGCGGCTCTTCGCGATGAGTTAGGCACAAAGGCTTATCTTATTAAATCTCCCGACTCCGACACCAAGTGTATCTTTATTTATTCCGAAGCCGGCTGGAATGAACTTTACAAAGAGTTCAATCAGAGTGGTGAACATAACCAACTTATGCGCCGTATGGCTAGAAAGATACTTTCAGGCGTTATCAGTGGTGAGGTTGATAAGGGCGGCAGACTTACTCTTAATGCATCTCTTAAAGAGTATGCGGGTATCGAGGGTGAAGTCCACATCGTAGGTAACAACAACCACATCGAAATCTGGTCACCTGAAGAATGGGCTAAGGAACTCGCTATTCTTGATGAACAGTCTACAGATTTACTTAACATCAATTTCTGATAGGTGTGCTTATGGATTTTAAACATATATCGGTTTTGCTTCAGGAATCAATTGATTCTTTAAATATAAAACCCGACGGTATTTACGTTGATTGCACATCGGGTGGCGGTGGTCACTCGGCAGCCATTCTTGAAAATCTTAATGAAAATGGTAGGATGGTGCTTATAGACCAGGACCCTGACGCTATCGCAACTATAACCGAACGTTTTAAGGACGATAACAGAGTACAGATTGTGAAAAGCAATTTCTCTGCGATTGACAGTATCCTTTCTGATTTGAGTATTAACGGCGTTGATGGTATGGTTGCGGACCTCGGAGTCAGCAGCCATCAACTTGATACCGCAGAAAGAGGTTTTTCTTTCCATTACGACGCACCCCTTGATATGAGAATGAGCCAGCAGGGTAAAAGTGCTTACGATGTTGTTAATACATATTCTAAAAATGAGTTATATACAATAATATCCCGTTACGGTGAGGAAAAGTTTGCGGACAGAGTTGCTGGTGCAATAGTCAGAGCCCGTGAGGAAAAGACCATTGAAACAACTCTGGAACTTGCAGAAATTGTGGCGAATGCCATTCCTGCTAAATTCCGTCGGAATGGTCATCCTGCAAGAAAAACCTTTCAGGCTATACGAATTGAAGTCAACGGTGAGTTGGATGTTCTGAAAAACACTCTTCCTTTAATGTTCCAAAATCTTAAAGATGACGGTGTTTTATCGATTATCACGTTCCACTCTCTTGAGGATAAAATAGTTAAAGATTATTTCAGAACACTTAAAGAGGGGTGTACATGCCCTAAAGAATTTCCTGTTTGTGTTTGTGGTAAAAAGCCCAAAGCTATCGTGAAATCTTCAGGTGTTAAGGCTTCGGGTAAAGAAGTTGATGAAAATAACAGAAGCCGTAGCGCAAAACTGCGTACGGCAATAAAAATGGGGGAGTAAGTTATGGTTTACAGAGGCACAGAAGCTTATGATTTTTCGCTTTTCGAACCTCAGGTTATCGAGGAACCTAAAAAACAGAATAGAACAAACGGACAACCTAAACGTAACAACGCCCCTGCAAGAAAAACTGCGCCCAAAAAGGCAAATGTATCAAAGGTTATAAACGATATGCAGTATGAGGCACAGCGCGATGCCAAGAATGTTGCTATCCCTGCGGTAGTTAAGAAGATAATGTGCTTCTGTGCGCTTTGTGTTTCATTAATGGTTGTTCTTCTTGTGATGCAGACTAAAAATGATAACCTTATGAGTGAGATATCTTCCGTGCAGAGTGATATTAAAATTGCTCAGGGTGAAAATGTAAGACTTAATGCGGAACTTAACAGTATGATAGCTTCGGATCGTATTGAGGAATATGCAGAGAACGAACTTGGTATGGTTAAGGCTGAAAGTTATCAGATTAACTATATAGACCTTTCCGAAGGTGACGAAATAGTTGTTTCCGGTGAAAAAACTCTCGGAGAAAAAGAAGAAAGTAAATTAAAAACTTTGTTTGCATATATTTTCTGAACCAAAAATATATATGAGAGTTGAGAGATGCTCGACTCTCTTTTTTGCATTGATAGGTTTGCGAGGTGTTTGTGTGTCACGAGTTAATATGAATTTGAAAAAACGTTGTATATCAGCAATTGCGGTTATTCTTGTACTCGGTTTCGGTGTTGATATATGTCGTCTTTTTTGGTTTCAGGTGATTAAAGCAGAGGAATATAAAACTGCCGCAGAGGCTCAGCAACTCAGTGATACGGTTATTTCTGCGGACCGCGGTGTTATTTATGATGCCGGTATGAATGTTCTTGCGGAAAGTGCGTCTGCATGGCTAGTATACGTAAATCCCTCCAAAATTGAGGATGAAAATGAGAAGAATCTTGTTGCAACAGGTCTTGCGGGGATTTTTAAGGACCTCAAGGTTGAAAATATTAAAGAAAAAATAAGCAATTCGAAATACAGTTACGTAAAAATCAAAAGCCGTGTTGAATATAACGAAAAAACGGCAGTTTCTAAGTTTATCAAGGATAACGACCTTTACGAGGTTATCGGTATAGATCCCGACACCAAAAGATATTATCCTCTAGGTAACTTCGCATCGACCATTATTGGTATGACCAATAGCGATAACAACGGCAGGGCAGGTGTTGAACTTGCCTATAACGATACTTTGACAGGCGTTCCCGGTAGAATCATCACTGCCAAGGACGCTCATAGTCACAATATGTCAAGTAATTACGAGACCAAGTTTGATGCAGAGCAGGGTACCAGTCTCGTTCTTACAATTGACAAAACTGTTCAGTATTACCTTGAAAAGGGTTTGTCACAGGCGGTTATTGATAATGATGCTGCTTCTGCTTACGGTATTGTTATGGAGGTTGAGACGGGTGCTATACTTGCTATGGCAACAATGCCCGACTACAACCTTAATGAACCCTCTGTTATTACGGATGAAGAAACGCTTAAGGAGCTTGCCAAAATAACGGATGAAGATAAATATGACGTGGCATACAATAATGCGGTTTACCTTATGTGGCGAAACAGAGCTATAAGTGATACATATGAGCCCGGTTCTGTTTTCAAGATTTTCACCGCAGCCGCAGGTCTTGAAGAGGGTGTGGTAACAACCAATTCAACCTATAATTGCACAGGTGCAATTCGCGTTGCAGATAATACTATCAGGTGTCATCGCCACGAGGGTCACGGTACACAGACTTTCACTCAGGGTCTTATGAACTCCTGTAACCCCTTCTTTATTACAATTGGTCAGGATCTTGGTACTGACAGATTTTATAAATATTTTGAGGCGTTCGGCTTCACCGAAGATACGGGCGTTGATTTACCTGCCGAGGCTTCACCTGCAGCAGATATCACATATCACTCCAAGGAGAATATGGGTATTGCTCAGCTTTCTTCGAGTGCTTTCGGTCAGACTTTCCAGGTAAGTGCTATTCAGATGATTACGGCGGTTTCTGCCGTTGCAAACGGCGGTAAACTTATGGAACCCTATGTTGTTTCCAAAAAACTTGATGGTGACGGAAACACAGTGTTTGAAAAAACACCTACCGTAAGACGTCAAGTGGTTTCTGAAAGTACAAGTGAAACCGTTATCGGTATGATGGAAAAGGTTGTTTCTGAGGGTACAGGTAAAAATGCTTACATTCCCGGTTACAGAGTAGCAGGTAAAACAGGTACTTCCGAAAAACTTACGGTTGACGGTCAGTACATTGCATCTTTCGTAGGATGTGCGCCTGCTGACGATCCTAAAATTGCGGTTCTTATAATTATAGATGAGCCTCAGGGCGCAATCCATGGTGGTGGCGCTATTGCGGCACCCGTTGCAGGTTCGGTTATTGAACAGACTCTTAAATATATGAACGTTGAGCCTGTTTACACGGACGAAGAACTTTCAAAACTCAATGCAACAACTCCCGATGTTAACGGTATGACCGTTACAGGTGCAAAGAACACCCTTTCGGCACAGAATTTCACTGCAAGAGTTGTGGGTGACGGCGATACAGTTCTCGCTCAGTACCCTGCAAAGGACCAGAGTATACCTATGGGTGGCGTGGTTATTCTTTACACCGATAAGGAAAACAGTAGCCAGTCTTCAACAGTTCCCAATCTTAAGGGTATGAGTATCAGTGAAGCAAACAGAACGGCGGTAAATGCCGGCTATAATATTAAAGTATCGGGCGCGGCGCTCAATAGTGAGGTTGTTTCCTATCGTCAGAGTATCGACGAGGGAACAAAGGCAGAGCTTGGTACAACAATTACAGTTTACTTTAAAACAACCACAGGCGTTCAGGACGATTAAAAGGGGTATTGAATATGCTTTTATCAGAACTTTTAAAAGGTATAAACATTCTTTCTCAATATGAAGACAGAGAAATTTCAGACGTTACCGACAAAACCCATAGTATAAGTGAGGGTTGCGCCTTTGTTTGCGTCGTAGGTGCACGTTTTGACGGTCATACCTTTGCAGAAAATGCCTTGAAAGAAGGGGCAAAAGCAGTAATCGTTTCAAAGGATATGGGTCTTAAGGAACAAATTCTTGTAGAAAACACTCGTGAGTCTTACGCCATTATGTGCAAAAATCTTAATGATTGCGCGGTAGATAAGCTTACCTTAATCGGTATAACAGGCACTAATGGTAAAACTACCACCGCATTTGTTATCAAAGATATTCTCGCTCAGTTGGGTGAGAAAAGCGGTCTCATAGGTACTGTTAAAAATATGGTAGGGGATAAGGAATTCCATACAGAACTTACAACTCCAGACCCCTACGATATGCATAAGCTTTTCAAAATGATGGTGGATGACGGAATAAAATATTGCGTTATGGAAACCTCATCACAGGCTTTTCATCAGATGCGCCTTGCAGGAATACATTTTAAAACAGGCGCGTTTACAAACCTTACTCAGGACCACCTGGATTATCACGGTACAATAGAGGAATATAAACGTTGTAAAAAGATGTTGTTCCTTAATTGCGACGAAGCAGTTATCAATGCAGATGACGAAACAGGCGAATATATGAGTGACAGCATTACTGCTAATACTAAAACTTATGGTATTAATGCCGACAGTGACTTTAAAGCCGAAGATATAGAATATTTCTCTGACAGAGTTGAATATTCTTTAAATGGTAAAAAGGTTGTTTTCAATATTCCCGGTGGATTTTCAGTTTATAACTCTCTTTGCGCAATCGGTTCCGTTTGCTCACTTGGATATGAACTCGAAGACGTAATCGATGCCATTTCAGGTGCGGGTACAGTTAAGGGAAGATTGGAACTTTTGAAAACCAATACTGATTTCGGTGTTATAATTGACTACGCCCATACACCCGATGGCCTTGAAAAAGCAATAAATGCGGTTCGAGGCTTTACCGAGGGCAGAGTTATTACTCTTTTCGGTTGTGGCGGTGACCGCGATAAAACAAAACGTCCTAAAATGGGCAGAATGGCAACGGATTTGTCCGATATCGTTGTAGTTACAACCGATAACCCCAGAACCGAAGACCCTGAGGAAATTATAAAGGATATCCTCATCGGTACAGTGGGCTCTAAGGCGGAAGTTGTTTGTGTTACCGACAGAAGCGAGGCTATTGCTTACGCTCTGGGTATTGCTGAAAAGGGCGATACAGTTCTTCTTGCAGGTAAGGGTCACGAAACATATCAGGTAATCGGCAAAGAACGAGTTCATTATGATGAACGCGAAGTTGTGGCAGGCGTTTTAGGTGGTAAGAAATGAAAAAACTCAGTTTGAAAGATGTGGCTCAGTTTTGCGGATCGAGTACAAATCTTGATGGTGAAATAACTAAAATTTCAACCGATAGCCGCGATGTTGATGAAAATACCCTTTTTATTGCACTTATAGGCGAACGCTTCGATGCTCACGATTTTATCGGTGAGGTGTTGGAAAAGGGAGCTAAAGCCGTTGTGTGCAGTAAAGACGTGGGTGACGATGAACGTATAATCTATGTGGAAAATACAGGTAAAGCTCTTCTGGATATTGCCCACGGATACAGAAAAATGTTCAATATACCCTTTATTGGTCTTACAGGCAGTGTGGGTAAAACTACAAGCAAGGGTATGATTTATTCGGTAGTAAAAAAAGGCTTTGAAACTCACAAAACTGCAGGTAACCTCAATAATGAAATAGGTGTTCCCAAAACCCTTTTCGGACTTGAAGAACACCACGAAGCGGCAGTTATTGAAATGGGTATGAACCATTTTGATGAAATTTCAAGACTTTCGCTTACCGTTGAACCCTCAATTGCAGTAATTACCAACGTTGGTACTGCACATATTGAAAATTTGGGCTCAAGAGAAGGTATATTAAAGGCTAAACTTGAAATTCTTGACGGAATGAAAAAGGGCTCAACCCTTATTATCAATGGCGATAACGATATGTTGGCAACTGTTGAGAATGAAAATTACAATATTCTTCGTTTTGGTATTGAGGGCGAAAATCTCTATATGAGAGCTGAAGATATTAAATCTGACGAAAAGGGTAGTAATTTTACTGCAGTTTGCGGTGATGAAAAAGCTACAGTTTTCGTTCCTGCAGTTGGTAGCCACAATATTTACAACGCTTTGTGTGCTATGTGTGTAGGTAAACAGTTAGGTTTTACCTTAGAAAAATCTGCACTGGGCGTGGCTGATTTTGAGCCTGAGGGTATGCGTCAGAAAATTACCGGTATTAACGGTGTTACATTTATTGAGGACTGCTATAATGCTAATCCTGACAGTATGAAAGCATCCCTTGAAGCTATGAAAACTTTGAAAAACAAACGCTCTTTTGCAGTTCTCGGTGATATGCTTGAGCTTGGTGATTTCAGCGAAAAAGCACATCGAACAGTTGGTGAAATTGCTGTGGATACAGGTTGTGATTTCGTTCTTACGTACGGTGAATGTGCAAAGCTTATTTCAGCTGAAGCAAAGTCCAAAGGTGTTTATGCAGAAAACTTTGACGATAAAGAAAAAATAGCAGAATTTTTATATAAAAATCTTTCAGAAGGTGACGTGGTACTCTTTAAAGGTAGTCGCGGAATGAAAATGGAAGATATATTTAATTCACTTTATAAAAAAATGGGTTAAAAGGGTGATAATACTTGATTTTTTGCCTGTTAAAGGGTAGGATTAAAGTATCAAAAAATAAGGAGCAAAAACTATGGATGTTGTAATTAAATGCCTTGTAGGTGCCGTGATTGCTTTCGGTATATCCTTTGGATTGGGTTATGTTGTAATACCTTTCCTTCACAAACTTAAATTCGGTCAGACAATTCTTGATATTGGTCCTAACTGGCACAAAAATAAACAGGGTACACCCACAATGGGCGGTATATTATTTATACTTGGTACTGTTATAGCCTTTGTTGCAATGGTTATAATAGATAAGATTCTTGGTGGAGATATTATCGGCTCTGTTATTACAAGTGGTTCGGCAGAAAATCTTGTAAATGAAATATCCGAAGTTGCGAAGTCCAATTACATAAAAGTAATCGGCGGTCTTATTATGGCTCTCGGCTTTGCTTTTATCGGTTTTCTTGACGACTATATCAAGGTCGTTAAAAAACGTAATCTCGGTCTTACCATTTTACAGAAAACCGTTTTACAGGTTGTTCTTATGGTAGGTTACCTCCTTGTTCTTTATATCAACGACCCCACAGGAGCTATGCTCATTCCTTTTGTAGGTGTTGTGGAAACCAAGGTTTTCTTCTGGCTTATCGGTTTTGCGGTTATTTATGCTACTACCAATGCGGTTAACTTTACTGATGGTATCGACGGACTTTGTGGTTCTGTTACACTTACTGCAGGTATCAGCTTTATTGCAATTGCTGCATTACATAATCGTCTGGGTGTAAGCCTACTTGCATCCTGTCTTGTAGGTGCTCTTGTTGGTTACCTTATCTGGAACTGGCACCCTGCAAAGGTTATGATGGGTGACCTGGGTTCAATGTTCCTTGGTGGTCTTATTGTTGCTTTCGCCTATGCGGTAGATTGCCCCATCATCATTCTTCTTACAGGTATTATTTATGTTGCCGAGTTCGGCTCAGATATTATACAGATTGGTTACTTCAAATTAACTCACGGTAAACGTATCTTTAAAATGGCGCCCATTCACCATCATTTTGAAATGTGCGGATGGAAAGAAGTTAAAATTGTTAAAATTTTCTCTGCTATAAACTTCTTAGGCGGTCTTGCCGCAGTTCTCCTTTTCTACTTCGGTGTAGAAAGATAAATTTTTAAAAATCTTTTTTGAAAGGTGTGGTAACATGCAAAAGAAAAATAAGTTCAATGACTTGTTTGTAAAAAACAGTATGGATATGCCGTTTTTTCTTATGATGTTAGGACTTATGACAATAGGACTTGTTATGCTTTTGTCCTCAAGTTACATCTACGCCTTTTATAACAGTGGTTCCGGTGACAGTCTCTATTACTTTAAAAGACAGATTGTTTTCGCCATAGTCGGCGTTATCGGAATGATATTCTATTCTAAACTAAACTACAAATATATAAGAAACATTGCCAATATCGGATTGATAGCGTCTTTGCTTTTACTCGCAATAACTGTTTTGCGTGGTGGCGGTGATGGCATTAACAGATGGTTCGGTATCGGTTCATTCTCGTTCCAGCCTTCAGAAACTGCCAAGTTGATGCTTATAATGTTCTGTGCTACGGGACTTGACAAAGACCATAAAAAAATAATAAGCACCAAACCCTCGAAAGCGGTCTGGGCTCAGAAAATTACCGAACTTTCAAAGGGTAGTATTAAAATTACACAGGCAACAACCACAATGTTCTTCTATGCTTTCGTTGTAGCGTTTACTGCGGGTATGGTTCTTTTAGGAAGCCACCTTTCAGGTGCTATTCTTATTATGCTTATCGGTATTGCAATGCTCTGGATAGGCGAATGCAGAGCCCGTTGGTTTGCAATTGGCGGTGTAATTGCCCTTATTGTTCTTATTTACGTTATATTCAATTACGAGGATTTACCGCTTAAGGAATATATGATTGAGCGTATTAAGGCCTGGCGTATAAAGGACTTTTCGCCCGATGATGCCCGTTGGCAGATTAATCATTCACTTTACGCTATAGGTTCGGGCGGATTTCTTGGTGCAGGTCTCGGTAATTCAAAACAGAAGTATCTCTATGTTTCCGAGTCACATACCGACTTTATTTTCTCAATTATTGGCGAAGAACTGGGCTTTGTAGGTTGTGTGCTTATTCTTCTTGCTTTCGCGGCGCTTATTATCCGCGGTATCTACATCGGTATGCACGCTAAGGATCGCTTTGGAGCTTTGCTTGTTTTCGGTATGACAGCGCAGTTAGGACTTCAGGTAATGTTCAACGTGGCGGTTGTTACGGATACAGTGCCTAATACAGGTATTCCGTTGCCTTTCTTCAGTTATGGCGGTTCGGCTTTGCTTATAACCTTGATTGAAATGGGAACAATTCTTGCAGTTTCCCGTCAGGCAGATTTACCGAAAGTATACTTTATGCGTAAACTAAAAAAATCAAACAAAAAATAAAAAAGGAACGTGCTTTATGAGAGTTTTAATTGCGGCAGGGGGTACAGGCGGTCACGTTAACCCCGCACTTGCAGTTGCAGGTGAAATCAAGAAACAATATCCCGACGCTGAAATCTGTTTCGTTGGTACTCCTGACAGAATTGAGTCTAAAATTGTTCCTGCGGCAGGCTATCCATTAAAAACCATCGAGATTTCAGGTTTTAAAAGAAGTTTTTCTCCTGCGGCAATAAAAGCTAATATGAAAACAGTTACCCGACTTCTTAAAAGTTCTGGTAATGTAAAGAAAATTATAAATGAGTTTAATCCCGATGTTGCCGTTGGCTTTGGTGGCTACGTAAGTGGACCCGTTATAAGAA
>JAZQZU010000029.1:0-19211 GCA_045634165.1 Acutalibacteraceae bacterium
GTTGTTGGTATGTTCATCAAGGGCTGGGGTACAGAACAGCAGTTCCAGGAACCCGAAATTTCACTTTCAAGATCTATTGACCTTGTAAACGGTGCTACAGAAAGCGCTCAGACTGTTACAGTACGTAACGCTTCAAACGGTGTTTGGAGACATTACAGAGACGCTGCTGGTAAAGAATACACTGACGAACAGTACCAGATCAAGCTCATGAGCGTTAACGTTTATGACGGTTTTGATGAATCCGGTTCTTCAGCATACGTTACAGTTAGCTCTTCACAGCAGACAATCGGTTACGGTGCAAGCGGTAGCTTCACTTACACTGCTGCTAACGTACCCACAAGCGGTGCTCTTGTAAGATTTAAGGTTGGCTATAAGGTTATTGACGAAGACGGTCAGGAAATGGCTAACGGTAAGATCTTCTACGCAGAATCTTACGCATACCTTAACTACAACGGTACTGACGCAGGTAAAGAAACATTCTTTAATAACAATGGCTCACTTACTTACGCAGCTATCTATTCACCCCACTATGTTCCTATTTCATCTGCTACAGACTACATCCCCGAAATCGTAACCGGTAAATTCGGTCGTGATTACAAGCTCTTCACATCATCACAGGAAGGTGCTATCACAGCCGCAACTCAGACAGTTGACGGTCTTACATTCGGTAACGTTTCAATGAAGTTCTCAAACAGCTCAGGCGGTCGTTACTTCAATGACCTTAAGCAGTTTAAGACATACACTGTTCAGGCAACTAACGAAGATGGTGAAGTTCAGTCCGGTTCAGGTAACGCTCTTACAGTTAGCGGTAGCGTTAACGAAGCTGCATGGAAAGCTGCTAATAAGACTTCCGGTTCAACCTCTAACTGGTCAATCACCTTGAAGGCTAAGGGCACAAATAACGGACCTCACACCTTCACACTTAGATACTATGATGATGTTGCTTACAACAAGCTTTCATCTCTTGCAATTTCTGAAATGAACGCTCTCAGACTTGGTTCTGCTTACAACCTTACAGGTAAGGTTTATACAAACGGCGTTCTTGAATCTCAGCCCACAACAGATGCTAATGGTGAAGAAGTTCTTCCTGAAACTGCATCTACCACAACAGCATGGATTGCTAACAGCGATGCTGGTAAGTGGGCAGGTTCTTACACAGGTGCAGACGGCACAGTTTACACCGAAACAGTTAAAGAATACGCTGCAAACGCAGTTACAGTAACTGATGAAGAAGGCGAAAACGGTTACGTAATGGACGGCGAAGATAAGATCAACGTTAAGAAAGTTACAGTAATCGATTGCGCTACTGCAATTAATGCATACGTTCCCGCATTCCAAAACGGTGTTCGCGGTGGTGTTCAGGCATGGAATGCTAACTCCGTATGGAACCTTGAAGAACTCTATGAAGCTCTTTACGTAGCTTCTAACGACGTTGGTTACTGCCAGAAATCTGCTCTCCAGAGTGTTCGCGAAGGTAAAGGTGACAACCTTGACGCTACAGTTGATTCTCTTAAGGCAGACCTTGCAGCAAGCGAAGCTCTTTACAGCGACGCAAAAGACTATACAGATTATAAGATGTATAGATGGAACCGTTACAACGATGCTCGTGATGATGCAGCTTACTACATCAACCTTAAGAACGATGCATCTAATGCAACAGTTGCAGAAATCGACCAGACATTCCCCTACACATGGATCAATGAGGATGACCTCAGAGCTCTTGTTGCAGGCGATAAGTACGAAGATTTCATTATAGCTCTTCTTGAAGATATGGACGAAGAAGAAAGAGAAGCTACAGCTAAATGGCTTGAAGACAGAAAGGCTGAATATCAGACAACTCAGCTTCTTGACGTTGAAATGGCTATTAACTACCTCGATCGTATGGGTCCCCGTCTTCTCGCTAGAGATCACGGCGTAATCACAACATACCTTGCAGACGAAATTGCATCTGCTGACGCTATGGTTAAGGCTGAAAGTGCTTACACAGCTCGTAGCTGGCCTAAGTACGAAACAGCATACAACAATGCTAAGGCTGTTCTTGCTAACCCCACTCAGATGACAGTATTCGATGCTAAGTATGAGCTTATGTGCTGCCGTAACGAGCTCGTTCTCGTTGAAAATGAAGCTGATTACTCAGAGCTTGAACCTGTTATTGCTCACGCTACTCAGGCATTGGCTAATGCAAACCTTTATGACAACACAGACAAAGAACTTCGTCAGGTTCTTGCAAAAGTTGGTTACTATGACTTTGAAAACGCTGATGGCGATATGATTCAGCTCTTCCCCGGCTCAGCTCTCTATGTAAATAAAGAGCCCTACGGTGTTGACGAGCAGGAAGCTATCGACGCAGCAGCAAATGAACTTAAGGAAGCTCTCGCAAGACTTAAATTCAAAGGCCTCAACATTACAGGTGCAAACGTTTCTACAGAAGTTATCGTTCCCGGTGACGAAGAAGCAGGTATCGAAGATATCACAGCTTCTATTGCAAGAATTGCTCCTGAACTCGATGCTGACGCTGTTAAGGCTATTGTTGGTGCAACAGCTGCAAACGCTAATGTTACAACAGACCTTATCACAGTTTCTAATGATGTTAACTACACAGTTGATACTGACCTTGAAGGTTTCACAGGTACAAACGCAACAGTTACATTCTACACACTTGTTGGTGGCGTAAAAGTTCCCGTTGCTACAGTTAAGATTGTTGTTGACGCTGACGTTAACGGTGACGGTGCTCTCGACGTTCTTGACGGTTCTCTTACAGAGCTCGTTTCTAACGAACATGCTGAACTCGAAGGTTGTTACTTCCTTGCAGGTAACCTCGACGCAGCTTCAGAAGAAATCGTTGCAGCTGACTACGCAGCAGTTATCAATAAGATTCTTGCTTAATTTAAGTCTTAACGGTATTAGTTTATTAATATGAATTGATACAAAACCCTTTAAATCAAAACCTCTTGCCGGGGCAACTCGGCAAGAGGGGAAATGAAGAATGTGCATACTATTATATATATAGTATCAGAATCGATTTAAAGCGGTGCGACGTTAGTCGCTATTTGGAGAGAAATTGAAAATAATTTCCTTAGGAGGCAAACAAATGTCAAAGACAAGAAAACTCATAAGTGTTCTTGTTGCTCTCATGATGGTAGTTTCAATGTTTGCTATCGCTGCAAACGCTGCAGGCTACGAATCTGATGAAGACGCAGCAAATTACACTCAGGATTGGGCACTCAGTGAGCCCGTTGACAACGGCGACGGTACCTGGACTGTAGATGTTCTTCTTACAACAAACTACGGCACAGGCCCCATTCAGTTCGTTCTCACAAACTCTGATAAATCAGTAGCAGATATTAAGTCTGTTACACTCGGTGATGCTATTCCCGAATCATACAACGCTACTGTTAGCGTTTCTAAATCAAAAGGCAAAGTAATGATTATTGCTGATACTTCAAGTACAGCCACAATCACTGCTGAAGAAATCGACGGCGTTATCGCTACTGTTGTTTACACCTATGCAGGTGAAGGCACAGCAGAAATCGCTATCGATAACAACGCAAAGTCTGCTACTAACATCGCAGGTACACTTATCGCTGCTCGTATGGGCGACGGTGACGTTGTTACAGGTGACCCCATCACAGGTCAGACAGTTACTGTTGGTGAATCCGTATTTATCGGCGGTGGCGCTGCTGAAGCTCCCACACTTGGCGTTATCGACGGCACTATCGGTGTTATCGATACAACAAGAACTGCTGAATACTGCGATGCGGATGGTTATCCCGTAGACGAAGGCATTTACACTGGTTACATCTACGGTGTTGAACCCGAATATGGTGAAACTGTTGACGCTGTTTTCGAGGTTATCGGTGATGGTGAACTTGAAATCATCGCTACTGAAGCAGGTTCAGAAGTTGGTACAGGTACAATTGTTAACGTTCTTGACCTTGACGGTAACGTAGTTGAAACTTACGTTCTCGTTATCTTCGGTGACATAAACGGCGATGGTATTGTTGACGTTTATGACGCTGCTGATATGGAACTTCACGATGCTTGGGCTTATCCCAGTGAAACTGATGGTATGCGTATGGATCGTGCATATCAGGCATTTGCAGGTGACATAAACTGCGATACAATGGTTGACGTGTACGATGCAGCTGATGTTGAACTTCATGATGCTTGGGCTTATGAAAACGGTTCAGATGGTATGCGTATGTACCAGGCAGACGTTATGGCAAACATTGCTTAAGTCTATTTAATTTAGTTTTATAATTTAATATTTTTACAGGAGGCTACTTAAAATGTCTAAGAAAATTTTAAGTATTGCACTTGCAGTAGTAATGCTCTGCTCTGTTTTTGCATTCTCAGCAAGTGCAGCAAACACATCTGTAAACACAACCTTCCCCAGCGCTGGTCAGGGTGGTTTCCGTGTTGTTTCAGATGCGTATGTAGGCATGCCTGCAGGTGAAGAAGTAACTGTTAAAGTTTTCTGGGTTCACCCTGTAGGTACCGATTACTCAACACATTTACAGAACATGGGTAACGTTATCCTTGCATACAATGGTGATGCGTTTACCTATAACACAACAAGTACAGCAGCTACAGGTTATGATGGCCGTACTTGGGGTGCAGCTTATGCTGATTATGTAAAAGAAACTGCTAATGTTAACGTTGGTGCATCATATTCAAATGGTATAATTTCCAAACTTAGTGGCACTGATAAAAGCCAGGGTTGGACAAAAGCTATGCTTGTTCAGATGTCTGTTAACACAGCTAATACAACAACTTATGCTGGTTTCAAAGTTGATCCCACTTGTGAAATCTTCTCACTTTCTTTCACAACAAACAGAACTATTGTAGCTGGCGATAGCTTTGGTCTTCCTGCTAACCAGTCAAAGTTTGTTACAACAAATGGTAGCAAGAATACAACTTATACAAACGCTAACACAATTGTAAGCGAAGGTCTTTGCCCTGCAAACGTTGTAACTGTTAACGATACAGCTACAGCTAAAATGCGTCCCGGCACAGAAGCTGGTACTGTAGACCTTGGTATTACAGGTACAGTTATGGGTGCTTCTTTCGAAGCTGGTAAAGAGTTCGCAGGCGGTTGCTACGTTGCTCCCAACCTTGCAAACGTTGGTGTTCAGGCTCGTGTGAACGGCAATGTTCAGGCTGCTGAAAGCACATGTATCTATGAAACTGCTGATGGTTTCAACTATCGTTCAGCTATCACAGGTATCGACGCTACCGGTCTTGGCGCACAGATCGAAGTAAGAACATACATTACTGATATTAATGGTAACACTTACTTCTCAAACTGGATGTTCATTGATGCAACAACTGTTCACGATAACGCTGTTGGCAATGGCATGGCAGGTATTGCTTAATTAAAATGATTTCGAAAGCTTACGAAAAAGCTGACTTTGAAATTGTAGAATTTTCCCTTGAGGATGTTCTTACGAATTCGGCAGTTATCACCACTGCCCCCACCGTTCCCGGCACAACGTTGCCACCGATAAACGTGGATCAGGGTAGTGACGGTAAAGTTCCGTGGTCAGACTTTTTCCAGTAACATTCAATTACTAAATGAATACTGAAAGGAGTATTTTTCATTATGAAAAAATACATTGCACCTGAGCTCGAAATCATGGAGTTCGAGCTTGAAGATGTACTCACCATCTCCTATAGCGATGGTGACATCGACGACGGCTGGTATTAATCCACCCGACTGATTAGTCTTATAAACCGCAAGCCGAGGGAAACCTCGGCTTGTGTGGTATAATGCAAAATCGAAAACCCAACGGGTCAGGCAAGCCTGACCCCTACAGTAGTTGTTCAAAGCATTTAAATTGTTGTAGGACAATAAATTTCCGTAGGGGCTAGGCTTTCCTAGCCCGAAAAGCACTTCATAAAAATATCCGTTTATTTGAATTCATTAATAAAGTGAGTTGAAATAAGGGGATAAGTGATAAAGTTGAAATAAGCGAAGCCTCGCCCTCCTGCTTCAGGAGGAGGGGGGACCACCGTCAGGTGGTGGGAGGTCCTATGGGAAAAACAATAATACCTGTCAATCCTAAGTTGGATAAATACGCTAAGAATCTTCGCAAAAATATGACCAACGAAGAAAAAACAATATGGTATGATTTTTTAAATAAAATAACCCCAAGATTTCACCGTCAAAAGATAATAGGTAACTACATAGTAGATTTCTATTGTCCGAAGCTAAAGATAATAATAGAGATTGATGGTGTGCACCATTACGATATTGAGAATTCTATATATGATACTGAAAGAACAAAGTTTCTTGAAGGTTTAGGATTAAGTGTAATCCGCTTTGATAACTTTGATATAAAAAAAGATTTTGGAATGGTTGTGTATGACATAACCACACATTGTGAAGAAAACGCAATGCAATTAGGCGTAGAGGTTTGTTTTCCAACTGATGTTTAAGGACCTTCCACCACGCTTACGCGCGGTCCCCCTTCCTCCCGCAAGCGGCAGGACGGCGAGGCTTCGCGTTGAGGTTAATTATAAAAAAGACTAATAGTAAGAGAACTACCCACCACGCTTACGCGCGGTCCCCCTCTCTTCACAAGAGAGGTAAAAGATTATTTGTTCAAACCATAAAGGAGAATGGCCTTGAAAATTGAAACAGCTGATTTAATTGTTGAATTGAATGTTAATCATGAACTTTTAAAATCCCGTCTTGAGCCGTACAGGTATGACGGTGACAAAGAGGCGGATATCGTTTTTGACGTTACGGAAAAATATTATATTGACCGTCAGGCGGAGCATCCCAACCTTACCGTCGGCGAGGCGGAATATCTCTGGAGTGGTGCGCACTTTTATGAGAAATTGGCGAAGTTTCAGGGTGTTATGCTTCACGCTTCATGTGTTGAATACGAGGGAAAGGCTTATCTGTTCTCTGCTCGTTCGGGAACAGGGAAATCTACCCACACCCATTTGTGGCTCAAATATCTCCCCGGTGCAAGAATCATAAACGATGACAAACCTGCTATAAGGCTTGTGGACGGTGTGTTTTATGCTTACGGTACACCCTGGAGCGGTAAAACCGACGAAAGCGTAAACGAGGGTGTTCCCATTGGGGGTATATGTTTTCTTAGCCGTGGCGAGAATAAAATCAAAAGAATCCCCGGTATCAAAGCCCTTAAGTCCTTTATGGATCAGACGGTTCGCCCCTACGATAAGGAACTTATGAAAAACATGCTTGATACACTCAATTTAATTCTTACTGAAATTCCCATTTACGAAATGTCCTGCGATATGTCCGAGGAGGCGGTAATGACCGCATACAATGGAATGCAAAATTAAAAATACAAAATGCAAAATTTTTTGTCCTGCGGTCGGTATTGTAAATATTTTGTTGTAAAATATACCGGAAAGTGCTATAATTATTCCATAAATTTAAAAGGTGATGTTTATGTCGAAAACTAATAAGAAAAAGGGTAAAAAGACTTTAATTGTTCTTTTATGCTTTGTGCTTGTGCTCTGTATAGGCTGTGGCGGTCTTGTGGCTTACTGGCACAGTATAAAAAATGCAGTGCCCGAGGTTGAGGATACTATTACCTATGACTTTGACAAAGACGAAACTGTTGCAGCTTCACTACAGGATGCACCCGACTTCGAACAGATTTTTGAGGGTGATGCTGCAGAGCTCAAGGCGGCTATCAAAGACTGGGCTACCAACGGTGGCGACGTTATGTACAGTGAGGATGTAATTAATATACTTTGTATCGGTGTTGACACACGTAACAAAAACACAGTTTCTGGTCTTACGGACTCTATGATTATTGTTTCAATAAACAAGGCCCTCGGTACAATAACACTCACATCTGTTATGCGTGACAGTTACGCCTACCTTGAATCTCCCAACGGAGGCGGTAGTTTTAATAAAATTAACTCTGCGTTCCCGTTCTATGGTATAGACAGTCTTATAAATACCTTTGAAAGTCACTTCAAAATCCGTATTGATGGTTATGCTATGGTGAACTTCGCTCTCTTTAAAGCTGTTATTGATAAAATGGGCGGTGTAAACGTTGAACTCAGCGAATACGAGGCTCAGTATTTTAATAAAAATCATGGTTGGAACTTACAGGCCGGTTCGTCAGTTAATCTTAATGGTGACCAGGCACTTGTTTTCTGCCGTAGCCGTAAGATTTATAACGACGGTGATATTCAGCGTACAGAGAACCAACGTGAAGTGATTATAGCTCTTTTACAGAAAGCCGCTACAATTCAGGCTTCAGAGGTTCCTGAATATATCAAAACCTTTTTACCGTACTTTGAAACAAGCTACAATGAGGCAGAACTTATCTCTTTGGGCTCAAAGGCTGTAAGGGGCGGTTGGGCAAGATTCTCGGTAAATCAGATTGTTATGCCTGATGAAAACACACGTAAAGCCCATTCGGGTAGTGTGTGGTATTGGGAGGTTGACTATCCTCTTGCCGCTCAGACATTGCAAAAGACAATTTACGGCGACACTAACATTACACTTTCCGAAAACAGAAAAGCATTCTATTAAAAAAATAACCGCCCGATTCAGTTAAATGAATCGGGCGGTTAAATTATTTACCACCGTAGGGGTCAGGCTCGCCTGACCCGTTTGAGTTATAAATGATTTTTCCGACTGGGCAAGCCACAGCCCTTATAGGAAATTATTCCCTAAATACATTTATTAAAATCAAAACTCGGGGATAACGATTTCAACTTCCTTACCTGCATCGGAAGAACGAGCAATACCATCGATAATAGCCTGGTTGTAAATAATCTGGCTTGAGGGTACGGGTGAGGGAAGGTTGAATTCGATAGCATCAATAAATGAGCGGATTTTCTTGTCGAAGTTCTCGCCGTCATTATTCATTTCAGGGATAACTGTTTCAACACATTCACCGGCGATATTGTGGTAAATTGTCATAGGACCGCCGATTGAACCGTTCCAACATTCTGTTGAGGGGATTCTAAGACCGCCTTCAGTACCCATAATGATTGTATCACCGGGAGTGTCGCAATGCATTGCCCATGCAATACGGAAGTCGAGAACGATATCGCCTTCAAGACGAACGTAAGCTGCTGCGAAGTCATCAACACCGAAAACTTCGGTATATTCGGGTTTCTGGAGATATTCGGGCTTTTTGGCGAAAAGGCCAGCCTTAAAGCCTGTAACGGTAAGGGGCTTCGGATAACCGATAGCATTAAGAACCATATCAAGTGAGTAGCAACCGATATCGCCTAATGCACCAAGACCTGCAGTATCTTCCTGAATAAAGGATGTACCGAAGGGAGTGGGGATACCCATTCTACGACCGCCACCGGTCTGGATGTAGTAAATTTTACCGAGAACACCGCTTTCACAAATCTTCTTAACCATTTTCATATTCTCGTCGAAACGAGGCTGGAAACCGATGGAAAGAATTTTGCCGCTTCTCTTTTCTGCCTTGCAGATTTCAATAGCTTCTTCAAGAGTAACGCACATAGGCTTTTCAAGAAGAACGTGAACACCGTGGTCAAGTGCATAAACAGCACAGGGTGCGTGCTGACGGTTATATGTACAGATTGAAACCGCATCAAGGTCTTTTTCGTTATCAATAAGTTCCTTGTCGCTTAAGTAGAAGTTTGCTTTTTCAACGTCAACGCCGTTTGCTTTAGCGAAAGCCTCTGCCTTGCCGGGTACAAGGTCCGCAAATGCTACAACTTCAACATCTTCACATTTAAGGTAGCTCTGGAGATGTGCTTCTGCAATCCAGCCGCAACCGATAATACCGACTCTGATTTTTTTGCCGGTGTAAACTCTTTCTTCGTTCTGCTTTTCTTTGAAAGCATCAAGAATATTTGCCATTAATATACCTCCGTTCCTACGTAAAAAATACGCAGATTATAGGTATAGATTAACATATTACGCCCTTTGTTTCAACAAAAGCATCGAAAATAATGTTGCACAAAAATAAACATATATCATTGGTTACGTTGACGAATGGCGGATTTTCGTTGCAAAAGAATATATATATAAATACCTATTGTTCACAATTTGTTCACATTTTTGCAACATGGATACAACATCCACAGGTTATTATAAAGATGCCAATACGATACGCAGGAAGTGATTAAACTTTCACGTTCAAGAAAAGACCACTACTAAAAATGTAGTGGTCTTTTCTTGTGCTTTTTAGTAAAGTTCAGTTGCATTTTTTCCTCGCATATTTTATAATACTATTATAATATGTATGGAGGTGACAGAAGTGGTTATTTATCCCGAATCGTTCAGTATAAAACCGAATATTGAGGCAACTGTTGGTTTCAGAAACCTTTTCAACACCACTTCCCAGACCGCCGTGCATAAAACTCTGACACTTGTTAAGGGTAACTATGTTTTTTGCAGTAAAAATGCAGAAGAAAGGGTCTTTTCCATTTCCAACACCACCGCTGCTGTGGAATATGGTGAGGGGGAGATACCCAATAAACACAAAACCCCATTAGTCATTGAAAATATCACCGATATGGAAATTGACTGTTGTGACTCCAACTTTATTATGGACGGAGTTATGACAAGCCTTGTTATAAGAAACTGCGATAAAATCAAACTAAAAAACCTTAATATTGAAACTGCAAATCCTAACGTGCATAAAATTACCGTTCTTAAGGCTTCGCCCTTCTATATCACATTTAAAATAGATGAGCAAAGTAAATTCGGCGAGGAAAACGGCGAGTATTTCTGGTACGGCACTGACTATAAAATGGGTTTTACCCAACACAAAAATCGTGGTTGGTGGATGGCAACAGCTAAGCCGTCAAACCTTTTTCACCTTACTAGGTGCGGTAATCACCCCTTGTCGGGCTCCACTGTTATTAAGCAGATTGCGGACCGCACTTTTACCGCAAGGTTTATAATACCAAAGGATTACGAAGTGGGTCAGGTTTTTTATATGTATCCCCGTTTGCGTAAAGAGGTTGGTATATTTGTAGAGAATTCAAGTAACATTGAGCTTGAAAACGTAAAACAACATTACAATAACTCTATAGGCTTTGTAGCTCAGAATAGCGAGAATATTACTCTTAAGAACGTTGAGTTTGCACCTAATCCCCAGACGGAAGTTGATTTTGCATCGGTTTCTGATTTTCTTAGGTTCAGTATGTGTCGAGGCAGAGTAAGAGTTCTTGACTCCGGCTTCGATTCATCGGGTGACGATGGTTGTCACCTACACGGAATTCACTTTAAAATTGTTGAAAATAACCGTGACAAAATTACTCTTAAGTTCTGCCACCACAGAAACTATGGTTTCGAGTGCATCCGCGAGGGTGATACATTGGCATTTATTGACCCTAAAACTTTGTTGGAGGTTGGCAGGTCAAAGGTGCTTCACGCAACTTTACGCGATGAATATTATTATGATATTGTCCTTTCTACCTATGAGGCCCCCCTTGACGTGGGCGGTGTGGTAGAGAATATTTCTGCCTGTCCGGATTTTGAGTTCAGCGGGAACTCACTGAACCGTGTTGTAGGCGTGGGTGTATCCGTTACAACCCGCGGTAAAATTCGTATTGAAAACAACAGGTTTTTAAATACGGGTCAGGAGGGTATCCTGATTTCAGATGATGCCTCTACTCGCTACGAAAGCGGTTATGTAAAGGACGTGGTTATAAGCGGTAACGCTTTTATGAATTGCGAGGAAAATGCAATTCTTATTAAACCTGAAAACAAAAAATACGCAGGACCGGTTCATAATAATATATTAATTGAAAATAATCTTTTTATTATCAATAATATTTACGCGGTGAATATCAGCGACTCGGCAAATATTCTTTTACGTGATAACGTGTACAAAGGTAAGCCACTGAATTACAGGTGGGTCAACACGAAAAACGTGGTAAATATTACTACCGATACCCAAAAAAAATAGCCGGTTCTGAGTGAAATCTCAGAGCCGGTTTTTGTCTTAATAGGTTTTAGCTTTAAATGACTGGCAACAGGTTGAGTCAACTGATTTGGGGTCGCAGTTACAAGCACCAACCTCAATTGAGTTCAATGTGCAGTAGTTTGCCTCTGTGCAATGGAATTTGCAAGTATCAACTGTACAACCAATGCAATTGTTTTTATTATCGTTCATTCTATAACCTCCTTTTTGCCGGGTTTTTACCCAGCTGTATAATTATTTTAACCAATCAAAATGCAATTAAACTAAGGAAAATTTTTATGAAAAAAGAAAACGTAATTACATCCTGTTACTCATTATTAAGAAACGTAACTCCTTTGGAAGTTGACTGCGGTAAAATCTGCAACGGAAAATGCTGCGGTGGTGACGGTAAAACAGGTATGCTCCTTTTCCCCGGTGAGGAAAAATTAATTGACCCTGAAATTTCCATAATTAAAAATGAAAAGGGCGATAGCTTCGCAGTCTGTAACGGCAAATGCGATAGAAATAAAAGACCTTTAGCCTGTAGAATATACCCTTTGTTCCCTATTGTGAAAAATAAAGAAGAAGGGGATTACATTGAGGTGGAGTTTGACCCTCGCGCAGATTGCCCTTTGACTACGGGTGAATATGAAATAACAAGACGTTTCGAAAAATGTGTCAAGAGAGTAGGCAAATATCTTCTTTTGAATGATGATACAGAAATGTTTTATCGGGAATTATCCGGTGAAATACAGGAATATATTGTATTGAAAAATATTTTAAAGAAATAATAAAAAAGTGTTGACAAATTAATTTCTGTCTGCTATAGTAATGACAGTAATAGTAATCATTACTACTTAGAGACACGAGGTGATGAAATGCGAAGTTCAAGACAGCGTGACGCGGTGCTTGAAGTTTTGCGTTCTTCATGTGACCATCCCACAGCGGATTTGATTTTTGAACGAGTGCGGGAGGAAATCCCGAACATAAGCCTCGGTACTGTTTACAGAAATTTAGGTCAACTTAAGGACGAAGGCTTTATAACCGTTGTCGAAAGTAGTGACACAAAGGTCCACTACGAAGGTAACCTTACAGAACACATTCATTTTTTATGTAAGAAATGTCATAATATTACAGATGTGTGGTGTAAATCACCTGTACCCTCACAACTTGCTGAAATGGGCTTACAGGTAGAATCTCAAAAAACTGTATATTACGGTATATGTAAAAGTTGCCGTGATAATATAAATTGAAATTAAATTATTTTATAAAAGGAGTTTTATGTTATGAAAAAATGGAAATGTTTAGTTTGCGGTCAGATTGTTGAAGGAGAACACGCTCCCGAGGCTTGCCCCCTTTGCAAAGCACCTGCAGAAAAATTTGTTGAAGTTAAAGACGAAGAAATGACATGGGCTGCAGAGCACGTTCTTGGTGTAGCTAAAGGTGTTAGCGAAGAAATCATCGAAGGTCTTCGTGCAAACTTCCAGGGCGAATGCACAGAAGTTGGTATGTACCTTGCAATGGCAAGAGTTGCTCACAGAGAAGGCTATCCCGAAATCGGTCTTTACTGGGAAAAGGCTGCTTACGAAGAGGCAGAGCATGCAGCAAAATTTGCTGAGCTTCTCGGTGAACTTGTAACAGATTCCACAAAGAAAAACCTTGAGATGAGAGTTGAAGCAGAAAACGGTGCAACACTCGGCAAATTCGAGCTTGCTAAGATGGCTAAGGAACAGAATCTTGATGCTATCCATGATACTGTGCATGAAATGGCTCGCGACGAGGCAAGACACGGTAAGGCATTCGAAGGTCTTCTTAAGAGATATTTTGGTTAATTAAATCCTATAAAATATAGCATTTTCAGAGAGTGGAGAAATCTGCTCTCTGTTTTTTTGTGCCAAAAGACTGGTACAAAACTGGTACAACATACTTTCTGATACTGAAAAACGGTATCAAAACAACATAAAACTGGTACATCCGAAAACTGGTACAAGTTTGTAAGGTGAATTATACATCTTGGAACGTGATTTGTTCAAGACCAATTCGAAAAAAAAGTTGTTTCAAACGTAATTAAATCGTGTTTATATGCCGTTTTCGCCTCGTATAAGGCGTATTTACAAGCTTTTTAGGGGTGTGCCAATATAACGACTCACGAAAATGTGGATGATGATATACTATAGACACAACGAAAGGACAGAGAGCCAACAGAACGGAATACCGACTCTGGCGAGTACGAGTACCGATATAATGACTCTCGGATTTCAGAGTAATGATATAATATAGACACAAAGAAAAGAGGTGAGCAAAATGCTTGAGAACATCACAGTATCAGAATACAAAAGACTTTATGATGAAGTGATAGCGTTATCGTTTGATATGGAAGATGTAGGCTTTAATCCAGAAGAACACGATGAGGATATTTTAAAGTGTAAATATATCATAGCGATATACGAGACTTTAAGTGATGTACCGCTTCGAAAAGCTGAGTGGTTCTTCCAAAAGCAAAAAATTAAATTTAACCTTGAGGATGAAATTGAAGATTTACTTGAAATAAAAACAAGTACCAATATAATGACTCACGGTTTGGAAGAATGAAGTATAATATAATCACAAAGCAAGAGAGGATGTGAGCAAGATGCAAACATAGAAAACAAAGCTATAAAATAAAAAGTAAAGTACGACCGTAAACCAGAAACAATAAAGATTAAATTTTAAAAATAAAAAAATATTACGAAATAAGAGGTAAAAAACAATGAAAAAGAATTTTAAGAGATTTACAGTAGATTTTGAAACAAGAACAATTAAGTGTTCAAAGAAAGCATACGAGAGAGCAAGTAAAGCTCAGGAACCCGAATATTCAGAACTTTGTGCTTTAATTGAGAGACATCCTACATTCAAGGTGAAAATCAAAACGGCGAGTGAGACTGCTACAAAGAATATGTACAGAAACTTAACTATCCCAAAAATGAGAGAGTATATTGATACTAAGCCCGATAGTGAGAGCCTTCATAAGGAAATGGATATTGTTATTGAAATAGCAGAAGCCAAAAATGCTAAATATCCTTTAACAAAGAAATGGTTCTTAGCAAAGTTCCCTGAGTACAAGAAAAGAGAAGCCGCTGCTGTAGAAGAGGAACAGCAGCAGGCAAAGAGAGCAGAGCTCGAAGCTGAAATGAACGCCTATGACGAAGAATATGATGAAGCAAGCGGATTTTAATTAAAGGAAGGATTTGAGAAAATGAAAAAATATAAAGTTGATTTAACATCACAGACGATTTTTGTAAGTAAGGATTTTCAGAGAGCTGCACTCGTACCAGACTCGGATGAAAACAGATTGATGAAAGAATGTAGGGCTCTCTGTCCTAACCTTAAAACAAGAACGCTGCCGCCATCCAAAAGCAGAAATCAGAAAAAGGGTCTGACTTACGCTAAAATGGAGCATTACATAGGATTGTATGAAAATGCAGCTGAGCTTCTGCAATCTTTCAGAATTGTAAAAGAGGTGGCGAAATCACAGAGAAATCCATATCAGTACGTTTATGACTGGTTTATGATGAATTTCCCAGACTTTTATGAAATGCCGAATATCGTAAACGGCAAGCTTTATGCTCCAGTACATCCTTTACAACTGGTTGAATGCGGCTAAAGCTTTATGGCATCCTGAGGGCAAGGTTCTTTAAATGTATCATCAAAATTTTCAAGTATAGTGAAGAAAAATATAAAAGGAGTGATACCAGTTGAGTATTTTAGAAAAGAAACTTCCAGAATATCATCATACAATGTATTTGGAAGGTTACACACCAGAAGAAATTCTTCAATCAGCACATAATAAAATGATTAAGGATTATGAGGAAAGGCAATCAGATGATGAGTTTGCTGAAGTAAAAATAAAAACTGAGGTGAAAAAATGAATAGAGCAGATTAGAGAAAGAAAGATAAAAAGAAAAAGAGGAAACAAGCTGTGCTTGAACAACAGATATTGTCAATCATCCAGAAGAGTATGAAAACAGCACTTGATATGGCACTTGATGATATATTTAAAGAATGGAAATAAGGCGAGAGATTACGTTGAATAATCTCTCGCCTTATTTTTATTTTATAGTACCGATTACATACGATAAGCCCGTCTCCCGAAAAAAAGTACCGTCATATTTTTTGTGTGGGTCAGGCGTAATCATAATTTTGAATTTTTAAAATTTTTCTCCCGTAATATAGCCCGCACCTATTTATCTTCAATGTGTTCAATTAAATCGGCAGGCTGGCAATCCAAAAGAGAACAAAGCGTATCAAATACCGCCCACGATGGAAGCTCGTTCTTTCTGAGCTTTTGAAGCATAGCCTCGCCCATGATTCTGTCGTTACGTATTCTGCTGGTGTTATAACCAGCCTCTTTGAGTGCGGCAAGTACATCAACCTTAAACACGATAGCCATTAAAAAAAGCACCTCCTCCAGTATAGTTAGATTATAGCACACAGTTACACTTATTTCAAGTGTACAAAATACACCAAAAACGAGTGTAATGTTTGTGGAGTTTGCCTATTGAATTACACTCGAATCAAGTGTATAATATAGACAGTTGATGAGGAGAGCTCAGAGACACAAACTAAATAATAAAGGAGTAAACAAAAATGACAAAGGCAGAAATGATTAAAAAGATTGAGGAACTTAATGAATGGGAAGCACTTATGGAAGAAGCAAAGGCAGAAGCTGAGACAATCAGAGATGCTCTTAAGGCTGAGATGCTTGAGAGAGAAACAGAAGAGCTTATCGCTGGTTCTTACATCATCAGATGGACATCAGTTCTCTCAAACAGATTTGACACAACCGCTTTCAAGAAGGTTTATGGAGACCTTTACAAGACCTTCACAAAACAGTCAGCGAGCAGAAGATTCACAATCTCTTGCTAAATATAAACAAACAGCCGCCCCAAAGGCGGGGCGGCTGGGAGAGTTCGTATAATACTACAAATACGAACAGCAAAACATAGCAATATCAACGAGTGCGGCAATCCGCCTCTCGAATACGAACATAACCAAGAGAAAATACGAACTTTTAACGAGGGAGAGACGATGAACAAACAGACGAAAGCTCTGACGACAGAGCAATACAAGAACATTATACAGACTATGCGAGAGGGCTTCTTGGGATGCCGACCAAATGAAAGGATAGCAACCGCTCTTGTGCTTGAAGGGAACCTCGGTCTGCGGATAAGCGATATAATAAAGCTCAGACCATGCGATATAGTGCGAGACGGAGACCGCTACCGCTTAGAGATAACTGAACAGAAGACTGGCAAAAGCCGTAACTTTACGGTGCCGCTGGTTATTCAGCAATACATAGAGAACTATTGCTTGCGGAACGGCATTGGTACATCTGAGCTCATGTTCCCTCTGACCGAGAGAGCAATCCAGAAGCATTTACATCTGGTGTGTGATTATTTGGGGTATGCGGGAATCGGAACACACAGCTTCCGTAAATGGTATGCGACAGAAATATACAAGAACAACGGTTATGATATAACTCTCGTTCAGAGACTTCTTCAGCACAGTTCTGCCGCCGTTACACAAAGATATATCGGAATAGAGCCTCAGAGAATAGAGGATGCTATATTAAAGCACTCTCAGCTTCTCTGAAGAAGCTGCCACTCAGAAAACAAACTCATTACTGTTGAGTGCTTCTAAAAGCATTCTTGTTGAAATATCTTGCTCCTTATTGTCCGCCGAAGACTGAGCTTGCTCAGTTTTCGGCGTAATATTTATAATCTATCTACTATTATTTATTTCTATGCTTTCTGACGGATTTACTTGTTCGACAGACGTATTTTCAAAAGAGCCAGCCGTATCAGCATTTTCTGTGTTTGTCTGTCGTATAGGTTTTTCGTAAAAATCGTAAATGTTGCCGCCGCCTCTTTGAACCAGATAGCCTTTGCTGATAAGGTTCTTTAATTGGTCGTGGCAAGTTGATTTCGGCATGCCGATTTCCTTTAGTACCGCTTCTGGAGAAAACGCAAATTGATAATTGTTGCTATTGGCGGCAAAGTAAAAATACAGCATCATTGAGTGCGGTGTGAGGTCTTTGCTTGCTGCCATCCAACTGTCGTTTTTGATACCTAAAAAAGCACTATTAAGCTCTTCACGGTGAACGTTGATGACCTTCTAATTCGGATAAGTGATGAAGCCTTGAGTAAAATTTTCCATGATAAATCTCCTTTTTTATAAGTTGAGTGCCGCAAGCTAAACAAGCGGCACTCGTTTTTTATTTTCTATAAATATTATAACAAAAATTTTTATAAAAATCAAAAAAAGAGCCGCTGTTCTGGAACAGAGTTTCAAATATTTCTTTGAATAATTATATATCACATTTTTTATTTGCTTTTCTTTCGTATCAATGGTAGAATTGTATCGAGCGAAAGGATTTATAGATAAAAACTTTCTTGTAAAGACAGTCAGATAAATCCCAGTTTGTCGAACAGTTAGATAAACTTGAATTTGAAAGGATAATATTATGAAACCATTTTGGGAAAAAGAGTATTTAAACAAAGAGAAATCTACATTTGGGAATCCAAGTAAAGAAGTTGAAGATATAGTACCGTTTTTGCCTGAAGGAGCAAAAATTCTTGATGTTGGTTGCGGTGATGGAAGGCACGCTCTATATTTAGCTGGTTTAGGATTTCAAGTAGATGCTTTTGATATATCAAAAAATGCTATTGAGAAACTAAATTATTTGAAAGAACGTAATAATTTGAACATCAACACATATATGTGTGATGTTTTAGAGTTTGAATTTAAGTATAAATATGACATAGTTATTGTTCATGGAGTATTACAGTTTATTGAAAGAGAAAAACAGCCTAAAATAATTGAATTGCTAAAGAAATGGACAAGTATAAATGGATATCATATTATAGCATTATTTACAGACGAAGAGCCTGTGCCTGAAGATTTAAAGGATGTTATGATAGGTGTATTTAAAAACGAGGAGATTAAAGATTACTATATGGATTGGAAAATTAAAATGTTCGAGAGTAAGAAATTTAACGATGAACATGAGAATGGTATAAAGCATTGCCATGCAATGAATAAAATAGTTGCGCAAAAACTTATTGACGGTTCTGTGAATGAACAATGACACCGTCAACTTCCAATTTGTCGAACTAATAATTACAAGGGAGAAAAAAGGATGACCTCTAAAATAGACCACGAGAACAGCGGTAAACAGTTTGACCAAAAAATGAAGCCGTATCTTGTGTATCGCTATCTTTTGGAAAACTCTGATGAAAATAATATAATCGGCGGAGTAGAAATCGCTGAGCATAT
>JAZQZU010000030.1:0-2235 GCA_045634165.1 Acutalibacteraceae bacterium
TACAAATCGAATGAACGTTTACACCGTTGCACAGGCTACACAGGGTCTTGCGGATTACCTTAACGAAACCTTTGAAGAGCCCACAGTTGCCATTGCTTACGACTCACGTATTAAATCCGACGTTTTTGCTGAATGTGCCGCAAGTGTTTTGGCTGCAAACGGTATTAAAGTATATATTTATCCCGAGCTTATGCCTACTCCAATGCTCTCTTTCGCAGTAAGAAGATTGCATTGCTCATCAGGTATTGTGCTTACTGCAAGCCACAACCCCTCAAAATACAATGGTTACAAGTGCTATGACCCCACAGGTTACCAGATTACAGACGAAGCTGCCGCTAAAATTTATAGCTATATGAAGAATGTTGATTTGTTTGATGGTATCAAACGTATGACATTTGAAGATGCTCTTGCAGCGGATATGGTTGACTATATCGAAGATTGGCTTAAAGAAGAATTCCTTGATTGTGTTCTTGATTGCTCAATCAACAAGGACGTAGTTAAAAAATCAGGTATCAAGGTTCTTTATACACCTCTTAACGGCACAGGTAACAAACCTGTTCGTCGTGTTCTTAAGAAATTGGGAGTTAAAGAGTTGCAGGTGGTAAAATCACAGGAAAAGCCCGACGGCAATTTCCCCACTTGTCCTTATCCCAACCCCGAAATCCGTCAGGTATTCGAGGAAGGTCTTAAAATGACCGACGAATTCCCTGCAGACCTTATGATTGCTACTGACCCCGACTGTGACCGCGTAGGTATTGCAGTACGCGATAACGGCGAATATAAGCTTATGACAGGTAACGAAGTTGGCGCAATGCTTTGCGAGTACATTCTTTCAGAGCTTAAGGCGAAGGGTACACTTCCCGAAAATCCCGTGGTTGTTAAAACGATTGTTACAACACCTCTTATTACCGAAATCTGTAAAGCCTATAATGCGGATATGCGCGACCTTCTTACAGGCTTCAAATATATCGGTGAATGTATTACCGAACTTGAAGCTGCAGGGGAGGAAAATCGTTATGTTATGGGTCTTGAGGAAAGTTACGGTTACCTTACAGGTATCCATGCCCGTGACAAGGACGCGGTAAACGGTGCTATGATTATCTGTGAAATGGCGGCATTTTATAAATCAAAGGGCATTACACTCTGGCAGTTTATGAATAGTATTTATGAAAAATACGGCTATTTCTTCAACCAACTTGACAACTATGCTTTCGAGGGTGCTGCAGGTATGCAAAAAATGGCAGATATGATGGACACCTTAAGAAACGACCCGCCCAAGGAAATTTGCGGAAGCAAGGTTGTATGGGTAGGCGACTACAAAACAGGCAAAACTACCGACGGTGAAACAGGTCTTCCTAAGTCAAACGTACTTTCATACAGAATGGAAAGTGGCGATACAGTAATTGTAAGACCTTCTGGTACAGAACCTAAAATCAAAATCTATATTACCGCAAAGGCTACCTCAAGAGAGGATGCAGAAAAGAAACTTGAAACAGTTTCCTTAAGCGTAAAAGAACTTTTGGGTATTGAATAAAAGTAACGATGCCACCCATCAGGGTGGCATCGTTCTTATCTTTTTACTTATTAGCAGCAGCCACAGCCACAGTCGTTACGACCGCAGTCATTGGAGATGCAATTGTTACCGCAACCGTAAGCGTTACCGTTACCGTTGCCGCAAATCAAGAAGATGATGATAAGGATAATAATCCAAGAGCAGTTATTACCGTTGTTAAAGAAGCAACCCATTCTTAATCCCCCTTTCAATGCATAATATGTCATTGACATATTTTTGTTACAGTGAATAACAACAAAATTTACGAACAGAATAAATGTGTCAAAAACAATTGTGATTGAAAGGTGTGATAAAATGAGTTTTATGTTCAATTTTGATAAATACAAAAAGGGTGACTCCCGATACTATGATGATTACCAAAATGATGACGACTTCGACTACGAGTATTCGGACGAATTTTTTTATGGCGACGAATACGACGAAGACGATTTGCTTTAACAAAAAGCCATCTGCAGTTGCAGATGGCTTTTTCAATTAGGAATTTTGGGGCACTTCGTGCCGATTGTAAATTAAGTTGTTGCAATGCGGAGCTTTATCATCCCTGTTTGCTTTAGCAAATAGGGAGGGTGAGCGTTTGTGAGCGCTGCCGGTGGCAGATGAAGCGAACAAAAAGCTCTGGGCGCAATAAGGAGTATTGCGAAGTGAATAACGAGCAAGACGAC
>JAZQZU010000031.1:0-6366 GCA_045634165.1 Acutalibacteraceae bacterium
CAGCGATCTGTACTTCGGGAGAACCTGTGTCGCCTTCGTGTGTTGCGTATTCAGCAATAATAGCCTGTTTTTCTGCCTGTGTCATTGTTTTTCACCTCATTAATTATTAACCTAAATAACCCAGAAGGTAGGGTAGGTGAACGCGTTAAAAAACGCTTACTCCATACTCCGAGTCATAAGGCTTTGGTATTATAACATACAAAAGTTAATTTGTAAAGTCTTATTTACCTGCTTTTTTTGAATATTTTACCTTATAAATAAAGTTCATAAGGTGAGCGTCGAATGCACCGATGGGCTTTGCTTCAGCGTAAAGTTCCGCACCAATAGCGGTTTTACAACCTTTTTCCATAACCAATTCAACGGCTTCTGCATCATATTCGCTACCTGCTACACAAAGAGCGCCGTTGTCTTTAACAAATACGGCGTTGCGTTTGCCGAGAGCCTTAACAACCTTTTTGCTTGACTTCATTGTAGAAGCGGGGTCGAATGTTGCACATTTAACAACGGGACCGCAAAGCTGAGCAAGGTCATCAAGGAAGGGTTTCATCTTTTTGCCCTTTCTTGACATAGCAACAACACTTGCATCTTTAGTGTGGCGGATGTAGTTAACATCTTTTCTCTTTTTGTAAATTCTCCAGTGTAAGTCTGCGCTGTCGGGGATTTCGCCGCCGCCAATCCAGGCACCACTCTTAGTATCTATAATTGCGCTTGATTTATCCTTCTCACCAACAAAAATACAATCGCCTTTTCTTGAACTGTCGCAGGGAGCAAATTCTTTAGCGGGTTTGTATTTTTCGCCGGAAGTGATAACGTCAGTCACGTAGTCGATAACACCTTCGAATGTGTCAAGAGCCTTGCCTGAAATATCGCTACAACGGTTGATGATGAAGTTTTCGCAAACTTTTTCAAGAGCAATCGCAACTTTGAAAGCGTTATCGTAGTCCACACCCATACAAACTGCACCATGGTGTTTCATAATAACTGCCTTGGAATCGGAACGTTCAAGGGCACCGATAACACCTTTGCGAAGTTTGGGCTGACCGGGAAGACCGTATGCTGCACAGGGAACGGATGTGCCGAGAAGCTCTGCGTCTTCACCTGTGATATTGTTAACATCAAGACCGAGAGTGCTTACAACAGAAGCATTTTTCTGGTGAGTGTGAATTACAAAGTTAACATCGGGACGAAGCTCGTAGCAGGATGCGTGAATGCCCTTTTCTGATGAGGGCTTAACATCGCCGTCATAAGTGAGGTCAGCAATGTTTACGAGTACGATATCGTCGGGGGTGAGTGTATCGTAAGCTTTACCGCTGGGAGTAATAACGAACTGTGCCTCATTGATACGGCAACTGATGTTACCCCAGGTTCTTACAATAAGACCGGCTTTTAAAAGTTCGTGACCGGCACGGATAACTAAATTTTTAGCTTCTAAAATATCCATACAGATATCTCCTTTCAGAAAATCCGTTTCAAAAATGCCACGGGGTGCCGTGGCATTTTTAATTTAAAATTATTCAGCTTTGATAGCAACGTTTGCGAATACTCTGTCGAATCTGTTGAGAGCTTCGTCGATAAGCTCGGGAGTATAGCAAGCGTTAGTGTAAAGACGGCTACCTGCGAGAGTAACAAGACCTTCTGCCATGTAAGCCGCACCCATGTGCTGCATTTCTTTCTTTCTTTCGCTTGTAGCGGAAAGAACGCCGGGAATCTGCCAGGGTTTAGACCAGTTAATGGAGTAGTGCATTGTACCAACTGTATCAATGTGACATACGGAGCCCTGGTTGAATGCAACGAAGGGAAGATCGTATTTCTTAATAAGTTCCTGAAGACCTTTTGTAAGTCTGTCACCCATCTGACCGGCTTTCTGACAAGCGTTCTGTCTGTCGATTTCTTCAAGAGTGTAGTAACCTGCTACGCAAGAGATAGGTGTAGCGGCCATTGTACCGCCCATGAATGCTTTCTTAACTTTTTCGCCGCTTGCATCAAGACCTGCGCCGAGGTATTTCATATATTCTCTCTTACCGCCGATACCGCCTGCACCGGGATATCCACCGGCAATAACTTTACCGAAGATAGTAAGGTCAGGAGAAACGCCGTAGTAACCCTGAGCACCAGCCATACCGATACGGAAACCTGTAACAACCTCATCAAAGATAAGGAGAGCACCATATTTACGGCAAAGTCTTTCAACGCCCTTGTTAAAGTCTTTGTCAAGAGGTCTTGTGCCGCTTTCGGGACCGATGGGCTCGATAAATACAGCAGCTGTACCGCCTGTAAGAAGGTTACGTCTGAGAACTCTTTCAAGAGAATCAAGGTCATTGGGGAAGAATTCCTGAGTATGTTTGAAAAGGTAAAGGGGAACACCGTGTGCCTGAGTGAATTTTGAGCCGGGAACACGGATACTGTAACCGAGCTGGTCACTCCAACCGTGGTAAGCACCACCCATTTTTACGATATTCTTTTTCTTTGTAGCGAGTCTTGCAACACGGATAGCTGCCATACAAGCTTCAGTACCTGAACCGAGCATACGGAACATTTCAACTGATTCCATGCTATCACAGATTTTCTTTGCAAGTTTATATTCAAACTCGTGGAAAAGACCTGTTGAGGGACCGCAAGTATTAAGAAGGTCGATAACCTGGTCTCTTACAACCTTGGGGTTGGAACCGAGAACTGTGGGGCCACCTGCCTGAAGGAAGTCGAAATATTCGTTGCCGTCAACGTCATAAAGCATCATACCGTCTGCTTTAGTGAAAACAAGGGGGAAGGGATAGTTGAAAGCAAGGTTGTGCTGAACACCACCGGGGATAACCTGTTTTGCTTCCTCGATCATTTCTTTGCTCTTTGCACATTTTTTGTCGAAGTATTCTTCTTCGTACTGCTTAAGTACATCGGGCTTAATTGTGTAAATAGGTTTTTTGATGAGTTCGTCGAGCTGTCTTGTAACGGCAGCAGCGTCATGATACTCACTGATTGCGAATCTTGTGTCCATAATAAGTAACCTCCTTGGAGTGAATTTACGTTCACTCTAATTATACTATAATAATGGCGGATGTCAAGAAAAAACAAGTCTGTCAAAAAAAGAGTGTGAAAATTTAACAAAAAATTAATAGCGATTTTATGCAGGTTTTTGGAGTGAAAAAGCTATTTGTTCTCAAAGACAAAAAAAAGCCGAAATCACGGCGAAAATCACAAAAAGCACAGTATTTTGTTTGGTGGTATTTGTTGACATTGCACCATTCATCTGCTAATATATAATAGACTATAAATGTTTAGCAAAAAGGAGGATGTTTGTTTTGCAAAACTTAATGGATTCCAGAACCCTTGCCTACATAAATATGTACGCAGTTTTAGGAACATTGGAAAATCTTTGTGAGCTTGTTCCCGAGGCATCAGAGCTTCTTGAGGGCAAAAAACCTATTTCCATCGGTTTTGAAGTAAAGGGTGGCCCCTCTGCTACAATTTATTTCAAAAACGGCAAATGCCGTATGGAGCAGGGTTGCAGTAACTGCGACGTTAAGCTTCCCTTCTCAAGTTGTGAAAAGTTCAACGGTCTTATTGACGGTACGGTGACACCCATACCCTCAAAGGGCTTTACACACATCGGTTTTCTTCTTAAAACCTTTACACCCCTTACAGATGTGCTTACAAAATATATGAGAGCATCTGAAGAGGATCTCAAAGACCCTGTTTTCTTTGAAAGAAGCACAAAGCTTATGCTTTACACCATCGGTGTTGCCATTTCTCAGATTGGTAACAACGACGAAATCGGTAAATTCAGTGCAAAAGCTATTGAAGATGGTAGTGTTTACGTTGGTATAAAAGATAACATCGGTGTTGAGATTGCTTGTAAAGACCACCGTTTGGTTACAATCAAGAGTGCACCCAAGAAATATCGTTCTGCAATGATTTTTGAATCAATTGAAACTGCACGCGCTCTTTTTGACGGCAAGGTTAACTCTCTTGCTTGCATAGGTACAGGTAAAATTGAAATGCACGGACTTGTAAGTATGCTTGATAATATCAACCGTATACTTGACAGAGTTGCGTTGTATCTTGCATAAGCGAAGGAGGCACAGTAATGAGTAATAAATTCCCTTTATACACTAATACAAACTCTGACCAGTGGTATGACAGAGCAACCAAGGTTATTCCCGCAGGTGTTTACGGTCACTTAGGTCCCGCCGAAGGTCAGTTTATTCCCGTTAACAGATGGCCCCGTTTCTCCGAGAAAGCAAAGGGTACATATTTCTGGGACGTTGACGGCAATCAGTACATTGACTATATGTGTGCTTACGGCCCCAACATTTTAGGTTACGGCGACGAGGACGTTGACGCTGCAGCCATTGAACAGATTAAAAAAGGTAACTGTACAACATCACCCTCAAAGATTATGGTTGAATGTGCAGAGCTCCTTGTTGATACTGTTGCTTCTGCAGACTGGGCTTTCTTTGCAAAGAACGGTAACGACGCAACACAGGGCGCTATTCTTACAGCCCGTGCTCACACTCACAGAAAGAAACTTATTTTCTTCAACAATTTCTACCACGGTGTTTCTCCCATGGTTCAGAAAATTGACTATCCCGGTGTTACACCCGAGGACGTTGCTAACAACATTTATGCTCGTTGGAACGATATTGAAGGATTCAAAAAGATTCTTGAAGAAAACGAAGGCGAAATTGCGGCTCTTATCGCTCAGCCTTACAACCACGGTAACTTCCTTGACAACTACTTCCCCGACCCCGGCTTCTGGAAGGAAGTTCGCGAACTCTGTACAAAACACGGTATCGTTCTTATGGTAAACGACGTTCGTTGCGGTTTGCGTCTTGACCTTGCAGGTAGTGACCATTTCTTCGGCTTCGAAGCAGATATCATCTGTTTCTGTAAAGCTCTTGCAAACGGTTGGAATATGTCTGCTTTCTGTGGTAAAGAATTCCTTAAAAATGCGGCTTCAAGCCTTTCTTACACAGGTTCATACTGGATGAGCGCAGTTCCCTTTGCTGCTTGTATTGCTTGTATCAATAAGCTTAAAGCTATTGATGCTCCCAAGCTTTTCCACCAGTTAGGTACAGAGCTTACCGACGGACTTAAAAAAGCAGGTGCAGAGCACGGCTTCGACCTTGTTGTTTCAGGTGCTCCCGCATTGTTCTACTTAAGAATTGCTAACGATGATTCACTTCTTCTTCATCAGGATTGGGTTGCAGAGTGCGTTAACAGAGGTGCATTCTTCTCATCTCACCACAACCACTTCATAAACGCTGCCCTCACTCACGAGGATATTAACAGAACCATCGAAATCGCTGAGGATGCATTCAAAGCGGTTAAAAAGCTTCACCCCGAATTGGGCTGATTAAACCGAGTTTTCGGTAATTTATATTTAGGAGGAATATAAAATGGCACTTTCAAAACAGGAGTGGCTTGCTCTTGAAAAGAAAGCAAATGAACTCCGTAATCTCTGCCTTGACACCACCTATTGGGCAGGTAGCGGCCATATCGGCGGCGGTATGAGTGTTATGGATATTATGACAGTGTGCTATCACAAATATATGCACATTAAAGTTGAGGAACCCAACTGGGAAGACCGCGACAGATTCATTCTCAGTAAAGGTCACGCAGGTATTGCTTACGCACCCGTGCTTTGCGACCTCGGCTTCAACGACAAAGAGATGCTCAAAACCTTTAACCTTTCAGGTTCAAAAATGGGTATGCACCTTGACTCAAACAAGGTTGTAGGTGTAGACGCTTCTACAGGCTCTCTCGGTCACGGCCTTTCAATCGGTGTTGGTACTGCTCTCGCAGCAAGACTTCTCAAGAAAGATTATAAAACATTTGTTGTTCTTGGTGACGGTGAGCTTGACGAAGGCTCAAACTGGGAAGCAGCGATGAGTGCAGCCCATTACAAGCTTACAAACCTTATCACATTCGTTGACCGTAACCACAATATGATTGACGGTAACACAGAGGATGTTATGGCTCTTGAACCCCTTGCAGATAAGTGGGAAGCTTTCGGTTTCATTGTTAAGAAAATCGACGGTAACAATATCAAAGAGCTTTGCGAAGCTATTGACTTTGCTTACGAAAACGAAACAGATAAACCCGTTCTTATCCTTTGCGATACAGTAAAGGGTTGCGGTATCGACTTCATCGAAGGCGACTTCAGATGGCACTACGGTGCATTTGATGATGCTAAATATGAAAACGGTAAAAAAGCTCTTGAAAAATCTTATGCCGCAAGAATTGCACGCGTTGAAAAGGAGGCAGAATAATTATGGCAGGCGGATTAAGTTATACAGCTGAACAGTCAACCTCTCTCTCAACAGCCGAGATTTATGGTCAGGCTCTTGTTGAATTGGCAGAGGCACATCC
>JAZQZU010000032.1:0-15545 GCA_045634165.1 Acutalibacteraceae bacterium
AAGAAACCGCGGATGATTTGGAAGAAACCACCGCAAGTGATGATGCTCAGAGTACCCCAGGTTACAACCCTCAGGAAGAAGTTGTTACAGACCCTACCGAAAAGGTTGTTTTAGAAAAAAACAGTAAGGGTAAACCCATTCTTCCGTACGATTGTGCAATTGCGGTTATTGAGCCCGATGCCAATGGTAAGATGAAAAAGGTTGCTTCAATTAATGTGGCAAAACCTGAAAATGAGGATATTTATTATATGGAAATTACCGAGATGTATGTAAAGGGTAATGACCTTATAATAATTGCCAACTGCAACGAATTCGGCGAGGAAAACGAAAATCATTTCGGATATTATGATTCGTATTATTACGGAGGGTATGATACGGACTTAACGATGGCGGCTTGTTTTGATATTTCAAAAAAGGAAGCACCCGTTGAAAAATGGCGTTTCTACCAGGACGGCGATTATATTTCATCACGTCTTATAGGCAATCAGTTTGTTGTTCTTTCAAGCTATTACGTTGATATTACAGGTGATAAGGAAGATGTAGTAAGTGATTGTATTCCTACTTTTGCTTGTGGTGACACCGAAATGAAAAGAATATCTGCAAGTGACGTGTGCGTGATGGAGGGAATAACCGACACGAGCTACCTGTTTGCAACCACGCTTGATATCAACGATAAAAATAGCGTTAAAAATCAGGCGGTCCTAGGTGCGGGTAAGGACGTTTATTGCACTACTGAAAATCTTTATGCAGTAAGCACCAGATACAAAAACGAAGGTATCGTGGGTGAGGTTTTCGGTGTAACAACCTATACCACCAAAATTTACAAATTCGATATCAGAAATTATAATATCAGTTACCTGGGTTGCGGTGAGGTTGATGGCTTTGCCCTTAACCAGTTCAGCATTGACGAGCACAAGGGCTACCTCCGTATAGCTACCTCTACAGGTAGTTGGGGTGAAAATATTTCAAACTACGTATACGTCCTGGATTCCGAATTAAAGGTTGTGGGAAAAATCGAGGGTATCGCAAAGGGTGAAACGATTAAATCCGTCCGCTTTACAGGTGATACAGGCTACGTGGTTACCTTTGAACAGACCGATCCTCTTTTCGTAATCGACTTATCAGACCCTGCAAAACCCGAAATCAAAGGTGAACTTAAAATTCCCGGTTTCTCAACGTATCTCCACCCCGTAGGCGAAAATCTTGTTTTAGGTGTTGGGGTTGATGGTGACGAAAACGGACAGACAAATGGTCTTAAGGTATCGCTTTTTGACGTTTCTGACCCCACGAACCCCATTGAAAGCCATAAGGTTACCATTCCGGGTGACAATACGGGTAAGGTATATACTTATGTGGATTCTCAGGCATATAATACACATAAGGCACTTTGTTGGGATGATGTTACAAATACGATGTATATCCCATATTCAAAAAGAACTGAAATCTGGTATCGTACGGATGATTCCTATTCATACAAAAATGTGGCAGGAATACTTGCAGTTAAAGTAAATGAAAAGGAAAAGACCCTTTCAAAATCCGACAATTATGCGGTTACTACCACAGAGCATAAATTAGAGGGTGGATTTCAACGAGCTACGTATATTGGTGATGTGATTTTCGGTTACTCATCCTTCGATAATACAATGATTTCCTTTGACAAAACCACTCAGAAACAACTCAGTACATTTGATGTAGATTAGATTTATACAGGCGTTGCAGGTAATTTTATCTGCAACGCTTTATTTTTAAATATATCTGTGATATAATTTATTTACTATAGAAAAAATGGGGTGTTTTTTGTGGCAGGAAATACTTTAAGTAAAAAAGATAATATTTTACAGGCGGTTAAATTTGCCTTATTCTCCGTTTCCGCAGGTGTAATTCAAATTGTAACCTTTACACTTTTGAATGAACTTATGCCAGATGTTCAAGGTAATAATGCTTTTACAAGATGGTTTTTTGAAAGTGAGTATGGTGCATACTACCTTGTGGCATTGATTTTGTCAATTCTCTGGAATTTCACCGTAAACCGCAAATTCACATTTAAGTCTGCAACAAATATACCCATAGCAATGCTTAAGGTTTTCGGCTTTTATTGTGTGTTTACGCCCATTTCAACAATCTTAGGCGAAATTGTAACACCAAAAATTCCGTGGGAATTCGGAGAATACATTGTTCTTGGTGTAACAATGGCTTGTAATATGGTTTCAGAATTCTTGTTCTGTCGTTTTGTGGTATACAAAGACAGTATGAACACCAACAGTTCTGCAAAAAACAAATAATAAGGAAATAAAAATGGCACAAAAAAATATAAATAATACACGTATTTGCCCTGTTTCACGTAAGTGTGGCGGTTGTCAGTTAATGAATATGACATACGAGGAGCAGTTGCGTTACAAACAGGCTAAAGTTGTGAAACTTTTGTCGGGCTTTCACAGGGTGAACTCCATAATCGGTATGGAAACTCCCTTCTACTACCGCAATAAGGTTCAGGCGGCTTTCGGAAGAACCCGTGGCGGTGAAATAATATCGGGTGTGTATCAGTCAAGCACCCACAATATTGTTAAAACCGACTCCTGCCTTATTGAAGATAAAAAGGCGGATGAAATTATTCTGACAATACGTAAGCTTGTTAAAAGCTTTAAACTAACAGTTTACGATGAGAAAAATTCAAGGGGGTTTCTTCGCCACGTCCTTGTGAAACGCGGTTTTTCAACGAACGAAATTATGGTTGTACTTGTTACGGGCACTTCCGTTTTTCCCTCTAAAAATGCTTTTGTTAAAGAACTTTTGAAGCTTCACCCCGATATTACAACCATAGTGCAGAATATAAATAACAAGTTCACTAGCATGGTGCTTGGGGATAAAGAAATGGTGCTCTATGGCAAGGGATATATTGAAGATATACTCTGTGGTTGCCGTTTCAGAATTTCGCCCAAGTCATTCTATCAGATAAACCCTGTGCAGACCGAGGTGCTTTACGGTAAGGCCGTTGAGTTTGCAGGACTTACAGGCAAAGAACGAGTAATAGATGCCTATTGCGGAATAGGTACAATCGGTATTGTTGCATCAAAGAGCGCAGGTGAAGTAATCGGTGTTGAAGTCAACCCCGACGCGGTGCGAGATGCAAAGGTAAATGCTAAAATCAACGATATTGAAAACATCAGCTTTTACTGTGCGGATGCAGGGGAATTTATGGTTTCAATGAAGGAACAGGGTGAAAAATGCGATGTTCTTTTTATGGACCCGCCCAGAGCAGGTAGCGACAAAAAGTTTTTATCCTGCGCTCTCTCCCTTGCACCCGAAAAAATAGTTTACATCTCCTGCAACCCCGAAACTCAGCAGAGAGATTTGTATTTCCTTACCCGAAACGGCTATAAAGTAAAAAAAATCCAGCCGGTTGATATGTTTCCTTACACGAACCATGTGGAAACAGTAGTTTTGCTTATAAAATCCTGATATTTATAACAAAAAAATCTTGACTGTAAAAAATCATAGTAATAAAATAAATAGCATATTTTTGTAGTCCCTGAACGGAGTGATATATATGATTAAAATTGGTCTTTACGGATACGGTAACATAGCACGTGGCGTTGAATGTGCCGTGAAACAAAATGATGATATGGAAGTTACTTGTGTTTTTACAAGACGCGCCCCTTCAACTGTTAAAACAATTTCGGGTGCACCTGTTTATAAAACAGATGATATTTTAAACCATAAAGATGATGTTGATGTGCTTATTATGTGTGGTGGCAGTGCTACGGATTTACCCGAGCAGACCCCTGCAATGGCAAAGTATTTTAACGTTGTAGATAGTTTTGATACCCATAAGAAAATCCCCGAGCATTTTGCTAACGTGGATGCTGCAGCAAAGGAAAGCGGTAAGATCGGCGTTATCTCTGTTGGTTGGGACCCGGGTATGTTCTCTCTTAACAGACTTTATGGCAGTTGTATTCTTAAAGATGGTGCCGATTATACATTCTGGGGCAAAGGCGTAAGCCAGGGTCACTCAGATGCTATAAGACGTGTTGAGGGTGTTATTGACGCAAGACAGTACACAATTCCCGTTGAAGAAGCTCTTGAAGCCGTAAGAAGCGGCTCTCAGCCCAATCTTACCACAAGACAGAAACATACAAGAGAATGTTTTGTTGTTGCTGAAGACGGCGCAGACCTTAAGAGAATTGAAAATGACATTGTTACAATGAAGAACTATTTCGATGAATATGATACAACCGTTCATTTCATTTCTCAGGAAGAACTTGACCGTGACCATAAGGGTATTCCCCACGGCGGTTTTGTTATAAGAACGGGCAAAACAGGTGCTAATCTTGAACACAACAACGTTATTGAATATAGTCTTAAACTTGACTCTAACCCCGAATTTACTTCCTGTGTTATTGTTGCTTATGCCCGAGCCGCATACAGACTTAATAAAGAAGGCTTAAGCGGTTGCAAAACAGTTTTCGATATTCCTCCCGCATACCTTTCCGATAAAAGCGGTGAAGAACTAAGAAAAATAATGTTATAAAGGTGATTTGAATGTCCGAACTTTATAATTCAATTTGTATATCATCTGTAAAAAACACGGCATTAAAACTTTTCGGTATTGCTGAAAACCCCGATTGCGAAAAGGTGAACCCCATAGTGGATGCACTTGCAAACCAGAAGTTAAATGGCGCAAAATGTGACAGAGTAATTTTCTACAACCCCGATGCGGTTGCTTTGTGGCTTTATCAGAAATATACCCATAAATTCACCAATGCTATTCTTCACTCGGATGTATCAGTACCGATGCTTTCGGTAATGCCAAGCGTTACCCCCGTTTGCTTTGCTTCAATGTACACAGGTGTAATGCCCGATGTTCATGGTATCAAGCGCTACGAAAAGCCCGTGCTTACCACTGAAACTGTATTTGACAGTTTCATCAATGCAGGTAAAAAATGTGCAATTGTTTCCACTTCAAAGGACAGCATTTCGGTAATTTTCCTTGAAAGAGAAATGGATTATTTCATTTATGATACTCCCGAGGAAGTTAACGAAAAAGCAATGAACCTTATTGACGAGGATAATTACGATTTAATAGTTATTTATAATGGTAATTACGACGGCACAATGCACAAAACAGGCCCCGAAGCTCCTGAGGCTATGGCAGCCCTTGATATGAATTTGGACTTCTATTGTAAAATGGTTGATACAATAAAAGAAAAGTGGAAAAACCACAATGTCTTTTACAGCTTTATGCCCGACCACGGTTGCCACGAAATCGATGGTGATTGTGGCGGTCACGGTCTTGACATGGAAGAAGATATGAATGTTATACATTTTTACGGAATAATTAAAAATGTCTGACACATAAAACGACTGACCTCAGGGTCAGTCGTTTTTAAATGAGGAATTAGGAATTTCGGGGCGTGTTGCGCCGATTATAAATTAAGTTAATGAAACGCGATAGCCTTGCCGTCCTGCTGCTTGCGGGAGGAAGGAGGACCATCGCTTGCGATGGTGGAAGGTCTATAAAATGCACTTCAAAAAATGGTTTAATTGTAAAATATGTACATCTAAATTTGTGTGAACATCACCAAAACGGTCAAAATCCACAAATATCAATATTTTTGCAAAAAACTCTTTACTTTAGCGCGTTAAAGTGCTAAAATACCACCACAAAATAAAAAGCGGGTATTTCCGCTATGGAGGAAACTATTATGAGTAAGAAAATTTTAGCTATCGTAATGAGCATCGTTCTCGTTTGCGGTGTTGTTTGCGCTTTCGCAGCTTGCGGAAAAGAACCCGCAAACCCCGATGAAACAAAGGCACCTGAAGTTGCATCAGACCTTGCAGAAATCAAAGCAAAAGGCAAAATGGTTATCGGTATCACAGAATATGCACCCATGAACTACTATGAGGGTGATAAACTTGTTGGTTTTGATACAGAGTTCGCTGAAGCAGTTTGTGCAAAACTTGGCGTTGAAGCAGATTTCTTTATCATTGCTGACTGGGGTATGAAAGTTAACGAACTTGATGCTAAGACAATAGACTGTGTATGGAACGGTATGACAATCACAGACGAACTTAAAGGCGCTATGTCAATCAGCGATCCTTACGTTGTTAATGCACAGGTAATCGTAACAAAAACTGAAAATGCAGAAAAATATAAAACTGCAGAAGATTTAAAGGATGCAGACATTGCTGTTGAAAGCGGTTCTGCAGGTGAAAAAGAAGTTGTTGCATTAAACCTTAATGCAGTTCCTGTAAAAGCTCAGGCAGATGCTCTTCTTGAAGTTCAGTCAGGCGCAGTTGATGCTTGTGTTATCGACATCACAATGGCTAAGGCTATGACAGGTGAAGGCACAGATTACGAAGCTCTTACATACACAGGTTCTCTTTCAGAGGAATTCTACGGCATCGGTTTCAGAAAAGGTTCCGATACAGCAGTTGAAGTTCAGAAGATTATCGATGAACTCAAAGCTGACGGCACACTTGACAAACTTGCTAAGAAATATAACCTTACTCTTGCTGAGTAATTTTTAGGTCTAATTTAATAACTTGCGGCAGAGGGCTTCAGGGCACTCTGCCGTAATGTTGCGTAAAATGGAGAAAAATCTATGTTTGAACGAGAAATATTAGAGACTGTCATTCCTCGACTTGCGGACGGTTTCGTGGTAACTTTAGAAATATTTTTCTTAACACTTCTCATATCGTTACCTGCGGGATTGATTCTAAGTTTTGGTTCTATGAGCAAGTTCAAACCTTTAAAATATGCAGTTAAGACCCTTGTTGCGGTTATAAGGGGAACACCATTGGTGCTTCAGCTTATTGTTATATTTTATGGTCCCGGACTTCTTGCTACATGGGCACAGGGCGTTGAAAGTACAAACTTCTTTATTGAATGGATGTCCACATGGCATGTTATGGACAGATTTGTTGCGGTTATCGCAGCATTTTCATTGAACTACGCTTGTTATTTTTCTGAGATTTATCGTGGAGGTATTGAAAGTATTTCAAAAGGACAGTATGAAGCTTGTCAGGTTCTCGGTATGACAAAAACACAGGCGTTTTTTAAAGTTGTTTTAATGCAGGTGGTTAAAAGAATTCTTCCGCCCATGAGCAACGAGATAATAACACTTGTTAAGGATACCTCTCTTGCACGAGTTATCTCAATCTATGAGCTTATATGGGCAGGCGAAGTCTTTATTAAATTGAACGGTTTGTTGTGGCCCTTACTTGCAACGGGTGTTTTCTATCTCGCGTTCAACGGCTTGCTTACTGTTATCTTCGGTAAAATCGAGAAAAAACTTGACTACTATAAAACCTAAAAGGGAAAGGAGCTTTTTATATGTCAATACTTGAAGTAAAAGATTTGAAAAAAAGCTTCGGAAAAACCGAGGTTTTAAAAGGTGTAAGTTTTAATCTTGAAGAGGGAGAGGTTTTAAGTATTATCGGTTCCTCCGGTAGTGGTAAAACAACCATTCTTCGTTGTATAAACCAACTTGAAACTGCGGATAGCGGCTATATAAATGTTGCGGGTAACGTGTTCTTTGACGGAGGAATAAAAAAAGAGTCCGCTGCCGAAAAACGTAAAAGACAGCTTCTTGTTGGTCTCGTGTTTCAGGATTTCCATCTTTTTCCCCAATACAATGTTCTTGATAATGTAACTCTTGCGGCTAAGCTTCTTGCTAAAGAAAGAGTAGATTACAAGCACAATAAAAAGCAGATTATTGCTGAAATTGAGGAGAAAGCCAAAGTTATTTTAGGTAAAGTGGGACTTTTGGAAAAACTTAATAACTACCCCTGTGAACTTTCAGGTGGTCAGAAACAGCGTGTTTCCATTGCCAGGGCATTGATTATGGAACCCAAAGTGTTATTCTTTGATGAACCTACATCCGCTCTTGACCCTGAGCTTACAGGCGAAATTCTTAAGGTTATAAAGGGTCTTGCAGAGGATAACGTAACAATGGTTATTGTTACCCACGAAATGTCCTTTGCAAAGGCGGTTTCTTCAAAGGTTATTTTTATGGATGATGGTGTTATTGCCGAGTCGGGTACACCCGAGGAAGTTTTCGATAATCCTAAATCCGAAAGAACAAAAGCCTTTATTTCAAAATTCGAAGATTAATTTCAAGGTCGCGGAGTTTTCGACTTCGCGACCTGTATTTTTATGTTTTTTCACTAAATACTCAGGATGTATTTTGTGAATTTCATCTTCATTAAATATTTGCATAAGGAAAATATGGGTGATATAATCGGTATATATAATAGTTTTTAAAAAGGAGTGTGCAATATGTTTAAAAAAGGTTTATCTTTAATTCTCAGCATAGTTCTTTTGTGTTCTATCTTTTTAACAGCAGTCGGTGCGGCTGTGCAATTTGAAGGGTCAATCAGCGATTACCCCGTTATTATGGTTGCCGGTTATAGCAGCTCCGAGCTTGTAAGAGTTGATGAAAACGGCGAAAGAACCCGTATCTGGGGTATTAATATGGACTCTATTTTAAACAGGGTTATCAATCGTATTTATGATTTGGGCAAGGGGCTTGTGCTCACTGCAAAAGGCGATGCCGAATATCTCGGTAAAACTGTGGGTCAGGAAATAGAAGCCGAGCTGGAATATATGAAAATTAATCCCGACGGCACAAGTAAATACGATATCCAGGTTGAAAATACTTCTATCGAAGAGACAAATATGAAATATATTCTTGATAACGGTCTTCCTCTTGAATATATTAATGAAGATAAAATTTCCTATGAAATAGCTGAATACGTTGGCGAAGAAAATATGTTTTTCTACACTAACGACTGGCGACAGAGTGTATATGACTGCGCCGTAGGCCTTGACGAGTATATTCAGAAGGTTAAGGAATATACAGGTAAGGATAAGGTTAATATAATTGCCGTTTCCCACGGCGGTCAGGTTTCTGCAACATATCTGTCACTTTTCGGTTATAAGCAGGATGTGGATAATGCTGTACTTACAGTTCCTGCAATCGGTGGTGCCGGCATGGCTTATGATGCATTGACGGGTGATGTGGCTGTTGATGAATATATGCTCGTTTACTATTTGCAACATGGCTTTGATGCAGATGGTAAGTACGAGTGGCTTGTAGAAGCTCAACAGTTGGGATTCCTTGATAATGTAGTAAAAGCTGCAGTACCCTATATACAGAATGTAATAGGTTATTGGGGTAGTATCTGGGACTTTATTCCCCTTGAATATTATGATGATTTGAAAGCACAGCGTCTTGACCCAGTTGAAAATGCCGCTATAATCGAAAAGACCGATATGGTGCATTACGAAATTATGGCAAATTTCCACGAGAGTCTTCAGTCTTGTGTCAATGATTACGGTATTAATATAAGTATCATAGCGGGTACGGGTATTCCTTGCGTTACAGGTTTAAGAACAAATGCGGATGCCCTTATCAGAACAACTGACTCGACGGGTGCTCTTTGCGCTCCCTATGAAAAGCGTTTTAGCGATGGTTATACGGGTGTGGGTACAATGTGTTCCGATCCCACTCATGACCATGTTTCACCCTCTTTGGAGGTTGATGCATCGACAGCATACCTTCCCGAAAATACATGGTTTGTTGATGGTCTTTTCCATGGCATGACCTTCCACGACCCCTATTCCAGAAGTCTTGCACTTAAAAATCTTCTTACGGATGAAATCGTAAACGTTCATTCCGACCCTGATTATCCTCAGTTTCATGAATCAACCAACACAAACTACGGAGTTTCCGTCAGGTTTGAGGTAAGCCGTGAGGGTTACGTAGGTTCAAGAGATAAAAATATAATAATAAAAAATCTCTCCTTGAATTATCCTGTTAAGGTTACTTCCATTGCATTTGAAGGTGCAGACCTTATGGCACGTACCATAGGAACGAAAGAAATTGCACCCGGTCAGGAAATAAGAATTTCTGTCAAGGGTGAGCTTCCCAAGGTTAGCAACGCTCTTATGCAGGTGAAGGTCAACTATGAAATGGTTGGAAATGCAACCTCACTTATTGGTGAAAGAATTTGTAAATTCAAAATTATGAACGGTGCTTCCGTTGTATATGATGAAACTAAACCCTATGCTGATGCGGACATGGTAACAGGCTTTGAAAAGGTAGTAGGTGAGGATACAAACGAAGTACTTGTAAATACAGGTGTTGCAACTCTTGTGAGCTTCCTTTATGAGTGGTTTATGGCTTTAATGAACCAGTTGGGTATAGGCGTGTTCCTCAAATGAAAATAAATGGAAAAAAGCCTTGACTTATTGAAGAAATAGTGATATAATTCGTAATCGTCGCGGAATGTCCGCGGCGATTATTTCCTTGCTCTTAAATCGATATCTATAAGAGCCGGAGTCCATAAGGAGGTGCGAACGATGTCAAACAGTTACGAAACAATCATTGTTTTCTCTTTAGCAAACGGTGAAGAGGCAGCTAAAACTCTCGCTGAAAAGTTCAAAGCAATGATGGAAAAGAACGGTACTGTCGACAGCGTTGACGAGTGGGGTAAGCGTAGACTTGCATATCTCATCAACGATGAAGAAGACGGCTACTATGTTCTCTATAACCACACTTGCGAAGCTGGTTTCCCTGCAGAGCTTGAACGTGTTCTCGGTATCACCGACGGCGTTCTTCGTTCAATGGTAATTAAAAAATAAGAGGTGTGAAAGATGCTTAATTGCGCAGTTATTATGGGCAGACTTACTGCCGATCCCGAACTTCGCCAGACTCCCTCAGGTGTTTCAGTTACAAGATTTACTGTTGCAGTGGACCGCGGCTACGTTAAAGCCGGTGAAGAAAGAAAAGCCGACTTCATCAACGTTGTTGCATGGCGTCAGACTGCTGAGTTTGTAACAAGATATTTCTCAAAAGGTTCTATGATTGCCGTTCAGGGTTCTATCCAGACCGGTTCTTATGAGAAAGACGGCGTTAAACGCTCTACATTTGAGATTATTGCCGATAACGTAAGTTTTTGCGGCTCTAAAAACGAGTCTTCTACAGGTGCAGCTCCCAGAGTTGCCGAAACAGCTGCTACATCTTTCTCAAACGGCAGCATAGATGATTTCGCCACAGTTGCTGATGACGATGATCTGCCGTTCTGATTCTAACAGGAGGAATATTTAATTATGGCATACGATAAAAGCGATCGCCGTCCCAACAAAAAAGGCCGCAAAAAAGTTTGTGCTTTCTGTGTTGAGAAGGTAGAGAAAATTGACTATAAGGATGCTGCTAAACTTCGTCGTTATACATCCGACAGAGCAAAAATCCTTCCCCGCCGTGTAACAGGTACATGTGCATACCATCAGAGAGAGCTCACAACTGCTATTAAGAGAGCAAGAATGATAGCTCTTCTTCCTTATACTGCTGATTAATTTTCAGGTATAAATAAACACACAGGAACTTGATTTATTCAGGTTCCTGTTTTTATTTGTTTCGTGTAGTAAATCGAAAATCTAAAGCATACTACAACAAAAAATGCAATGCAGAGACTTGGAGACAGGTCTCTATTTTTTTGTGTGTAAATATTGTCAATTCTATTTTTGCGAGAGTGACATTTCGTAGGGTTTATTATATAATTACAGTAGTGAAAGGGGCTGATTATGTGAATACCTATGAATTCGGAAAATTTCTTTCTCAGTTGAGAAAAGAAAAAGGCTTAACTCAAATGCAATTGGCTGAACAGCTTAATGTTACCGATAAAGCAATCAGTCGTTGGGAAACCGGGAAGAATTATCCTGATATTGAAATGTTTGAAAGCTTATCAAATATATTAGATATTTCAATTAGTGAATTGTTAGAAGGGAAAAGAATAGAAAGAGAAGATCTTTTTAACGTGAGTGAGGAACAGATAGTTGAACAGATCAAAAAAAATAAAAAGTCAAAAAAAACATATAGAATAGTAATTATTATTGTTATACTTTTTGCCGTTGTTTTGGGTTGTATTGCAATGAAAGCTAACGGGGTTTTTGATGGTGTAATATATAATGAGATTCCTTGTTACAGTAACGATATAATAACCATTATGAATAATGTAGACGGATATATTTCTCAAAGACCTAAATCAGATGGTGATTTTGTAATAAGTGATGGCTTCTTTTTTATAGAGGACGATAAAACAACAAATGATATTTTTTATTTATCAGGTACTTGTGAAAATGGCAGAGCATTTTATGTAAACACAATGTATGATGGCTCAAATCCTGAAAACAGCAATTGTTTTATAGGTGAGTTTCGTAAAAAACAAGAATGTGCAGATGGTATTGTGTTTGATGACTTGAAACGTATAGTTTCACAGTTGGATTTATCAGTGCTACCAAACCACGAAAAATATGAATTAAGCCTGATGGGGATTTATACATATGATAAACAGGATTTGAATCCTAACGAGTACCAGAAAAGTATTAAAAAGTTTACTTTTTCAGAAGGTGCTTTACAAAATTATAATGAAAGGGTACTTTCAGGAGAGTTTTTATTAATAACAATAAGTGGGTTTGATAATAGCTATGGACATATTATTGCCTATATATTTTATGAAATATAAATTCTTTAAAGAGTGTGAAAGAATAATAAAACTGGAGCTGTAAAAGACTTGTCGTTTTTTACAGCTCCTGACATATTATATTTAAGTTTTAAAAATCAATAACCGAGAACTATTTCTTTGAATATATCAACCACATTGCTGTTCTGGAAGAAATAAATGTCAAAGAATGTTACAAGCTTACGAAGGAAGGTTGAGATATCGTTGGTGTAGGGGATATCTTCACTTTCTAAAATAACATCTTTTTCGTGTATTACAATTGGTTGTGAGTAGCAAATACCGTTTTCGCCTGTGATATAGAAACGTATATAAGAACCTACGTTGTCAAAATCGTCAAGGTCTATCGTTGTGTCTCCTAACCCGCTGCGTTTAAGCACCTGTCCGTTTGAAACCCAGGTTATTGTGTCGAAGTTTTCGCCTTCGATACTGATAGTGTCAAGCTCTTCGTCAATTTCAATTCTTGTTACAAGGGGAGTTTCGTTGGAGTAGGCGTCAACCTCTTCTTCAATATATTCGGGCATTTCTCTCATACCGTTAAGCTCAACGCCGTTAGAGAAATGGGAAACTGCAAAGAATGAGCCTGTCTCCATACTGTATCTCAAATCGTTGTTGGAAAGGTTGGGCATATAGTGCATTGTGTATGCGTTATTGAGTGATTGCTCATCGTGTGAGTCGGAGAAGGTAAAGCCCCAAGGAACAACACCGTAGGGAATTGTCTTCTGAAGGATACTGTCATAAAGAATTCTGTCACAACGGGTGTGAGCGTCGGTGGCACTGTTTATACCCATACCTACAGCAGATTCAGCATTATCAATGAAAAGTCTGGAGAATTTATTTACGTAATATTCATCAACAGGCTGACCTACGTATTTTTCGGAATCCTTGTCGGGGTAAACAAATTCACCAACATGTGAAAGCATTGAAATACCGCCGGAATCTTTGACGCCTTTTGCGGGTGTTTCGTAGTCACCATAAACACCAAGGAAGCCCTGACCGTAATCACTGTAATAGCCTGTAAGGTGGCAATCGGCAACAGGAGTTGCGGCATTGAGTTCAATGCCCTTGGGGACGTCAATCATACCGTTTTCGCGGATTGTACCGTTTGTTGTGGGTGCCGTACCATTGATATATGAACTGTATTCCTCTTGTGTGAGGGGGATGATATCAGCCATTTGCGTACGGTCGTATTTAACGAGACGCACGGCGGGTATAAGGTCGGGCTCGTTGTTCCAACCCTTGTTAATTGTTCCGTGGTCAGTTATTGCGACGGCATCATAGCCCAAATTATAGCTTTTCTGAACAACTTCTTTTACTGTAAGGAAACCGTCACTTGCATTGGTGTGACAATGAAGCTGCACCTTGTAAGCTTTCCAGTAGTCCCAGTCCACGTTTTTGTAAGGACTGGTCATAACGTAATTCTTGCCTTCTGTAGAGTTTGCCGCAACAGAAAGTATGGGGAAAACAGTCATAATCAGTGCTAGAGTCACAGATAAAATTTTAAAAGAACGTTTCATAACAACACCTCCCGTGTATTTACATATCTAATATACAACTTTCAATAAAATAATAAAATTGGCTTATTAAACGAAAATTTTTGTTGTAAATGTGCAATATGCTTATTATTTAGTTATAAAAGGTGAGATTTTTTGTTTTAGTAATAGTATTGACTTTTTGTCCGAATTTTTATATAATGCAATGTGCAACTGCCTTGTTGCAGAATAATAAAATACAGGTTTTAAATTTACTACAACTTCTAATACTTCCTCGTAAATACTACCTGAATATATAGAATGGAGTAACGAAAAATGAAAAGAACTTATCAGCCCAAAAAAAGACACAGAAAGATGGAACACGGTTTCCGTAAAAGAATGGCAGACAGAAACGGCCGTAAGGTGCTCGCTCGTCGTCGTAAAAAAGGCAGAAAGCAGCTCACATACTAAGGTTTATTGACTGTCGGGTTAACACCCGAGGGAGAATAATGTGTCAGACTTCGTCACGCTGAAAAGCAATTCCGATTTTCGTCGGTTATATAATAGGGGCAAAACAGTTACTGATCCTGCGTTGGTTGTTTATTACTCAAAGAACCACGCGGGAATTTGCCGTATTGGTATAACTACGAGTAAAAAAATAGGCAATGCCGTTGAACGTAACCGTTCCAGAAGGCTTCTCAGGGAGGCGTTCAGGAGCGTTTGTAGTGATGTTTCACCCTGCTACGATATTGTTATTGTGGCACGTTCTAAGACGAAGTATGTCAAAAGCACCCGTCTTGCTGAAATTATGCGTAGAATTTTTGAGGAAAAGGGTATGCTTAAAAGCGAGAGTGAAAACTTATGAAAAAGGCGTTAATTGCAGTCATAAGATTTTATCAACGTCGCATTTCACCCCTTTTTGGTCCCCGTTGCCGTTATTATCCTACTTGTTCCCAATACGCTGTGCAGTGTCTTGAGATTCACGGATTGGTAAAGGGCTCGATTCTCGCAATTTTAAGATTGATGCGTTGTAATATTTTCTTTCCCGGCGGAGTTGACCCTGTACCCCCAAAGAAGGAGAAAAAGAAATAATCTCCTAAAAAATGAAAGGAATAAAATCCTATGAGAGAAATACTCGCAACACCCTTCGGTTGGGCACTCAGCGGTTTATATAACCTTTTCAACCAGATTGGCGTTGACACGTTCAGTTATATCTTAGCAATTGTGTTAATTACAGTTTTTGTTAAGCTTGTACTTTTACCCGCGTCAGTCAGCCAACAGAAGAATAGTGCTAAACAGGTACGCCTTAATACTAAGGTAAATAAGATTAAGCAAAAATATGCAGGCAATCAGCAGAAAATTCAGGAGGAAACTCAGGCACTTTATCAGCGTGAAGGTTTTGGTGCAGCAAATATGGGTTGCCTTCCCTTAATGGCACAGTTGATTGTTATGATGGGTCTTTACGGTGTTATTTACGCACCCGTTACCCACGTTTTACAGTTCAGCAAGGATAAAATTGAGATTTTAAAAACTGCGTTAAACATTACTGTT
>JAZQZU010000033.1:0-17703 GCA_045634165.1 Acutalibacteraceae bacterium
GTCAACCCGAGGTAAGAGCCTGCACTATTAAAAAAGGTACCAACGCACCTCAGGCGGCAGGTAAAATCCAGTCCGACTTTGAACGCGGTTTCATCCGTGCAGAGGTAGTTTCCTTTGACGTGCTTATGGACTGCGGTTCAATGCAGGTTGCAAAAGAAAAAGGTCTTGTTCGTTCCGAAGGTAAGGAATATGTAATGCAGGACGGCGACATAGTTCTTTTCAGATTTAACGTATAAAAAAGAAGACGTTGTGTAAATCAATACACAACGTCTTTTTTTATTTCATTCTACTTCTGTTAATTTGTAGTGTCTTACGTATACACCTACTGTTTTATCGTAGTCGAGGACGTGGATGAAGGTGCCGTCGTCCATGGGGAAGATAGTAACGCCTTCTGCCTCGTTACCTGCTAATGAAGGCAATGAACGTTCGCAGAGTGTATTTACTTCGCCTGTTGCAATATCTACAGTGAGGATTTTATCATCACCTGTTTTGGCATCATTGGAAAGGTAAAGGACACCGTCGTAAACCTCGCCACCCTGAATTCGACAAACTGTTTCGGAGAGTTCTATTATATGTGAAAACTCCATAGTTTCAAGGTCACAGGCTACAATATAATCTGTTTCATTAAAGGGTGAGCAATAAAGGTAACCATTGTCCGCATCCACTGCACACCACGGAATACCGTCGGTTAAAAGGTCGGTACGTACTACGTAGCTATCCACCGCTTCGAGGGTTTCGCAATCATAGGTAATTATAAAGTTAACATCCTCGTTAGCATTCTCTACCGCGGCGTAAATTTTACCGTCATAATAACTGATACCGCCTATATGGTCCGTATCGTGAGCATCAATATATTCTTGGGGAATTGCCTTTTTATTAACTGCAACCTGTTCGAAAGTCTCGGCATCCCATTTAGCAAGACCTGCAATACCGAAGGCGGTCAACGAACCCGAGGTGTAGAAATACTCCCCATCGGTTGTGATACCCTGACCTGCGTACATAGCCGCATCAAGAACCATTTTTTCTTCTTTTATAAGTTCAACTTCCTTAGTAGCTTCGGGTGTGCCGTAATCCATAAATCCTGTAAAAACCATACAGATTGCTACCAAAAAAGCCCAAATACTTTCAAAAAATCCCATAACTGTCACTCCTTAATGTGAGTTTATATACTAAAAATAATAATACAATAGCTTTTATCTTTTTGCAAGAAAATATTAACTTTCTTTAAAGTTTTGAGAAAAAAATTGCTAATTTTTTACTGTTATTATATAATAACAGGGTTAATATCACTATCAAGGAGCCATTATGCAATATAAATACGAAACCCACTGCCACACAAAGCTTGTAAGTCGTTGCGGTCAATTGGAAATCAAAGAGCTTGTAGAGCAATATAAGGCCGCCGGATATTCAGGTATTGTGCTTACGGACCACTACTCGCCCATGACCTTTGATTTGCCCGATTTTTTCAGCAAGAAAAAGGCTATTGACCACTATCTTCGTGCTTACCGCGAGGCAAAAAAATATAATGACAACAATTTCACCGTGCTTTTGGGAATGGAACTTCGGTTTCATCTTACGGTTAACGATTACCTTATCTACGGTATAACCGAAGAAATTTTATACCAACTGCCCTTCCTTTTATCCCTTTATATTAAAAAAGCAAGTAAATTATTTCACGAAAAAGGTTGCCTTATTTTACAGGCGCATCCCTTCAGGGAAATGATTACACGACGTAATCATCCATACCTTGACGGTACCGAGGTTTATAACGGCAAGGCTTCACCCGAGGCAAACCGGAACTCAGAAATTTGGGCGGATGAAATTAACGCATCCATTAAAATAAGCGGTAGTGACTGTCATCGTGTAAGCGGAGTGGGGCTTGGCGGAATCGCTACCGACACGCCAATTAAGACAAACGATGATTTAATACGCATTCTAAAAAGCGGTAACTTCAAATTAATAAAAAACGGCAAAATCTGCAACTAATTGCATTTTTCGTGTATAAAAATACAGGTTTTCAAGGAAAACCTGTATTTTTTATTGTTTCGTTTTTTCCTTTTTGACAAAAACTCTTGATTTATATTTCCAAATATGATAATATAGCCTAGAATTGCGTGAAAGGATGTGGTAAATTGATAAAGGAATCCAAACGTCGCCTCAACCACACTGACAGACGTGTTAAAAGAACAAAAAAGGCTTTAAAAGATGCCCTTTTTGAACTTTTAGAAACCAAAAACATTAATCAGATTACTGTTACCGAGTTAACCACTCTTGCAGACGTTAACCGTGCAACGTTTTATTTTTATTATAATGATTTACACGATATGCTCCGACAAATACAGAATGAAGCATATCAGACCTTTGAGCAGATTCTAGACGAAGCAACAGTTTCATTTTCAACTGTTGAGGGTTTTGCAGAATACGCAAACAAAATGCTTTTGGTTTGCAAGGAAAACGAGTCACTTTGCCGTTTTATTATAAATCACGACGGTGACAATCACCTTTATCAGCAAATCCGTTATCTTATGCTCAAAAAAATCCCCGATACAAGGGCTGTTTTTTCCGAGGATAACCCCGCTCGTTACTCCACAAACTTTGTGCTTACGGCAGTTACCGGCGTACTTATTGACTGGATGAACGACGGTATGAAAATCCCCACCGAGGAACTTGCATACTTCTTCGCAAACCTCTACATAAACGGTGCGGCAAAGACCAAGGATTACTACCTTAATTACCAACCACCTCAAAAATAATTACACAAACAACAATCCCCACAGAGTTCTCTGTGGGGATTATCTTTTTATTCAACAGATTTAAGTGACTCGACCATACTGATTTTCTTAAGCTTGAAGTGCATAATCACATTGACAAGCACCGCCATTAAAGCAGTAAACAACATCGCGACAAGGAAGCTCTGAGGCTCAAGCGTTGTTTTAAAGGTAAGAGTATCAATATCAACTACACCCATAACCAAAGCGTTAAGAGGCATACCAAGAACCATACCGAGCGCCATACCTATAACTGTAAGAATAACGTTTTCACGGTAAATGTACGCGGAAACCTCACCATTGTAGAAGCCGAGAACCTTAAGGGTTGCAAGTTCTCTGATACGCTCGTTAACATTTATGTTATTGAGGTTATAAAGAACAACAAGAGCAAGTGCCATAGCGGCTACTATAAACATAAGAATAACAAGATTAAGGGTTTTGATAATGTTATTGAAGTTGTCAATAACAACGGTGGTAAATACAGAACCACTTATACCCTTCATATCGTTGACTGCATTTTCAAGTTGCACCTTTTCGCCCTGAGTCATACCGGGAGCAATTCTACAGAAGAGGTAGTTATAGTTAAGTATTGTATCTGTTACCTGATTGTAGTAATAAGGTGTCATATACACATAATGGAATGCGTAGTTATCTACAATTCCTGTAACCTTAACCCGATATTCAACTGTTTTTGAGCCTTCTGTCCAGGACACAGTCATTTCATCGCCGATTTTAGTATCGGTCTTATCCGCAAGTTTCTTTGTAATAACCGCACCTTCGTCCGTCAAAGGAACAGGCTTATCATTCAGTTTAAGGTTTATAAATCCGCCAAAGGTTGCGGGATTTTCGGGAACGAGGACGTCAACCTCCATTTCCTGATTATTTTCAGAATAACCTTTACAAACCTTAAGATAGGTAAGCATTGATGCTTCAATATTGTCAACAGCATTTATATCTGCAACAATTTTACTGTCATTATAATTAGCCTGACCTTCATCAAGAACAACCTGGAAATCATACTGAGCAATACCCGTACCTTTACCGTATTGGTTATCAATAACACCACTTATGGAGTCACGCAAACCAAACGCCGCAAGAAGAAGGGCTGTACAACCTGCTATACCGATAACCGTAACAAGGAAACGTTTTTTATTTCTGAAAAGATTACGTACGGTAACTTTAGAGGTGAAACTCAAGCGTTTCCAGATAAAGTCAATATTTTCAAGGAAAACTCTCTTACCTGCCTTGGGCGGTTTGGGTCGCATAAGCACTGAGGGCACCGCCGCAAGTTCTTTACGACAAGCAAGGAAGGCCGCAAGCATTGTTGAACCCAAAGAGATAATCACACCGAGTACAAGATACAATGGCATAAAGCTTAATATTGTACTTGGCATTTCATACATAATACCCCAAGCGGCACATATTATCATGGGCACGAAAACAAAACCGAAAATGATACCCAAAACCACGCCAATGAAACTTGCCACAGCGGCGTACAATAAATATTTGCCCGAAATCATTCTGTTGGAGTAACCCAAAGCCTTCAAAGTACCCAACTGAGTTCTTTCTTCTTCAACCATTCGAGTTAAAGTAGTAAGACAAACCATTGTTGAAACTATAAAGAAGAATGTGGGGAAGATGTAAGCAAGGCGCACCATATTGGTAGCTGCCTGACCGTAACCCGTGTAACCGGGATTATCGTTTCTTGTGTAAACGCTCCAACCAACACCCTCTTTAATATTATGAAGAAGGCTTTCACCCTTTTGGTACTCGGTTTTTACAACACCGAGTTTTTGTTTTGCCTCTTTTTCCGCTTCTTCAAACTGAGCTTCAGCAGCGGCAATAGTATCCTTTATGTTCTGGAACTGAGTCATTTTAAGGGCAAGAGTTGCCTGTGCGGTCATATATTTGGTCTGTGCTTCAATTGCACCGAACTGAAGCTGATTACCGCTTGACTGTATTTTTTCTTTGTATACCTCAAGTTGTTTTTCCGCATCTTCAAGTTGCTTTTTGGCGGCTTTCAACTGAAGATTAGCCGTTTTAAGCTTAGCGTCTGCAGCTTCCCATTCAGCAAAACTGTCGTCATATTGCTTTTTGCCTTCGCTATACTCTACTTCTGCATAAGCAAGTTCTGTTTGGTACTGTTCAATAAGCTGGTCAACCTCAACAATAGCATCGGCAGCCATACCCTGTGCTGTAAGGTTTGATGCCGCACGAAGGATACCCGCAAGTTCGGGATTAGTTTCCTCGAGTCTTTCAGCCATTTTATCGAGATCAAGGTCTTCCTGTGCAACATCCTGATTTGCCTGTAAGGTTTCCAAAGTGGATTGAGTTGTGGTAATAAGAGTTTTTATGTACTTAATCTCTTTTTCAGCAATGGTCAACTGAACGTTGGCATCATCTAATTGTTTTTTAGCCGCATCCGCCTCAGTTTTTTTGTTATTATATTCGGTTTCTTTGTTGGCAAGTTCTATCTGCCCTTGGGAAACCGCAGTAACTTTTGCGTTATATTCATTTACGGCGGCGAGATACTCATTACTGCCTGACTGTAACTGACCCTGAACCTTGCTGTACTCCTCATCCATAAGCTTCTGAGCCTCTGCAAGTTGTTGTTCACCTGTTTTTTCCGACTCATAAAGTTCTTGTAATTGTTTACGGCCGTCCTCTAACTTAAGGTTAACGGAGACTTCTGCATTGTCAATTTTAACTTTTGCGTCATTAACTCGCTTTTCAAGACCTACAAGAAGTTGGGCTCTGCGCAAAGCCGCAAATCCTTCTGCCTTTTCAGCAATTTTCTGACGCATTGAGTCTACAAACTCATTATATTCATCTGAATATGCGTCATATTCATCGGCACCCTCAAGGGTGATATACGCTTCACTGTAATATGTAATTTTATCGGTAAAAGCATCGTTACTTACGTAAACAAAGTCACCCAACTTACCGCTACCGGCAGTTGTAACACCACGCTCGTATGAAATCCAATAGGGAGTCTGTATAACACCTACAATTATAAGTTCATCGTGTTTGAGATAGTATGAAATATCTTCATCATCCCCTACGACCTTAATTGTATTACCGATTTTGAACTGTTCGGGAGTGGTAAGCCCACTGCAGGTAACTACACATTCATTGGGAGCGTGAGGATACCTACCTTTAATCACACCATCTTCAACAAGTCCAAGACCTTTAGTTTTTTCGTTCGAGCTGATTTCTTTTGCAAGAGCATCGTATTCTTTACCGGAGTAAAGGCTTTTTATTTCTTCAGTAGTTAAAAGCTTAAGCCTGTTGATATAGTCTTTATTGTCTGCTTGGTTTTGGAAATCAACAGCCTTTGTAATATCCAATCCGGAAACCCTTACGGTAAGTTCGGAACCGTCTATATCAACTATACCCTCGTATTCATCTTTTGCATTTTTAACCTGAGCATAACCGTCAACAAATTTGGCACCCTGTACCGATTCAACACCTTCAATTTGACGAACCAACTCAAGGTCTTCCTCATAAAGACCAAGATAAGACTGCAATCTGAGGTCCATTAAATTGTACTCTTTATAATAAGTGTCCGCCGTGTCAATCATATCGGGGCCTACGGCATTAAGACCACAGAACAATCCGCTACCCATTGCAACAATGGCTATAATGGATGCAAAACGACTGAAAGTTCGTTTTATTGAACGGAAACTGTCTGTAAAATAGGCATTTGTCATTTTTACTTTATCCTTTCAAATAGGTAGCCTTTCAAGGGCGAGGCGCCGAAAAGCCTTGAAAAAGAACTCTTTAAGGCTATTTCAGATTATTCTCGCCAACTTAGAGTTTACCATTCAATATCTGCAACGGAAACAGGATTGTCGTTTGTTTCCATACTTACTACACGTCCGCTTTTCATAGAAATGACTCTGTCCGCCATAGGCGTAATAGCAGAGTTATGGGTAATAACGATAACCGTCATACCTGTTTCACGGCTTGTATCCTGAAGAAGTTTAAGAATCTGTTTACCTGTATTGTAGTCAAGAGCACCTGTGGGCTCGTCGCACAAAAGAAGTTTGGGGTTCTTGGCAAGTGCACGAGCAATTGAAACACGCTGTTGCACACCACCTGAAAGCTGTGCGGGGAAGTTATTAAGACGCTCACCCAAGCCAACTCTTTCAAGAACCTTTGCAGGGTTAAGTGCCTTTGCACCAATCTGAGTTGCAAGTTCAACATTTTCGAGTGCGGTAAGGTTAGGAACAAGGTTATAGAACTGGAAAACGAAACCAACGTCAAAACGTCTGTATTCAATAAGACGCTTACTGTCGTACTCATTTATAAGGTCACCTGCAACGCGGACTTTACCGTCGTCACAATCGTCCATACCGCCTAAAATATTAAGAACGGTAGTTTTACCGGCACCACTGGCACCGACGATAACACAAAACTCGCCCTGTTCAACGTTAAAGGTAACACCGTCCGCAGCATTGATGACGATTTCACCCATTTTATATCTTTTATAAACAGAATCAAACTCAATAAAACTCATTTATTTCAGCCTTTCAAGTCATAATTTTTCAACATAAAGAATATTTTACATTATTTGTCGCAATTAGTCAATGAAAAAACCTATTGGTAATAAAAAGTTAACAATAATAAAAATTTCATTATCACGCAAGGGATTTGTAAATTGCTTCCATTGTGGCAGATGCTACAGGTAGAGCCTCAGATGAACCCCAACCGCCGTTTTCCACCACTACAACAATTGCCACGGGACAGTTTTCGTTATCGGAAAAACCAACAAACCAAGAGTGGGGCTTTTTATTATCCGAAACCTCGGCGGTACCTGTTTTACCACACATTGAAAGCCCTTTGAATTTATAGTCACCATAATTGGTTTCTACGTTATTACGCATCATGGCTTTGACTTCGTTAGCAACTTCAGGTGATATATACTCTTTGCTTTCGGTTGTGCCTTTTTCAACCACGTATCCCGCAGGGGTTTTTATACTGTCAACTGTATAGGGCAACACCGCTTCGCCGTTATTGGCAACTGCACCTACTACTGTTAGCATGTGGTATGGGTTAACCAGTGTGTCGTACTGACCCACACTCGCCCAGGCGGTATCGGCAGCACTTGCATCGGACAAATCGAACATACTGGCTTTAGTATTGGAATTACCGAATTCAAAAGTCTGTCCGAAACCGAATTCCTTTGCGGTGGCACTTAATTTTTCCTTGCCGAGCATTTTGGAGATTTCCGCGAAAGCTCCGTTACAGGAGTTTGCAAAGCACTCCTCAAAATCCATTTTACCGTGAGAACGAGGACAAGTAACCTTTACCCCATCCACAATGGTTTCACCCTTACAGGTGTATGTGAAATTATCTATATCACTTATATTTTCCACTGCACTTGCGGTGGTGATTATTTTAAAGGTTGAACCGGGAGTATAAAGTCCGTCAATAAGTCTGTTGAGATAAATACCCTCGTATTTGCCGTTCTTGTTCTTTTCAATTTCCTCGGCAGAGGGCTTATTCTCAATATCATAATCGGGACTTGATACAGAACAAAGAAGTTCACCAGTTTTGTAATTATAGGCGGCAACTATACCCTTTCTGCCGTTAAGCCTGTCGTACGCTGCGGCACTTACCTGACTGTCAATTGTAAGGACCACATCATTTCCCCTACCGTATTTTTTCAGAGAATAGATACCTGTTAAGGGATTATAACCCGTAAGGCTTGTCTTGTATGCGGTTTGCACACCTGAGGATATATAACCTTCCGTATCGCCCACAATATGAAGTGTGGAGCGTCTTATCCTTTCAGAATCGTTATAAATACGTTTTTCATTTTCCGTATGGGCTAAAAGTTCACCGTTTCTGTCGGTAATATTACCCGCGGCAATAAAACTTCCGTTTTCGTTAAGATGCTCGTTTGCCCTGAGGGTAGCCCAATTTTCACCATTGGTTACAAAACGCACACCCAACACACTAAGACCCACTGTTACGGCTAAAACCAGCAACAATACTACAAATCCTCTTTTTGCAGTTGTCCTCATTGAGCATCGCCCCCTTCCTCTTCTCCAAGTTTCGGCTTGAAGTTTGCAAAGGTACGCATATCAATCGCCTTGATATATGCGAGTAAGCAGAAGCAACTGATAATACTTGAACCGCCCTTACTCACAAAGGGTAAGGTAACACCCGTTAAGGGTAATAAATCCGTTATACCGAAAATACTGAGCATTGACTGAAACAGCATCATTGCTATTGCACCAACACCCGCAATAGCATAAAAAGTTGACTTTGTTTTTCGGGCGTTGATTATTGCCCATATGGCAATTGCACAGTAAACCAAGGGCACTGTAAAGCCCATTATAAGACCGAATTCTTCGCAGACCACACCGAAAACCAGGTCCTCGGATGCGGCAAAAACATTACGCAATTCACCATTACCAAGTCCTAAACCGAAAAGTCCGCCACTTGCGGAATAGATGAGGGTTCTCGTCTGCTGATAACCACCCTCATCCATAAATTCCCACACGTGAAGATAGGTGGAGAAACGACTTGCTACATAGGGTTTCAGTATAAGAATAGCAACAGCACCTATAGCCGCAACACCACACACAAGAGAAAGTGTTTTAACGTCACCCGAGCGCATGAACGCTATAACGATAAAGGTAAAAAAGAATATAAGCGCTGTTCCGAAATCGTACATCAAAAAGAGTTCACCCACACAGATGGTAGCAAAAACAATGTACATCGTAAGGTTTTTTATGGATTGTAATTTTTCCAAAGTTACTGCACCTGCGAAAATAAATGCAATTTTCACAAGCTCGGAGGGTTGTATGGAAATACCGCCAAGGGAAATCCAGTTCTTGGCACCATTGGTGGTTTCCGCAATAACGAGTGTTGCGCCTAAAATAAGTACGGATGCCCCGGCGAGAGCCCAACGCATCGACTTGAGAGTATCAATATTTCGCATTATAACAACCATAACGCAAAAGCCCACAACACCAATTACCACCGCAAAAAATTGCTTGAGAACCGCCCCGGGATAGATACTACCCACAATGGCAAGTCCTATGGAAGTGAACATAAACCCTATCATTTCAAGTTCGAAATTATGGATACGCAAAATAAATGTTGCAAACAAAAAATACAACCATTGTACCCCGATGAAGCCCAGATAGGTCAATAAAATCTGAGGTTGAATTTCACCTTCCACGGATAAATTCAACAACATAGAGCAGATATTAAAAAGCCCTATGAGAATTAAAACTATGCCGTAAGAGGGTCTTGCGACCAATGAACTTCTGTCTTTAACGAACTTATAACGTGCCTCATGCAGAGTATATTCAAGACCGCCTATATCTATAACGTCACCGTGATGAAGGCGGGATTTTTTATCTATTCTTTCACCATTTACACTCACACCTGACTTTGAGAACGTGTCAAAAATCACAAAGCCCCTATTACGGTAAGCAAGAACCGCATGAAGCCTTGATACCGTGTCAAAGGGCAATACTACGTCGCATTTTTTATTTCTTCCCAAGGACGTTTCACGGTCATATAAAAATATTTCTTCGTCGGTTATAGTGTTTACAAGTTTACCCCTTACAGGGTCAGTAGTTTTCTTGAAAAACAGGGCAAGCAACATTCTGACAACTACGTATAAAACTATCAAAAGCATAAGATAGCGCATACCAGAAGCCATTGCCGCAACAAAAGCATCCATAAAATACCTCCCCTTTTACTAATCCTTTATATAATACCATATTTATCGAAAATAATCAACGCAATTAAGCACCACAAATGTTAAAGAATTGATAACAAAATGTAAATTAATGTTAATTTAAAGTTAACTTCTCAAACCGCCCTTGACTTAGTGCCTTTCAATAGGTTATATTTATAATAGATATTTTTTGGGAAACATTTTGGGGGTAATTAAAATGGCAATTACAAAATCACTTTACGGCACTTTAAACGGCAAAGACGTAAACGCCTATATTATCGAAAACAAAAACGGCACAAGAGCCCACATTATTGAAAAAGGTGCTACTCTTGACAAGTTCTTTATAAAAAACAATGAGGGCGAATTAATTGACGTTCTTGTGGGTCATGATACCCTTGACGGTCACGTTAACCGCTCCGATTATCAGGGTGTTGTTGTTGGCCAGTATGCTAACCGTATCAAGGATGGTAAATTCTCCATTGACGGCATTGAATATAACGTTACACTTAACGAAAAAGGCATTACAAGTCTTCACGGTGGCGGTGAGTACAGCTCCGCAGTATGGAACGCCGAAATCCTTGGTGACAATGCAGTTAAGTTTACATATTTCAGTCCCGACGGTACCGAAGGTTTCCCCGGAAATGTCGAGGTAAGCGTTACATATACCTTAAGCAACGATGATGAATTAGAGCTTCTTTACAACGCAGTTTCCGACAAGAAAACTGTTATTAATCTTACCAACCACGCTTATTTTAACCTTAATGGTACAGGTAGCGGTGATATCCTTAACCACGCACTTACTATTAATGCGGACCGCTTCACACCCATTGATGAAAACAGCATTCCCACAGGTGAGCTCACACCTGTTGAGGGTACGCCCTTTGATTTCACAAGCGAAAAAACTATCGGCAGAGATATTGAAAACGACCATATCCAGCTTAAAAATGGTATGGGTTACGACCACAACTTCTGTATCTCAGATTACGACGGAAGTCTTAAAATCGCAGCCGTTGCCAAGGGTGACAAGAGCGGTATCGTTATGACTGTCAAAACTGACCTTCCCGGCATTCAGCTTTACACAGGCAACTTTTTTGACGGTACAATCGAAGGCAAAAACGGTATCCCTATGACAAAGCGTTGCGCTTTCTGTCTTGAAACACAGGTTTTCCCCGACTCCCCCAATCACCCCGAATGGCCCACTTGCATTTATGATGCAAATGAGGTTTATAGCACACGTACTGTTTTCGCCTTTTCCAAATAAATGCATTTGACTTGAAGGTCATTTTTTGATATACTATGTTTTATGTTTGCAAAACCCTTTGAAAGGAGATGGATATTATGAAAAAAAGTGTAAAAATCTTATCGTTTTTTATTGCCGTAATTGTTATTTTCGGCTCCCTTTCCATTTCCGCATTTGCAAAAGAATTTGCTCCCACAATTGACATTTCAAACCCCGGCATTCAGACCCAGTATCTTTACGATTCCAACGATCCATCCTGGGTACGAAAGCTCGTAATTAAAGAGGATATGCTCTCCACAGAGGGCATTTTTACGGAATTGGTACTTCACCCCGTAACCAACTACCCTTACACAAACGATGCCAAGGGTTTCAACGCAGAGGTTGAGGAATATATCGAGACATACACTCTTGACGAAGAATCTCAAAGAGCCGCTTACATATACTTCCTTGAACAGGTTGGTGCTCTTTCCATTATTTCCGATCCCTCCGCATCCGATAAATCAAAAGCAGACTGGCTCCGTCAACAGGGCATCATAATCACCGAGGAAGACGAACTCGATGCCGACAAGGTCCTTATGATCAGCGCACTTTATGCTATGATGAAAAACGACCTTTATTATGTGTATACGGGCGAACATCTTACAATTCCCCAGGGAACTCCCCTTGAAGATGCGGTTGTTTTGTATATCTCCGCTCTTTCGGGTAATCAATCCTCCCTTTCAGCTTTCATAGCTAAATTCTTTGGCTCAAACTCACTTGGTAGTTTAGAGGATTACATATACTACACCTCACTTATGGCCCTTTATACCAACGGCTATGTTTCTGCAAGTGAAATCGTAAAACTTCCCCGCGAAGAAGTTTACAGACGAGTTGCTATTATGTCAATACGCAACTACGGACTTGCCATTGACTCTGAAACCGCCACAACCGAGGAACTTCAGAAAAAGTACCTTACTGCTATGTTGGGTACACAGTACAGTGTTAAGCTAGACCCCGAAACCCTTGAAAAAACTGCACAAAATCGCTCCGTTGCTTATTATATTCTTCAGAGAATGGCTTACGAAGATGCTAAACTCACCATTTCTCAGAACAAATACAATTACGAGGCTTGTTTCAGATTAGTAACCAAAAAAACAAACCGTTTCGACCTTGAAAATGAGTTTTACTCGGACATTCACGAGTACAACATATATCTTGAAAACAACCGCGAGACTATTTCTGTTAACCCTACCGCTCTGAACTCAAACTCCGTATTAACCATTAACGGAACAAAAATCGCAGGCGGTCAGTACGCAAAGGTTTCACTTTTAAACGTTGAAAAACAGATACTTAACATTGTTTGCAAAAACACGGATAATGGTGTTACAAAAACCTCTACCTACAAGCTTAATATTTTCCAAGGTACTACACCACCACCTGACAGCGACCTTACAGGACTTATTCCCACATACGGAACAACTCAGTCGCCTTCAGAAAACAACAACAGCAACGAAAATGTCAATGGCACCTATGCAGAAGTAACCCTTACTATCCCTGCACTCCCCTACGTCACCGGAGTCAACGGCGTTGCATCCAACCTTGCAGGTAAGATTTTATCCATTAATGACAAGGGTCAACTTGTTGACCAACAAGGTAACGTTATAAGTCAGACAACTTTTGAAACCCTCCCCGAGGGCTACAAATACGTGCTTACGGACGACGGTATTATACAAACCGTTTTTGTAGGTGAAACAACTGAAACAACAACCGATTACCTTTACGCTGACGAAGAAAAGGATGAACAGGCAAGAAAACTTGTAATTATCGTTTCATTGGTTGTTTGTGTTCTGCTTATACTCGCCTTGATTATTACCCTGATTCTCACAAAGAAAAAAGGCAAAACCAAGGACGAAAAAACAAGAGCGCGCAAAGCGAAAGAAAAGGCTAAAAAAGCCAAACTCGAAGCAAAAGCGTCACGTAAAAGCAAATAAAAATCCACAATGGCAATAAGACAACTTATTGCCATTGTTTTATTAATTTTAAAAATTGTTCATATATTTTAAAAAAATATGGTATATAATGTTTTTATAATGAATATATAACACAATTCAAGGAGGGCTATTTATGGCAAACGAAAAAATCCTTATTGTTGATGATGATATAAATATCTGCGAACTTTTAAGACTCTATCTTGAAAAAGAGGGTTTTGAAACGGATGTTGTTACCAACGGTTTACAGGCGGTTGAGAAATTCAACTCAATTTTTCCCGACCTTGTTTTACTTGATATAATGCTCCCCGGTCTTGACGGTTGGCAGATTTGTCGTGAAATACGCAAGACTTCTCAGACTCCAATTATTATGCTTACCGCAAAGGGCGAAACCTTCGACAAGGTATTGGGTCTTGAATTAGGTGCGGACGACTATATCACAAAGCCCTTTGAAACCAAAGAGGTTATGGCAAGAATCAAAGCCGTATTAAGAAGAAGTAGCAGTAAAACAGCTCCCGTAGATTCAGTTAAAGAAGTTTCTTACGATAAACTTACGGTTAATCTTACAAACTACGAGCTTATTGTTGATGACAAGCCCATAGACACTCCTCCCAAGGAGCTTGAGCTTATCTTCCACCTTGCAAGTAACCCCAACAGAGTATACACCCGCGATCAGTTGCTTGACGAGGTATGGGGCTTTGAATATTATGGTGATTCCAGAACAGTTGACGTTCACGTTAAAAGATTACGTGAAAAGTTAGAGGGTGTTTCCGATAAATGGGAACTTAAAACCGTATGGGGCGTCGGCTACAAATTCGAAACCAAGTAAGCTATATATGAAGTTAATAAAAGGCAAAAAAGGTGCTTTCTTTTTTAAGTACTTTATGATTTTTTCATCAATTGTCCTTGTGAGTTTTATTGTTATCGGTACGTCATTTATGATTTTGGTTACAAATACCCTTTTAAATCAGGTGTCTGCCGATACTAAAAACACCGCTTCAAATCTTGCACAAATGACAACGGAGCTTTTTAAGTCCGATATAATCCGCGACAACCCCGAGGCGGCGGTTGTTACAATGTGCAAGAACGTTGAATTCATAACCAGAAGCGAGGGCTATGATGCTTTTATATGTAATAAAGATGGTGAAGTTATAGTTTGTTCCGGAACTCTTGACGACTTCTCCGTAAATGACCAGACCGTTTGCGAAAAACATGGTGATATAAAAATCCCCGCATTACAGCTCCAACGCGTGATGAACGGGGAATTCAACGAGTTTTCAAAGCTTAACGGCATTTATGATACATACTACTCAGTATGTATGTCCCCTCTTTATTTAGAAGATACGTTTGTTGGCTTCTGCGTTGTAAGTGCCCCCATCAAAGACAATATGCTCACAAACGTGGAAAAGTTTTTTGTTATGTTTGTGCTTTCTGCGGCGGTGGCATTGCTTCTTGTTACCATTGCGGTTTCATTTATGACGGAACGAATCGCAAAACCCATCAGAAACCTTGAAGCTGCTACAAAATGTTATTCGTCCGGTGACTTCTCTTACAGAGTCCCCGAGCTCAAATCCAACGACGAATTGGCAACACTGGTTACAAAATTCAACACCATGGCAACATCGCTTTCGCAAATTGAAAACTCCCGACGCAGTTTCGTTGCCAACGTTTCTCACGAATTCAAAACCCCTATGACTACCATTGGCGGCTTTATCAACGGCATTCTTGATGGTACAATCCCACCGGAAAAGCAGGATTATTACCTAAAAATAGTTTCTGGTGAAATCAACCGCCTTTCCAAAATGGTTACCACAATGCTCAACATTTCAAAGATTGAAACAGGTAACGTGGATATGAATATTGAGCAGTTTGATATTGCACCCAAGCTTGTTACAACCTTCTTAGGCTTTGAACAACTCATATCTAAGAAGAATATTGAAATTACAGGCTTTGAGGATTTGCAGTCTGCTACAATCCACGGCGACAGTGCCATGATTGACCAGGTTATATATAACCTTGCAGACAATGCGGTAAAATTCACAAATGATGGTGGTACAATTACTGTAAGTATAACCACTGACAAAAACCACACCTACCTTGCCATTACCAATACCGGCAAGGGCATTCCCGAAAAGGAAATTGACAAAGTTTTTGAACGTTTTTACAAGGTCGACCAATCCCGAAGCACAGATGTTAAAAGCACAGGTCTTGGACTTTACCTTATTAAGAGCATAATTGACCTTCACAACGGCTCAATTACAGTTGAAAGTGAAGTGGATTCATTTACACGTTTCACCCTTAAACTTCCAAAATAAAACTAATCTTCTGCTATTCTTAGCAGAAACGGAGGAAAATATATGGACGATATTTTTAATTCCAACGGCACAACTCCCGAAAGCTCACCAGTAGAAAAAAATGAAAATACTGATACAGAACAGTTTGTGCCTCAGGACCCTATTCAACAACCTGCACCTCAGCAGATGAACCCACAATATTCTTCACCAATGCATACTCCCCCTGTGTACACTACTGCACCCGGTGAACCTCCCCAGGGTTTCGCTCCCGCCCAACAGGGTTACGCACCACGTCCCCAACAACCCATACAAAACCAACAACCTGTTTACTATAATCCCAACGGAACTACTCAGCCCATGGCACCCGTAGTACCTCCCAGGAAAAAGAAGAAGAAAAAAGGTCTTGCAGGTAAAATTGTTTTTATAATTCTTATTTGCATTTCCATAATTTCCTCCTCTGTTGCCATTGGTATAAGTATGGCAAACAAGGGCAACGCAAATCCCCCATCTGTTAGTGATAAAACCCCTCAGAACAATGCGCAAACTGAATCCGCAGACAAATACGGCTCAGGGGCTACACCTTCAATGGAGGACTCACCCCTTTCTTTCTCTGAATATTCGGGCAAAGGTGTTATGACTTCCGAACAGGTTTACAACCACGTAAAAGATATAAACGTTGGTGTTATTGTTTATTCTCACAACCAGATTTCAGGTGAAGGTTCCGGTATTATTGTCGGAGAAGACGACACAAAAACTTACACCTATATTTTGACTGCCGCTCATGTAATAGCCAACAGTGGCATTGAGGTTCAGATTCAGTTCAGCGACGAAACTGAATGTGAAGCCGAAATCATCGGTCTTGACACAAAAACCGACGTTGGTGTTCTCCGAGTTAAGAAAACTGGCTTTAAAGCCGCATCTTTCGGCAATTCCGATAAATTAACAGTAGGACAGAAGGTTTACGCAATCGGTAACCCCGGTGGCACAGAGTTCTTTGGTTCATTTACAAGCGGTATGATAAGCGCTATTGACCGTCCCGTTCCCACCAACAACACTTCTTACGACTTACCCTGCATTCAACATAATGCAGCTATCAACCCCGGCAACTCAGGTGGCGCACTTGTTAACGAATATGGTCAGGTTATAGGTCTTAACTCCTCCAAAATTTCAAGTACCGAATATGAAGGTATGGGATTCTCGGTACCTACCAATACGGTTCTCGAAGTTTATAACCAGATTATTTTATATGGCTACGTTACAAACAGACCTATGCTTGGTATAACGTATATACCTGTTTCCAGCGACTATTCATACTCTGCAATTGCATGGAAAAACGAACTTCCCTATGGCTCAATTGTAATTGCTACAATCGGCGAAAACAGTGACATTAATAATAAAAACGTAAAAGTCGGTGATATTATTACCGCTGTAAACGGCAAAAAACTTGAAACAACCGACATACTTCTTGAAACAATCGAAAAGGCAAAAGTTGGTGATTCGCTCAAACTTACAATTTGCCGTGTAAATAACAACGGAACTATCGACACAACCTTTGACGTTAAAGTAAAACTTGTAGAAGACAAGGGTAATACGACAACTACTACACCTGAACCCGAAACAACGCCTTTCGACAATTACTTTGAAAACTTTGGATATTAATTGAAAAATTCGACTTACCTCTTTAGGTAAGTCGGATTTTTTATTTGGTCCAACGGGCTATTCCACCACGTTG
>JAZQZU010000034.1:0-7848 GCA_045634165.1 Acutalibacteraceae bacterium
TCGCAACGGTTGTTGATTGTTGTTTCGATTTCAACGAATTTTGCGCCTTTACGAAGTGTAACAAGGCTTTCAATATCGTTGGGAAGCTTGTGTTCACTTCTTGTTTTTTCATCGTATGCACGTTTTTCGGGAAGTTCCCAACGCATTGTGATTTTGTAAGTTGTTTCAAATTCACCGTGACGAAGAAGTGTAATGTTAGCCTGTTCACCGAGAGTTGTGAAGGTTTCGTCAATTTCGGGTGCAACGTGCTGCCAGGGGTTACCGATTTCGCCGCTATCCTTGAAGTAACCGAGGTTTTTGAATTCCTTGCCGCTTTCTTTGTCGATAACGTTGAATGTACCGTTGTGGTTGAAGCTTACCTTGAGATATTCGTTTTCCATAACGTTTGTTGTCTTAACAAGTGTTACGGGAGTTGTAGCACGAACATTGTAAAGAGGACGAACCTTGTAGGTTTTGTAACCCATTGCAGGAATATCATAAACTTCAGCTGCAACGTAATACTGCTGAGTATGAAGAACGTTTGCAGTATCGTTGGGGTTCTGGATAATCTGAGCGTTTTCTTTGTTTGTAGAAATAACCTGATATTTGATAACGTTGTCGTCCTCGTCAACAATTTCAAAGCTGTCTGCTTTCCACTCTGCGGGGATTTCGAGTCTTAAGTTAACAGTTTCAGTTCTCTTGAAGGGTGCGGGGTTGAATACTACAACTGCTGCATCATCGCGACTGAATGACTTAAGGTTAATATCACCTGCAATATCCATAAATGCACGTTCAAATACGCACATTGAAAGTTCTCTTGCCTGTCTGTAACGGGACATAACGTCCTCGTAAACAACGTCACGTCCGCAAGCACCGATACTGTCGTGGCCGTGGTTCTGAAGAAGATAGTTGTATGAAAGGTCAATGAAGTTACGGGGATAGGGTGCACCTGAAAGAGCAGCGAAAATTGCCATGGGCTCTGCGTAGTTAATAAGGCGACGCTCTGTGTCAAAGTTTTCCTGCTTGATGTATGTTCTTGCAGAAAGAATCCAACCGCAAAGTTCACTTACGCTACCCTTGGTGTAGGGGTCACGCATTTCACCCTTAAGTACGGGTGAATCTTCTTTGAAGTTGTCGATGATACCCTGTTCCATCTCTTTAAGAGTGCTATGGAAAACCTCTGCTTCGGGAAGTGAATCGTTAAGGTCTTTAACAAGCTGAACCTCGCGTTCGTCGGGACAAGATGAGTCGTGACCGATGGACCAGAAACGGTGGTTTGTTGTCCAGTCGTTGTCCTGCTCCTTCATAGCCTGTTCTGCACGGGCTTTAACGCTTTCTTTGTGATATTCGTAGAAGGGATGGGTGTACTGATAGTCCAATTTCCAGTCTCTGTCGATAAGCTTGAACACACCGTTATTGTCGTTCCAGAGCATATCGCGGTTGTTTTCATCAGTCTGATTAAAGTAAACGGGACGCTGAACAACATACCAGATGTTGTAACGGGGACGTTTAGCAAGACGGGAAGCATAAATACGTGTGCCGTCGGGGCTTTCCCAGTAGAATTCTGACTTGGGTGCCTTATATTCATTGATACCGCGGTAGAATGATGCAAAGTGAATATCAAATCCGTCGTAAATCTGAGGAAGCTGAGAAATCTGACCCCAGCCGAAGGGAGAATAACCTGTTTTACTGATACCGCCCATTTCCTTACCAATTTTATGACCTAAAAGAAGGTTACGGATAAGTGCCTCGCTACCAACGGTGAATTCGTCGGGAAGACAGAACCAAGGACCAACAGCAATTCTGCCCTCTTTTATGTATTTCTGAAGTTTTTCTTTCTTTTCGGGATAAACTTCAAGGTAATCCTGAATGGGCATTGTCTGTGAGTCAAGGTGGAAATGCTTGTAATCGGGATTTTTGTCAAGAATGTCCAGAAGCATATCAAGCATATAGCCTAACATATACTGTGTTCTGCGAGCAGAAAAACGCCATTCTCTGTCCCAATGGGTGTTTGATATAAAATGACATTGGATTTTATCTTTGTTTTCCATAGTACATTTTACCTCCTTAGCCTTTAATGATTTTCATTATTTCTTCAAAGTTCTGACAGAAATGTGAGCAAACGGCCTTTGTACCGCTTGATTCAATGTTACCGCCTGCGATACCGATAGTGGTGTAACCCGCAAGTCTTACTGAACATGCACCTGCACCGCTATCCTCAATACCTACAACGTGGTTTCTGTCTGCAAAAGCTTCGCCTAAACCAACGATTGAAGTTTCACTGTAAAGCCAGGGATGGGGCTTGGGTGAAAGCTCACCGAGAGTACCTACACTGCCTTTTCTTAAGGGGAAGCCTGCGGAAATGATTGCGTCGTAGAAATCCTTGGGGTCACCCATACCGAGGGTTTTGAATGCCGAAAGAATTTCGGGCCATGCCTTTTCGTAAAGACCTGATGTAACAAGGCCGATTTTAATGCCCATATCCTTTAATTCGTAAAGGAAATCCTTAACGCCCTCTGTGGGGGTAAAGGCACCGTCCTTACCTCTACCTGCCATAATTTCTTCCATTTCTCTGTGAGTGTGTTCAAAGTAGAAATTACGTGCTTTTTCAAGAGATTCTCCGGGGCAGTATTTATCGATACAATACTGGAGATGCTCTGAAACAGAGTGGCCTGAAACGAAGGGAATATCTGCCTCCTCAAGCTGGAATTTAGGATTGCCGAGCATACTTGCAGTTGTCATTTCGATAATCCAGATCCAGAATTCCTCGCTACGTACTGTAGTGCCGTCAAGGTCCATAAGCACCGCTTTTAAGGGGTACTCGGTTTTAACAGGGGCAACGGGGTAGTAAACGGGGTATGCAATGGCAGATTTAACACAAGCGAGTGTGTGAGTACCGAAGCTCACAAATTCAACCTTCTGGTCGCCTGTTGCAACAACGAATTCAACGCCGTTTTTACCTGCTACAAATTTACCGTCCTCGGTTGCGGGAAGAAGGTGAAAACCGCTGTCAACATCAACCTCGCCCAAGTCGGGAATATAAAGTTTTTTGTCAAGTAACATAATTGAAAATCCTTTCCGATTTACATAATTATACACATTCTAACACAAAGCTTTTTGTAAGTAAAGCAATTTTATGTATTAAAAATTGACTGTATAAGATTTATATGATATAAATTGAATGTAAGTAGGTGATTTTATGGGCGAAAGAATAAAAAAAGCTATAGGCGTTGAGGGCGATTTTAAGACCTCAATACTGCCTATGATTAATTATAGTTATGCCAATATGTATATGGGTGGCGCAGGGTACATCATAAGTATGTACTTTACTGTGTTTTTGACGGATGTTGTCAACCTTTCCTTAAATCAGGCTGGTGTTATTGTTATGATAGCCACCGTCTGGGATGCGGTTACAGACCCTGTTATGGGTATAATTACAGACCGCACACGTTCTAAAACAGGTAAGCACAGACGTTATCTTCTTCTGGGTATACCCCTTATGGTGTTGTCGTATACCCTTTTGTGGAACTCCTTTGGCTTGAACGGAGCAGAAAATCCCACCTTGGCAATTGCATACTTTGTCGTAGTTTATATGCTTTATAAAACTGCATATACGGTTATAGGTGTACCCCACACGGCCATGCTTCCTGAGTTGGCACCCGAATATAACTTAAGAACCCAGTATAACTCTGTTGGTTATCTTTTTAACTCCGCGGGTATGGTGCCCTCGTTCCTTATTGTTGTAGTTATTCTTGAGATTTTTGGCTCGGGCGATAACCTTACATCTGCTTCTAAAACCCCATTCCTTGTTTTTGGTATAGCCCTTTCGGTTATTTTTGGGCTTTCTGTTTTCCTTACGTACAGTAAAACACGTGAGCCAAGCTCTTTAGGTAACAAGCTTGAACCCTTTGATTTAAAATACTTAATCAGGGAGTACGTTCTGGTTTTCAAAAACAAATCTTTCAGACAATATTTCTTTATGAGCCTTGCGTATCAGTTCTCCACGGGCTTTTACAGTAACTCAAAGGTTTATTATATAAAATACCTAGCCAATCAGTACAGCAAATACGCAATTTTTAATGCGGTTGCAGGTGTTGCTGAGGCAGGAGCTTTCCCCTTGAATTACGCCCTTACAATGAAATACGGCAAGAAAAAATGTGGTAATATTGTTACACCCCTTATGGTGGCGGGTCTTGCTATTGGTCTTATAATGCAGACTTCCGATTCTACCTCGGGCGTGGGCATTATCTGGGTTGTACTTATGTTTATAAGTATGATTCTATATAACTTCGGTATGTCCGGCTTAGGCTTTGTTTCTACCAACATTTTTCCCGATCTTACGGATGTTGACGAAATGATAACAGGAAGAAGACGTGAAGGCGTTATTTCCACGTTCAGCACCCTTATTAAAAAGAGTGTAAGCGGTGTTATGGCGGCACTTGTTGGTTTTACTTTACAAGGCTTCGGACTTGTTACTGGTGATGTGGTTTCTGATTTTGAGAAAAACACGGGAACACTCTATACCCAGACGGACAGTGCAATTTGGGGTGTGCGTATCTGCGTTGCGGTTATCCCCATTGTGGCATCAATTATCGCCCTTGTGCTTTTGAAGAGCTTTAAAATGACCAAGGAAGACCATACAATGATTCGTGCTGCAATTGCCACAAAGCAGAAGTACGGAACAGTCACCCTGACGGAAGAAGAAAAGAAACGTTGTGAAGCGATTTCAGGACAGAAGTTTGAAAACACCTGGCTTGGTCAGGATATAAGCGAGGAAATACATACCCTCGAGCTTGACGAAAATGGTAAGTATACAATTCTTGTTGAAAAAGAACAGGAGAAAAAGGAGCTAATTGAAAATGGCGATTGATTTTACAAAAAAATACCCCGATGCACCTGAAAAAGGCTTTAAAACCTCGGTTAAGAACTTCTTTTTCTATCTTGTACAATGGACCTGGGGTTTACCTGTAAACATAGTTGGAGGAATAGCCTTTTTAATCTGCACAAAAATAAAGGGAAGAAGATATCAACGCTTCGGATATTCCTATATTGTATACCTGCCGTGGAATGCGGGCGGTCTTTCTTTAGGGTTATTTATATTTATGAAGGACCATCATAAGAGTAAAAAGTGGACTTACAACACACGTATTCACGAATACGGTCACACGTGGCAATGTTTACTTTTAGGGCCTCTTTACTATCTTGTAATTGCGCTTCCTTCAATGATTTGGTGCAATTGCTTCGAAAACTACCGAAAGAAAAATAATGTTTCTTATTACAAAGTTTATTGCGAAAGTTGGGCAAATGCCTGGGGTCAGAAAGCAACAAAAATGGAAATGGATATATAAAAAACACCGCGGGATTTCCGCGGTGTTTTTTGTTAGGAGTGAGGAGTTAAGGGGCGCAAAGCGCCGATTGTATACGTAGCCACTTTATAAATCAATGGGTCAACGTTCCGATAATTACGCATTATTCTCAGCTCTTCTCTCTGCCAGTTCTTTTTCTACCTGAGCTCTCTGTTCGGGTGTGTATTTTATGAAGAGTAAGGGGATTATGTAGAGTAAACTTGCTATTGCGGGAGTGAGCATAAATAAGGGCCAAATCCAGGTTTCAAAAGCAGCACTCTGTGTGCCGATAAATACTGTTGCCGTGTCATCAATTGCCTTATAGCCGATAAGTGAAAGTGAGAGGGTTGTAAGACCGCCAGTGATACCGCTTGAAACCTTTGTGAAGAAGGTCTGCATTGAGAATGTAACACCTTCCATACGCTTGCCTGTTTTCCATTCCATATAGTCGATACTGTCGCAGAAAACAGAGGTTTGCGCAATGCTTACTGCACCCATGGGAATACTGCCGATAGCAAGAAGAGCCATACCTATCAGGAGATTTACGCCCTCAAATCCGATAAGGAAGGCGGCTACTTTTGTGACGATATTGCACACTTGCGATAATATAAGTACATTAACGTGTCCTTTACAGATTTTCTTCAACTTGTCAGCAAAAATCATACCGATAAACTGTGGGCCTACGGTTATTGCCCAATAAATAGTTGTAATTCCGAGAGCACCTATAATACTGTTTTCTCCAAGGAAATCAGTTGGAAGCTTGTATTTGAAGAAATATGTTGCAAGATTTCCCCCGAAGCCCAACGCGCCTAACAAGTTGGAAAGAGTTACAAGCATGAGCATTTTATTTTTAAACAGAAGTGAAAAACTCTCGAGCATGGATTTCTGTTTTGCTTTGGGTGGTACGATTACACGCTCGCGTGCTTTGTGGGCTCTTATACTGAGCATTGCACCGCCCAAACCGAAAATAACAGCAAAGACAAGAGTAACTGTAGCCATCTTGCTTTTTGTAGCGTTTGCTACCATTTCTATAACCATGGGGATAATGGCACTAAAGATACCAAAAACACAGGAACCAATGGTACGAGCCCATTTAACAAAACTGTCACGCTCGTCACCGTTGGGTGAAACGGAGGCAGTAATACCCCACAAAGCAACGTCCTGTAAGGTGTAAGTGATATCCCAACCGATATACATAATTATGAAGTATGCCACACGCAACCACAGTAAATCCTCACTTGTGGAGAACACAAGAAAAACAAGTACCGTGAAAATACCTACAGGAAGGGGAGTGTAGCGTAAAAACGGACGAAGTTTTTCACCGTTTTTGAAGGTGTGCTTATCAATAAATGAACCAATTATGGGGTCGTTCACGCCGTCCCATACTTTCATTAAAATAAGTAACACTGTTACAACTGCCGCAGGGAACATGGCAATATCCGTCATAAAGTAGGTGAAGAAACCTGCACCCACAAGGGAGTAGACCATATTCTGTCCCGAAAGACCTAAGTAAAAGTTGATTTTTTCTTTTTTGCTGATATGCTTCATAGCCATCACCTGTTTTTTTATTTGTTGGGTTTATTATACAGTATTGGTACGCGGTAAAGCAAGAGAAATTTTAATTCCTAATTCCTAACTTAAATTCCATTTCCCACTTGCCATTTACAATTTATGGTGATATACTTATTTAGAATAAAATCGAAAGTTATGTCTTCATTGATTTTCGATTTAAGAAAGGACGATGGCTTTGGCAGAGATTAAAAATATGGACGCAGTAGCAGCTCTTGACGCTATGGATGCCCATGTTGATGATTGGCGCGATGCCACAAAGGGCAAACAGAGAGGTATTTTCTCATTTGACGATGTTGCGGCGCTTAAAATCAAAAACCTCAAAAAACGAATTTACACCGATATCGAATCCATTCCCGCATGGAAAATGAAGGAATGTATTTATAAAGGTGTTGACGATTACGAGTTCCTTTATGACGAATGGAAGGAACTTAACGTTGGTGACCGTTGGGGTAACAACGGTTGGAGTGCATTCTTCAAAAATTCATTCGATATGCCCGAACGTTTCAAGGGTAAAAAGGTTACTCTTAACGTTTACTTTGGCGGTGACTCACTTCTTTCACTTAATGGTGAGCCCTATCAGGGACTTGACCCCTTCAGAAACTCAGTTCTTCTTACCAACTGTGCTAATGGTGACGAGCATTACGGCGTTGATATCGAGTCCTACTATGTATGGCACTCAAACGAGTCAACCGTAAAAACTCTTTCCTGCTCTTTCGTTGGTGTTGTTGACCCCGAAATTGAAGAGATTTACTGGGACTTCAAGGCTATTTTCAACGCTCTCTTTATGCCTGTTCACGATACAGGTCTTCAGGAGCTTATCAGAGCAACTCTTAAAGAGGCTTTCACTTATGTTAACTTTGACCTTGACGGCGAAGAGTTTAAAGAAGGTCTTCGTCAGGCTCAGAAAATCCTTAAGGATAAAGTTTACAACAACGATTCTTACAAATCAGAG
>JAZQZU010000035.1:0-1509 GCA_045634165.1 Acutalibacteraceae bacterium
TACAATTGAACGCTCGAATTCGTGTTCAAAGTATTCGGCATAAGTTTTTTCTTCTGTGTCAAAGGGGTTTCTTACGTCAACATAGAGGCAACCGATGTATTTTTCCATATCATCGTCAATAGCCGCAACCTTAACAGGAACCTTTCTCATACGGTCAAACTCGTCCCATGAGAAAAGAAGCTTTGCTTTTTTACCCTTCTTGATAAGTGCACGAACTACGAAGTAGCTTGTGGCGATATCGCGGAAGTTACCTATATGAATAGAGCCGGAGGGACTGATACCCGCCGCACATACATATTCTTCTTTGTCAGGGTTGCGTCTGATAATACGGTCCGCAATCATTTCTGACCAATGCATAGTATCACACTCGTTTCTTTAAAACATAAATTTACAGTTTAATATTTTACAATAACCACCCACCGATGTCAAGTTAAACATTACAATAAAATATATATAATTTTGTGCAAAATGTTGATTATTATAAAAAACTATGATATAATTTCAAATCGAAATCTAGAACTACTTTCAACCGAAAGGAAGACAGAAATGAAAAATACCGAAAAATCAATGGAAAAACTCGTTGCTCTTTGCAAGGGCAGAGGTTTCGTTTATGCAGGCAGTGAAATTTACGGCGGCCTTGCAAACACTTGGGACTACGGCCCTCTTGGTGTTGAACTTAAAAACAACATCAAAAATGCATGGCGTAAAAAATTCATTCAGGAAAACCCCTACAACGTAGGTCTTGATAGCGCAATTCTTATGAACCCCCAAACATGGGTTGCTTCAGGTCACCTTGGCGGTTTCTCAGACCCACTTATGGACTGTCGTGAGTGTAAAACTCGTCACAGAGCAGATAACCTTATTGAGGATTTTGACGGCACAAATGTTGCAGGTTGGTCAAATGAACAGATGATGGATTACATCAAGGAGAAGGAAATTGCTTGTCCTCAGTGCGGTAAGCATAACTTTACCGATATCCGTCAGTTCAACCTTATGTTCAAAACATTCCAGGGCGTTACAGAGGATAGCAAAAACGAGCTTTATCTTCGTCCCGAAACTGCACAGGGTATTTTCGTAAACTTTGCAAATATTCAGCGTACAACAAGAAAGAAAGTTCCTTTCGGTGTTGCTCAGATTGGTAAATCATTCCGTAATGAAATCACACCCGGTAACTTCATTTTCCGTGTTCGTGAATTTGAACAGATGGAGCTTGAATTCTTCTGTAAACCCGGTACAGACCTTGAGTGGTTTGAATATTGGCGCGGTTTCTGCCGTGACTGGCTCTACTCCTTAGGCATTAAGGAAGAAAACCTCAGACTCCGTGACCACGACCCCGAGGAGCTTTGCTTCTACTCAAAAGCAACAACTGACTTTGAGTACCTCTTCCCCTTCGGTTGGGGCGAACTCTGGGGCGTTGCAGACAGAACTGACTACGACCTTACTCAGCATATCAATACATCGGGCAAGAGCCTTGACTACTTTGACCCCGAAACAAATGAGAGATACGTT
>JAZQZU010000036.1:0-2927 GCA_045634165.1 Acutalibacteraceae bacterium
TCAAGCCATTCACGGGCTTTGAGTGCAAGGGAAACAGCTTCGTCATAGTTATCCGAATGAGCAGTAAGGCTCATTGTTAAAACAACAGACTTATTTGCCGTTCCGTCCTCGTTTATTCCGTGTGTTCCCTTGTTTATTCCCGAAGGTGCGGTTATGTTGTAAGAGATGTAAGGGAAATCAGGGATTGCTCCCGTCTGATTTCCTCTTACAACCATACATTGAACATAATCCTTTAGACCTTTTGCAACAACTGTTCTTATGTGTTTAATATCAATCATCTTGCTTCACCTCATTAAACACACTTGTGAATTTAAGATTATAGGCGTAAACACCCGTAAATTCGGCATTTTCGAGTTCCGAATTGATATGGTACAGATTACCCCTATCAATCACTTGTCCGCTTTTTAGAGCACTTGCAAGCGGCGAAAGCATATACAAAACCTTGTCTTGTTCGGTCAATGTGCCGTTTGACTTGAATATTTTGCTTTGTCGGTGCGAGAGGATAGCTCCGTTTACTATCGTTTCTATCTTCCCACCTTTGACCAAATCGCCGCTTTCATCATAACTGTCCTCGGAATGGGTGATAACGGTAATATCCCTTGAATGTTGCTTTATCAAAGGCTCAAAGTTCATATACTGCATTTATCAACCCTCTACTTTCCATTCAACGTGTTCTATCATATCACCCGAATCGACTAAAGGATTGCTACTGCCTTTTTGCTCAATCGTAAACGGGTGATTAGCGGGACTGTTTAAATTACGGGCATAAGTTTTAATCGCCGTTGCCATTTGTTGCCCGTAAAGGTCAAGCATATCGTCAACAGACATATCGCCTGCGATAACCTGCCCTAATGCCCTTTCAGTTTGTACAATTATTCTTTCGGCGTTTTCATCGTGACCGTTTCGTATAAAACTGCGTTCAGGTATCTTTATAACCGTTGTATTGGGTGATAAGTGCAAGCCTTGACCGTGCAGGAATGCCCTCATTTTATCAGTCACCGTAATAGTAAGACCGTATTCGTGAATTCCTGCAAGCCAAGCGTGTTCGCCGTTAAACACTCCAACTTTCACCTTTTTACCGCCAATCGTTTCTACCGATTTTGAAACCTTCGGCAGCTTATCTACTTGTGTTTTCCACTTAACAACACCCATAACATCACCAACGCCTTTGTGAAGGGATAAAGCTAATACCGCTTTTTAAATATGGGCCTAAAAGTTCGGTTGCAAATTGCCATATCATAGCGGATTTATTGCTTGTATCAAATGATACCGACAACCCCTCTATGCTTTGACTTGATATGCCAACACTCAACATTTGAACATCAAAGAATTTAACGAGAAACAGCTTCACCGCTGACGGCAAAGCTGTTATATCTTCGTCCTTATTCATATCAAATTCAAGCGTGGTGTTATTTTTAACCCATTCAAGCCCCGCTTCAATAGTGATTATGGTTTTATCGTCTATGGGTGCTATTCCGAGGTGTAACAACTCAATCTGTTGCGCCGTCATTTTCTGCACCCGCCTTTTTAGCAGTTTTCTTGCCCTGCTTTTTAGGTGTTTCGGGTTTTTCCGTTGCTTCGGTTACTGCTTTTTCCTCTGCAACTGCCGCCGCTTCTGCTTTTGCTTTTTCAGCAGCTCGTCTTTTTCTTCGTAACCAAAAAGTACAAGACATTTAAAGCCCTCCTTTCAACCTGTAAGAAATTCTTACAAATTCATTAACCAATCTTATGACGAAGGCAAGCGAGAGCAACCTTCTTATGGTCTGCGTTAAGCTCCCAATTTTCGGGTTTTGCAAGGTCAACAAAATCGGGATACTTATGCTTCGGATTTGTATATGTTCCATCGGACTTCCAAGACAATCCACGAGGATGAATAATCTGACACCAACGGTTGATAAGGATATTCTTTGCACCGAGCTTGTCACGGTCTGTTTCAACACCGATAAAGCCTTTAGGTGAACCGTCCTGTCTGATAAAGCTGTTCTTGCCGAGGAAATAGGTATCATATACGCCGTCAGTTACGGGCATACCGTCGTCAACCTTGATTCTGTAACCAAGATATTCTTCCATTTCGATAGGCGATTTAGAAGGGTCAAAGATAGGTGTTCTTGAAATCATACCGTTCTTCTGTAAGTAGGTATAAACTGCGGAGTGCATAAATACCATACCAAGAGAAGCGTAATGGTCGCCCAATGCCTGTTTTGTGTCAAGTGTCGCACCATTGGAGATAAGAGCTTTATCGCCTTCAAGTGCGGAAATGTCGTTAAGGTGTCCGGTTAATGCACCGCCTGCTGCGAACAAACCTTTAAGGATATTAAGGTAAACCTTCTGTTCCTCTGTGTTTCTGTAATCTGCAACGAGTTGTGCAATAGCACCCATAGGGTCAGCACCACTCATTACGGCTGCAAGGTCGGTAGAACCCCACGCTTTTTGTCTGATAAGAAGTGTTGCCTTTGCTTCCTTTGTGTCAATGCCGTCGATGTTAACATCTTCTTCACCAAACACTTCGCTATCGCCCGAAAGGGGATTAAAAGAGGGAAGATAAATAAATCTGCCGCCCTCGGGAGAGCCATTAATAAGCTGTCCTACTCTTTCGTCGGGAGAAGCAACGCCCGAATTGATAAAGGTGTTAAGTTCGGTAGTACGGTCAACAACGTACTTGGAAAAATGCTCGGGAATAGTTACCATTTGTTCAATAGTTGTGAAATCTGCCATTGTTTAGTTCCTCCTAAAAATAAATAATTTTACTTTTTCCCTGCTGCCGCTTTAAGTTGTGCTGCAAGTTCAGGGTTACTTTGTTCAATGCGAATTTGTTCTGTGAGATTGAATGTCTCTGTTTTCCACGGATTTACACCGCCGTTGAGGTCATTGCCCTTTTTAGGTGTATAAGCACCATCTTTAAACCTTCTGTCGACCTCTGCGTCCAC
>JAZQZU010000037.1:0-38930 GCA_045634165.1 Acutalibacteraceae bacterium
ATCAACTGGATTCCCGAAAGTATCGGTAAAGGTCGTTTCGGCGACTGGCTCCAGAACGTTCAGGACTGGGGTATTTCACGTAACCGTTATTGGGGTACACCCCTTAACATCTGGGAATGTGAATGCGGTCACCGTCACTCAATCGGTTCAATTGAAGAACTTAAATCAATGAGCGACAATTGCCCCGACGAAATTGAACTTCACCGTCCTTACATCGATAAGGTTACTCTTAAATGTCCCGAATGCGGTAAGGAAATGCACCGTGTTCCCGAAGTTATTGACTGTTGGTTTGACTCAGGCGCAATGCCCTTTGCTCAGCATCACTATCCCTTTGAGAATAAGGATTTATTTGAGTCACAGTTCCCTGCAGACTTTATTTCCGAGGCAGTTGACCAGACCCGTGGTTGGTTCTATTCACTTCTTGCTATTTCCACACTTATTTTCAATAAAGCACCTTATAAGAATGTTATCGTTCTCGGCCACGTTCAGGATGGAAACGGTCAGAAGATGAGTAAATCCAAGGGTAACGCAGTTGGCCCCTTCGATGCACTTCAGAGCTATGGTGCAGATGCTATCCGTTGGTATTTCTATACTAACTCCGCACCTTGGCTTCCCAACCGTTTCCACGGTAAAGCCGTTGTTGAAGGTCAGCGTAAATTTATGGGTACTCTTTGGAATACTTATGCTTTCTACGTGCTCTATGCAAATATTGATAAATTTGACCCCACTAAATACAATCTTGATGATTGCAAACTTACCGTAATGGATAAATGGCTTCTTTCAAAGCTTAACTCCATGGTAAAAACTGTTGACACAAACCTTGCTAATTATCGTATTCCCGAAGCTGCAAAGGCTCTTCAGGAATTCACCGATGAAATGAGTAACTGGTATGTTCGTCGCGGCAGAGAAAGATATTGGGTACAGGGCGAAACCGATGATAAGACAGCGGCTTATATGACCCTTTACACCGCTCTCGTTACAACTGCAAAAGCGGCAGCACCCATGATTCCCTTTATGGCAGAGTCAATTTACAGAAACCTTGTTTGCAACATTGATAAATCTGCTCCCGAAAGCGTACATCTTTGTATGTTCCCTGAGGTTCAGGAAGACCGCATCGATGTTGAACTTGAAAAGAATATGGACGAAGTAGTTGATATTGTTGTTCTCGGCAGAGCTGCAAGAAACGGCTCAAATATGAAGAACCGTCAGCCTCTTAGCACAATGTATGTTCAGAGCGAAAAGAAGGTTGAAGGCTACTTTATCGACATTATCCGTGATGAGCTCAACGTTAAGAATGTTGACTTCGTTGAGGATGCTTCAAGCTTCGTTTCATACATCTTCAAGCCCCAGCTTCGTACACTTGGTCCCAAGTACGGCAAACAGTTAGGTGAAATCAGAAATGCGCTTGCAGAACTTGATTCATCTGCTAAAGCAACTCTTGATGCAGAAGGTAAGCTTGTGCTTAACCTTGCAAGTGGCGACGTTGAACTTGCTCCCGAAGATATTCTTCTTGAAACCAAGCAGAAAGAGGGCGTGTTCACTGTTTCTGACAGAGGTGTTACTGTTGCTCTTGATATAGAGCTTACACCCGAACTTATCGAAGAAGGCTTTGTAAAAGAACTTATCAGTAAGATTCAGACAATGCGTAAGGATTCCGACTTCAACGTTATGGACAGAATCAACGTTACATTGACAGGCAATGAAAAACTCTTTGAAATTGCAAAGAAAAACGAAGCAACTATTTCAACAATAGTTCTTTCCGATTCAATTGTCCTCGGAGACGAAGGCGAAAACGCAAAGAAATGGGATATTAACGGTGAAAGCGTAGTTATCTCAGTAGCAAAAGTTTAATTTAAAACTATATAAAAAGAGTCGGATACTTGTTGTATCCGGCTCTTTTGTGTATGATAATATGTAATTTATAAAGCTATAACCAAATCACATTTATTTTCAATATCAAAGATTGAAAAATATTTCTCTTCCATTGGTATCCACTTTGAAACAAACAGATTTAATAAAGAAGGGTTTCTGTTTTCGAGACGTTTTAATTGTGTTGTTTTGTCTGTTTTTATAAAAATATGATAATCGTAAAAATCCCATAATTCAGGGTGGCAGGAGTAAACACCTTCTATGACTGTAATTGGTTTTGGGTTGATTTTTATGGGAGCGGAAAGTTCGCACTTTTTACAGTCAAAGGGTCTGTATGAAAAAGCATCACCCTTTTTTAATGGTGTAATTACTTCAGTCAGAAACCTTTCTTTGTCAAAATTCCCGCCCGGTGTTTCAAATCGTTGTGGGGTTCGTTGTTGAGGTTGAAGAAAGAAATCATCCATACGAATCACATTACAATCAATTTGTGATTTTATTGCATTTGCAATTGTGGTTTTTCCTGCGGCGCAAGGTCCGTCTATGGCGATAATTAAATTATGCTCTTTTTTGTTTTTTTGTAAAAGGGATATAACCTGTTTTACAGTCTTTTCAATATCGGTGTTCATAGTATTTCTAGCCTTTTAGATTTAATATTTTACTAATAAAAATATCAGTTTTTGGTTGATTTTTCAATAGCAAAACAGAATTTTTCGGCAAGTGTAACAAATGGAAGGTAAACTCTTTGTTGTACTTGCTGTTTTTTATTTTATGTTTGTTTTTAGTGATGAAAAAAGATATAATTAAAGTAGATTTTTATATCGTGTATATTGATTTGATAGGGGATGATTTAATTTTGAAAGGTATTAATAAAAATAAACCCTTTAACGATTTTACATACACCGCCCATACAGGGTGTATGGGTACTAAAGAAAATTCACTTGAGTCAATTGACGTGGGTGTTCAGAATGGTGCGCGGATAGTGGAATTTGACGTGCAGTATTACAATGGAATCCCAGTCCTTTCTCACGATGCACCAAAGGGTGGCGAGGTAACCCTTGAACAAGCCTTCCTGAAAGTGAAAGAGTTGGACAATATTAAAGTGAACGTGGATATCAAGAGTGTTGAGTATATATCCGCAGTTAAAGATGTTGCAGAGAAAACAGCTGTTCTTGACAGAATATTTTTTACAGGGATAAATGATGATTTTGTTCCTGCAGTTAAAAAAGATTGCCACGGTATTGACTATTATCTCAACGTCAACGTTAAGTCACCCCGTAAACAGACGGACGTTTATCTTAATTCTCTTGTGGAGAAGGTTAAAAATTGCGGAGCAATCGGCATTAATTTCAATAAAAAAAGTGCAACCAAAAAACTTGTAGAAGTTTTTCATAATAATGGCTTGTTAGTGTCAATATGGACGGTAAACGGTAGTTTTAAAATACGAAAAATATTGTCTTACGGTCCTGACAATATAACAACACGACGACCCGACAGAATTAAAAGAATGGTTAAGTAAGGAGAATATATATTATGCTTGAAATGAAGAATAGAAAATTTTATATGGATGGGGAAGAATTCCATATCTATTCAGGTGCAATGCACTATTTCAGAATACCGCAGGAGTATTGGGAGGACAGACTTTTAAAACTCCGTGCCGCAGGTCTTAATACTGTTGAAACTTATGTGCCATGGAATTTCCACGAGCCTAAAAAAGGTCAGTTTAATTTCGAGGGAATGCTCGATATTGTAAAATTTGTTGAAACCGCACAGAATTTAGGGCTTTACGTAATTGTTCGACCCGGTCCGTATATTTGTGCCGAATGGGATTTTGGCGGACTCCCTGCGTGGCTTCTTAAAGACAAAAACATAAGACTTCGTTGCTGGGATAAAACTTACATAAAAGCAGTTGAAGATTTCTTTAAAGTGCTTATACCTAAACTTGTTCCCTACCTTGAAACCAACGGCGGTAAAATTATAGCAATGCAGGTAGAGAATGAATACGGCTCTTTCGGCAGAGATAAGAAATATCTTTATTGGCTTCGTGACCTTATGCGCGAGTTGGGCGTGGATATTCAACTTTTTACATCCGATGGTGAGGACAGATATTTCTTCTCGGGCGGCGGTATTCCCGAGGATTGGATGGTTGCAAACTTCGGCGGTTATCACGAAAATCGTTTTGATGATTTAAAAATGTTACAGCCCGACAAACCTCTTATGTGCGGTGAGCATTGGTGCGGTTGGTTTGACCGTTGGGGTACAAAACATCACACAGATAACGCAGAGGAATCCTTGGGCAGAAGCCTTGATGGTTTCTTTAAAGAGGATGCAAACTTCAATTTATATATGTTCCACGGCGGTACAAACTTCGGTTTTTCATCGGGTGCAAACTACTATGATTGTTATTGTCCCACGACAACAAGTTACGACTACGGTGCACCCTTAAGCGAGTGCGGTGCATATACCGAAAAGTATTTTGTTCTAAGAAACCGTATGCACAAACAGTTGGGAAAGGAACTTCCTGAACTTCCGGAGGATACTAAAACTCAGAAAATCGGTAAAATTAATTTCACTGAGTTTGCGGATTTGAAGAACGTTTATAAGAAATTTGCCGTACATAAAAAATCCCATATTCCCCATTATATGGAGCATTATGGTCAGAATAGCGGACTTATTCTTTACAGTACCACTTTAAAGGGCAACTACCGCGATTCAAAACTTAATGCTTTCGGTGTTCATGATATAGCGTATGTTTATATCAACGGTGAATTAAAACATATTTACAACCGTGCAAAACTCAAAGGGAAAGATATTTGTGACGAAGGTTTTTCCGTTCCCATTGAGGCTTTTGACGGAGAAGTTAAAATTGATGTGCTTGTTCAGGCGTTCGGCAGAATAAACTATGCTCGAAGAATTTACGACAGAAAGGGTCTTGACGAAATTTATATTGAAGGACAGGCTATTGTAGATTGGGACGTTTACTGTATGGAACTTGACGAAGCACCTGTAATTCCTTACAAAAATAGTCACAAAGACTTCCCCTGCTTTATGAAAGCAACCTTCAAAGCGGACAAGAAGCTAGACACATTTGTGGATATGCGTGGTTTCGGTAATGCTATCGTTTACATTAATGGCTTTAATCTTGGCAGATTCATTAAGGGTGGTCCTCAATATACATTGTACCTTCCGGGCGTGTTCCTTAAGGAGGAAAATGAACTTGTGGTTCTTGAGCTTGATGGCACAAACAAAAAGTCTATATCACTTATTGATAAACCCATATTGAAATAAGTTAAAAACCTCCGTGTCGGTTGACACGGAGGTTAGTTTTTTGCTTATGGTTCGTAGGGGAAAACGGGCATTAATTCTAATTTAAATTGATTGATTTTGTGAAGCCTGTCGATTCTAGCTTTTGTTTCGGGGTTGTCGCAAACGCCCTCGCGGATATATTTGTCAAGAGTTTCGTAGGTAAAACCTAAATTGTCCTCGTCAGTTTTACCACAAAGTCCGTCAATGGGGACTTTATCAACAAACATGGAGGGAAGACCGAGTACTCTTCCGATTTCCTTTACTTCCTGAACTGTAAGTTTTGAAAGAGGGGAAAAATCGCCCACACTGTCGCCATAGCGAGTTGAATAACCCACCCAATCTTCTGATAGGTTACAGGTGTTAGCCACTCTGCCGTTAACACTTTGTGAAATGGCGTAAACAGTAGCCATTCTTATTCTGGGAGGTAAGTTTGTGATTGCCTGAGTAGTGATTTCAACACCGCATTTCTGCAGTTCATTATAAAGACCGTCGTATGCGTCTTTGATATTCACGGTGTAGCTCTCTATACCAAGATGTTCCACAAGTGCCTTTGAAACGTCAATATCAAACTGTTCACCCTTGGGCATAAGCACACCCACAACGTTTTCTTTGCCGAGAGCTTCAACCAGAAGTGCCGCAACAACTGAACTATCTTTACCACCGGAAACACCTACAACACCTTTGCAGCCTTTTCCGTTTGCTTCGAACCAATCTTTTATCCATTGAACAATATCATTTTTAACATTAAGTGCATTAAAACTCAATTAACTCACTCCTTCTTAAAATATTTTAGCCTGTTTCATGCAATTTTTCAATATTTTTAATATAAATATCTTGCAATAAGTGAAGCAAAAATTTATAATTAAAATGTATAATTATTTTCTGTGGGGTAAAAAAGATGACAGTTAGTTCGGCTATAAAGTCGTTGGTAAAATATGCTCAGAAAAACGGCCTTATTGACGTTTTAGATGAAACCTGGGCAATTAACGGAATCCTCGGAGTTTTGAATATTGACAGTATTGATGATGACGAGATTATAGAAAACGCAGAACTTGAAGAAATACTCAAGGTTCTTCTTGATTATGCTTGCGCAAAGGGTCTTTGTAACGAATCGGTGGTATACCGCGATTTGTTGGATACAAAAATTATGGGTGTTCTTACACCTCGACCCTCCGAGGTAATAAATAAATTCAATGCGTTGTATGAAGAAAGCCCTCAAAAGGCTACGGATTATTACTATCATTTATCAAGAAAATCCGATTATGTAAGAGAATACAGAATTAAAAATGATATAAAATGGGTAACACCTACCGAATATGGTGATATTGACATCACCATAAACCTTTCAAAACCCGAAAAGGACCCCAAAGCTATTGCGGCGGCACTTCTTATGAAGCAAAGCTCATATCCTAAGTGCCTTTTGTGTCCCGAAAATGAGGGTTACGCAGGTAGGGTAAACCACCCTGCAAGACAGAATCACCGAATTATACCCGTTGATTTAAATGGTGAAAATTGGTGTTTACAGTATTCCCCCTACGTTTATTATAACGAGCACAGTATTGTGTTTAATTCACAACACGTGCCTATGAAAATAACTGAGGACGGTTTCAGACGACTTTTCGCTTTTGTTAAAAAGTTCCCTCATTACTTTGTGGGCTCCAATGCGGATTTACCCATTGTTGGCGGTTCCGTACTCACTCACGACCACTTCCAGGGTGGCAATTACACATTCGCTATGACAAAGGCACCTGTTGAAACTGAGGTCCAGTTCAAAGAGTATCCCAATATTGAAGCAGGTATTGTTAAATGGCCTATGTCGGTGCTCCGTTTAAGAGGTGATGATGCGGACGAAATCTGCACCCTTTCAGGTAAGATTCTCGCAAAATGGCGCGAATATACTGACGAAGATGCATTTGTTTTCGCATACACAGGTGACGTTGCACACAACACAATTACTCCCATTGCCCGTTTCAAAGACGGTAAATACGAAATGGACCTTGTGTTGAGAAATAATATTACTACAGAAGAGTATCCCGATGGTGTTTACCATCCCCATCCCGAACATCACCACATTAAAAAGGAAAATATCGGTCTTATTGAGGTTATGGGTCTTGCAGTGCTTCCCGCCCGTCTTAAAGACGAAATGAAACTTATTGAAGACGCTATAATCAATGGCGACGATATTTCAGCGAACAACAAAATTTCAAAACACAAAGAATGGGTTGACGAAATAGTTAAAAATAACGTTGTTACCCCTGAAAACTGTGCAGATATTATCCGCGACGAAATCGGTGAAGTGTTTGCGGACATTCTTAAGCAGTGCGGTGTGTTCGATAGAACCGATGAAGGCAAAGCGCAGTTCTTGAAATTTATTGATAAAGTTAACGAAGATTTAGAGTGAATGTATTCGAATCAGATAAGGTTAAATACAGACACTTTTCCCTTGTTACAGACAAAATTGCCAAGTGTTAAACTTCGCAGAATCTGAAATGCCCGAATTTGCGTGCATTTGGGATTTTCTTTGGCGAAGCAATACTGACGTATTACAAGACAAAAAAATACAAAAGTGCGTGAATTCGTACATTTAAGGCATATTTGGTTCGAATACACTCACTCCATAGGAGAATATTATGTTCGAAAAAATCAGATCACAAGTTTTAATCGGCAAAGCACTTGTTAATCAGAACGAATTTGACGGCAGAGCATTTTCTTTTGAACTCAAACAGGATAAAGAGAGTATCAAGGGCGTGCTCAAAGCAAAATGCGATATGGTTATGAAGTCCTTTGAAATTGAAGACAAAAAGGATTTTGACGATGATGATTTATTTTATGCCAACGGTTACCAGGCATGGACAACATCACGTGAATTTTCAAAGAAAGATACATTCAAGGGTCTTATTAAGGCTGCAAGCATAAATAAATCCTTAAAGCATTTTGCGGGTCTTTCAGGTGACTATCATTTTGAAAAATACGGCGAGGAAGGTAATTTCCACGCATATACATACTGCTACTTCCGTGAAAAGGGCGAAATAGAAATCAAACTTTATGGTTCAAGAAGTGAACGCAATGGCTTCACAATTTTTGCCGTTGATATGAAGGATGATAAATTCATCATCAGAAAAGACGTTGATGGACTTAAGCTTACCGCAGGTCAGGAATATGAAATGTTTGATATCGCAATTATAAAGGGCGATATGGACGAAGTAATGGATAAATACTTCTTTGACTTTGTTGGTTGTAAGAAACCTTCTATTGACCATCTTTCAGGCTATACATCCTGGTATAACTACTTCCAGGATATTAACGAGGAAATTATTCTTCGTGACCTTGACGGTCTTGACAGAGCAAGTGAAGAAGTTAATATCTTCCAGGTTGACGACGGTTATCAGCAGGCAGTTGGCGACTGGCTCCTTATTGATGAAAAGAAATTCCCCAACGGAATGAAATATATCGCGGATAAAATCCACGCTAAAGGCTACAAAGCAGGTATATGGCTTGCTCCCTTCAGCGCTCAGGTTTCATCACAGCTTGTAAAAGACCACCCCGACTGGCTCCTTACCTTCAACCGTAACGGCAAAAAGATGCTCGGTTGTCAGGGTTGGGGCGGTGCATATACCCTTGATATCTACAACCCCGAAGTTCGTGCATATATTAAGAAGGTATTTGATACAGTTCTTAACGACTGGGGCTTCGATATGGTTAAGCTCGACTTCCTTTACAGTCAGTGTATTGAACCCAGAAATGGCAAAACCCGTGGCGAGATTATGTGCGATGGCGTAGACCTTCTTCGTGAGGTTTGCGGTGACAAATGGATTCTTGGTTGCGGTGTGCCTATTGGTGCTTGTATGGGTATATTTGATGCTTGCCGTATCAGTTGTGACGCAAGTAAAAACTGGAAATTCACTCTCAAAGGCAATTTAACTGTAAATGCTCTTGTTAGCTCTATAAGAATCAATTGTGAAAATCCCTCATCACAGAATGCGATTATAAATACAGTCTTCCGTAATCACCTTGACGGCAGAGCTTTCTGTAATGACCCCGACGTTTTCTTCCTTCGTGATATTAACATCAACTACACAATGGACCAGAAACTTCTTCACGGTAAAATCAACACCGTTTGCGGTAACGTTCTTTTTGTTTCCGATAACGCAGGTGATTTTGATGACGAAAGAATTGAATATCTTAAGGATTTCTTTAAGGATAAAAATTATAAAGTTAAACTTGCCGAGTATGTTGGTGAAAATGATATCCGTCTTGACTTTACCGAAAATGGTGAGGATAAGAGTCTTACATTTAACCTTATAACAGGCGAAAGCAACATAAGAGAAGTGCTTTAATTAAAACAGAAACACCGCAGACTTAAAAATCTGCGGTGTTCTTTTATGTTTTAATATTAAACTTTAATTACGCCCGATGCTTCAAGGATTGAGAAAATGAGAATTGCTACAATAAATACGGGAGCAATATATTTTATCATAACGGTGAAAAGTGCTTTTCTCTTGAATTTACCGCCAATTTCAATTTCTTCAATAATTGCCTTGGGCTTTATAACGTAACCAACAAGAATACAGGTGATGAGGGCAACTATGGGCATTATTACGCTGTTGCTTATAAAGTCAAAAAAGTCAAGGAATTGCATTCCTATAATTTTTACATTTGCTAAAATGCCCGAACCCAGGCAAGAGGGGAGACCCAAAACAATACAGATAGCAAAAACAATGATACAGGTCAGTTTACGGTTCCATTTGAACTTATCCATAAATATAGAAACGATAGTTTCCATAAGAGATATGGATGATGTGAGAGCGGCAAATAAAACAAGTACGAAGAAAACCGCACCTATAATTGAACCTGCAGGCATACTGTCAAATACCTTAGGTAATGTAATAAACATAAGTCCGGGACCTTTGCCCAAAGCGGATTCGTCACCGCCGGAGAAAGCGAACACGGATGGTATAATCATAAGACCCGCAAAGAATGCGATGCCGGTGTCGAAAAGTTCAATCTGCTTAACGGATGATTCGAGATGCACGTCCTTTTTCATATATGAGCCGTAGGTAATCATAATACCCATGGCAAGAGACATGGAGTAGAACAACTGACCCATTGCTGCAAGAACCGTTGTACCAGAGAATTTGCTGAAGTCGGGTTTGATGTAATAAATAAGACCGTCAATTGCTCCCGGCATAAACAGTGCATAAACCGCGATGAAAACCGTTAATACAACAAGTACGGGCATCATAATTTTGCTTACTTTTTCAATACCCTTTTCAACACCCAGAAGAACAACTATTGCAGTAACAGAAAGGAAAATTAAGAACCAACCTATGGGTTCTATGGGTTGAGCAATAAAATCAGTAAAGAAACTGTCGTTAGTGGCAGTTGAAGCCTGACCGCTTACAAAAACAGTAAGATATTTTATAATCCAACCGCCGATTACTGAGTAATAGGGTAAAATGATTATAGGCACAATGGATGAGAGAATACCCATAAAACCGAATCTTTTATCCAGTTTTTTATAAGCACCTATGGCACTGAGTCCTGTTTTTCTGCCTATGGCAATTTCGGCACACATAAGTGTGAAACCGAAAGTAAGTGCAAGAACAAGATAAATCAATAAAAAGATACCACCGCCGTATTGTGCGGCAAGATAGGGGAAACGCCAGATATTGCCAAGACCTACTGCGGAACCTGCAGTAGCAAGAACAAAACCGAGTTTACCCGAGAAACTACTTCTTTGTTGTGACATAAATAACCTCTGATAAAAATAAATTTCAAAAACCATAGTATTATTACATATTCTGTCTAAAAAAACAAGAGCAATACAATAAAAAAAGGATGTTATACTCAACAATAAGTATAACATCCTATGCAATTTAATCAGAAACCGCGACCTGCGCCGCCTCCGCCTCCGCGTCCTCCGCCTCCACGGAATCCGCCACCGCCGAAGCCTCCGCCGAAGCCTCCGCGACCGCCATGAAAACCGCCTCGGAGAACTCCGTGTACGATAATAGCCAGAATTGCCTGTCGTGTACCCATATATTTTTGACGATATATTGGCGCTTCATTTGTTCCGTGCTTCTTATCAAAACGTAATAAACGAAGATATTTGAAAAATTGGCACAACATTACGAAACCAATCAATAAAAATGGTGAGGCGAAAAGCAACAAAAAGAAGCGTATATCTCCCTGGGATAACTCAATAGTGTAATCACTTATATTGTTGGAAAATTCGTATCCTTCCAAGGGCAACAGACCATATTCTTCTGTTCGTATTTCATTTACTATTGCATTGAAGAGCATTAAGGTGCCTGTGTCAAAATCATCGTTTCTGTAATAGGGCACGGCATATTGGTCCTGAAGCTGGCCTGTGCGTATATCGGTTAAGGTCCCTTCAAGTCCGTAGCCTACGGATACCCAGACCTGACGTTCTTCAATAGCAAGAACTATTAGCACGCCATTATCTTTATCCGCACTTCCTATACCCCAACTACGCAGAGTTTCTACGGCAAAATCTGCAATATCTTCGCCACCAAGGTCAGGAACGGTAAGCACTACAACCTGTGATGTTGTTTCGTTATTTAAAGAGAGCGCCGTGTTTAAAATTTCTGTTTCCGTTTCCGCAGAAAGAACATCTGCGTAGTCATTTACATAAAATTGCGTGGTGTGCGATGGAGCGGCACCAATAAGAAAAGTGCAAAAAGCAACAATGCAAACAATTAATATCACAAAACGAAAAGATTTAGTTTTTGTCACGTTAATCACCTAAAGCGGCACCTACATCCGGAACTTCGGAAGCACCGGCATCTGCCTCAAAATATTCGGCCTTTTCAAATCCGAAAATACCTGCGGCAATGTTGCCCGGGAATTTTATAACCTTGTTGTTGTAAACTTTTACCGCGTCGTTGTAGTCTTTTCTTGCAACTGCAATGCGGTTTTCACTACCCTCAAGCTCATCCATAAGTCCGATGTAGGTAGCATCGGATTTGAGTTCAGGATAATTCTCCACAATAACGTTTATGCCTTGAAGAGCCGTTGTAAGTTCTTCGTTTGCGGCGGATTGTTCTTCAATAGTGGTTGCGTTTAAAAGGTTTTGTCTTGCTTCGAGGACTTTGTCAAAAACCTCGGTTTCGTGCTCGGCAAAATCCTTTACGGTTGCTACAACGTTGGGAATAAGGTCCGCTCTGCGTTGAAGCATAGTATCAACGTCCGACTGAGCACTTGTTACGTTTTCCTGAGTCGTTACAAGACCATTGTAGCTACTTGCAAGAGTTCCGCCGATAATTACGATAACCGCAAGTATTGCAACGATAATAATTATTGCTTTTTTGTTTTTCATAAACATCATCCTTTCAAAGGTATTTTAAAAATACTCTCTGATTAGTATATACAACCAAGATGTGAAAAAATTATGACCAATTAATGATATTTTGGTAAATAATCACCGTGAGCTACAATAAGGTCGTCAACCATTTTCTTGATTGTATCAATATCAAGCTCACTGCCTGTGTGGGGATCGAGCATAGCCGCCTGATAAATATGCTCAAGTTTTTTGGTTCTTGCGGCTTCAATTGTAAGAAGCTGAACGTTGATGTTGGTCATATTCATTGCCGCACACTGAACGGGCAAAGCACCAACGGAGCAAGGATGAACACCATTACCGTTAATAAGACAGGGTACTTCAACACAAGCCTCTGCCGGAAGGTTTGAAATAAGGTGGTTTGTGTTAAGCACGTTACCGCCTATCTGGTAGGGTTTGCTTGTAACGATAGCTTCCATAATATGTGAGGCGTATTCGTTTGAACGGGTGTGTTCTTTAACACCCTTTTCGAGCATTTCTGCGTATTCTTTTTTCCAACCCTCGATCTGGTTTACGCAACGTCTGGGATATTCGTCAAGGGGAATATTGTATTTTTCAATAAGTTCGGGGTATTTACTCTTGATGTAGAACATATTGTACTCTGCGTTGTGTTCACTGGACTCTGTACAGTAGTATCCGAAGTTTTTGATGTATTCAAGGCGAACCTTGTTGGTGAAATCCGGGTCGGCGAGTTTTTCGTCAATTTTGGATTTGATTTCGGGATAAAGGTCAACACCGTTTTTATCCTTGATTTCAAGAAGCCATGCCATGTGGTTGATACCGGCAATAAGCTCTTTTCTACCTTCAAGTTTATCCTGCATACCTAATTGTTCAAAAAGGTCGGATGAGCAGGTCTGCACACTATGGCAAAGACCAAGGGTATTAACACCTGTGTATCTCTGCATATAGCCCGAAAGCATTGCCATGGGGTTTGTGTAGTTAAGGAAAAGTGCATCGGGGCAAACCTCTTCCATATCACGAGCAAAGTCCTCAAGAACGGGGATTGTACGTAAAGCACGCATAATACCGCCAATACCCAGTGTGTCACCGATTGTCTGGCGAAGACCGTATTTTTTAGGAACTTCAAAATCTATAATGGTACAGGGGTCATAAAGACCAACCTGAATGGCATCAACTACGAAATTCGTACCTCGGAGTGCATCTTTGCGGTTTTCAACACCAAGGTAACATTCAATTTTACCATAACCGCCCTTTGACTGACGGATTGCTTCAAGAATAGTGCGGCTTTCTTCAAGACGTTGACCGTCTATGTCATAAAGAGCAAAAACGCTGTCGCGAAGAGCTTCTGTGCACATACAGTCACCGATAACGTTACGGGCAAAAACGGTGCTTCCTGCACCCATAAATGTAATTTTCATGTAAATTCATCCTTCCCTATGATATTTGGGGTTGGTTTTATGATAATTTATTTCATACCTAATTGCAATATGGACAATAAAAAACACGGCACAAAAAATGAACCGTGTTTTTGGTTATTTTGATGTTATTGTGTTATTTCGGTTGCTTCTTCAACGGGTAAGTTTTTGTTAACCTTTGCGAATTGATATGCAACGCAGAAGAGAGCGGCAACAATTAAAAGTATCTTAAGTGAATGAGCAACCATATTAAGAGCACTGAAAGTGGCAATAACGGAGTCGAAGGGGTATTGCTCTGTAACAACCAAAAATTTAAAAAATCTGCTTATTACCATTGATACAATGCATAAGCAACCGGGAATACAGAAAATATACCAAATATTGGCTATATTGGAGGGTTTGTTGCTTTTTTTAATGCGTATGGTATAGATTAACATAGTTAAATACATTATTGCGAACAACACCTGAGTAACAATGCTGAAAGCAGTGGATATTGTTGAGGTTATGGTTGTGATTGCGTTTGCGTACAATAATGGTATGGCTGAGCTTGCTAAAACGAGAGGGATTCCAAGAAAAGCTCCGACGGTGATAAGTACAGATACTATAATGTAGGGGATTCCTGGTTTCCTTGTGGTGTTGCGGGCAAAAACTGCCAATAAAATATAGCGTACTGTGGCAATGATGGTAGTAATTATTCCAAAAAGCGCAGGGATGAAAAATAGTGCGTCCGGTGTGCCTAAGTTTGTGAATGAATAGAAATCCTGAAGAATAGTGATTACCTGTGCTACGATAGCTATAATTGCTGAAAATATAATCAAAAGGCTTGCAAAGGGGTAAGGCTTTTTGATTTTGTTGGTTGTTCCCATAAACATACCTCCCTAAGTTTATGTAAAAATGATAAACCAATAACAGGCAAAAATCAATAAAAATACGGCACAAAAAATGCGCCGTGTTTTTATTTATTTTGATGTTATTGATTGTTTCCATAAAACATACTTCATAAAGTTTATACAAAAATGATAAATCAGAAATGTAATACAAATATAAAGTATCCTGTAAACTAAAAAACTATTGAATATTTATATATTGTATGGTATCATTAACCAATATTAAGATGTTCAGGAGTGAAAAATATGGATGCGAATATGCTTAAAGAGCTTTTCACAGGCGATGGCATAAAAACATTGCAGATTCTTATTGCGATGATAGTTTATATGACTGCCGTCGTTGTAATTGGTTTGGTTTTCGCAAAGAAAGCTAATAAAAGTTCAGAAAACTATTTTCTTGGTGGCCGTTCATTAGGCCCCTGGGTTACTGCCATGAGTGCGGAAGCCTCAGATATGAGTGGTTGGCTTCTTATGGGTCTTCCCGGTGTTGCTTACTGGTGCGGTCTTGCGGATGCTTCATGGACTGCTATCGGTCTTGCAGTGGGTACATACCTTAACTGGCTTATTGTTTCAAAAAGACTCAGACGTTACAGTATCAGAGCAAACAACTCTATTACTTTACCTGAGTTTTTCTCAAACCGTTTCCGCGAGAAAAAGAAAGTTATTGTTTCAATAGCTGCTCTCTTTATTCTTGTTTTCTTCACAGTTTACGCTTCAAGCTGTTTTGTTACATGCGGTAAACTGTTCTCAACACTTTTCAACCTTCCCTACATTCCCATGATGTTGGTTGGTGCCGTGTTTGTTCTTGTGTACACAATTCTGGGCGGTTTCCTTGCGGAAAGTGCATCCGACTTTATGCAGGGTATAGTTATGTTCGTAGCCCTTGGCGTTGTTGTTATTATGGGTATTGTTAACGCAGGCGGTCTTGGTGCTGTTTTCGAAAATGTAAAAGAATTCCCCGGCTTCCTCGAGTTCTTCAACATCGCTCAACCCACAGTTGACGCTAATGGTGTTCAGGAAATCGTAAATGGTGTTCCCCAGTTCGGTGAAAAAGCACCCTACGGTGTTCTTAAGATCTGCTCAATGCTTGCATGGGGTCTTGCTTATTTCGGTATGCCTCAGGTTCTTCTTCGCTTTATGGCTATCCGTAAGGAAAAGGAACTTAAAACATCAAGAAGAATCGCTATGGTATGGGTTGTTATTTCTCTTGCCGTTGCAGTATTCATTGGTGTTGTGGGCAGAAGTTTGTTCCCCACCGCCCTTACAACATCCGCAGATGCAGAAAACATCTTCATTACTCTTACAACTACATTCCTTTCATCAGGATTCTTACCCATCATCGCAGGTTTCATAATGGCAGGTATTCTTGCGGCTACTATCAGTTCATCCGACTCTTACCTTCTCATTGCCGCATCCGCCTTTGCTAAAAATATCTATCAGGGTATTTTCAAAAAAGGTGCAACTGACAAACAGGTTATGAGAATGTCAAGAATTACACTTCTTGTTATTGCAATTGTTGCTGCAGTTATCGCTCTTGACGAAGATAGCGTAATCTTCGGTATCGTTTCCTTCGCTTGGGCAGGTTTCGGTGCTACATTCGGACCTCTTATGATACTTTCACTTTTCTGGAAACGTACCAACAGAGCAGGTGCTATTGCCGGTATGGTAGGCGGTGCCGCAATGGTATTTATATGGAAATTGGGTATCAGCAAACTTGGTGGCGCATTTGCTATTTACGAACTTCTTCCCGCATTTATCTTCTCTGCAATTTGTATAGTTGTGGTTTCTCTTATTACTGCACCTCCCTCAAAAGAAATCCTTGATGACTTTGAGGCAGTTAAAACAGGTAAGGTTGAAGAGTAAATAAAATTTTACGGTATGTTCAATCATTTTGAGCATACCGTTTTTCTTTTTTCGATTGACACCAATTATTGTAAATGTTATGCTTTTAATATCAATTTAAAAGGGTGATACCTATGTTGAAACTCAAAGAAAATGATATTGTTCTTTTTCAGGGTGATTCCATTACCGATGGTAACAGAGGACGACACTCCGACCTTAACCATGTTCACGGTCACGGTTATCAGTACATACTGGCTTCGGAAATGTATGCGGATAATCTTAATAAAAACATTGAGATTTTTAACCGCGGTAATTCGGGTGACAGAATAGTTGACCTTTACGGCAGATGGATTGAGGAATGTCTTAGTTTAAAACCCACAATACTCAGCATTCTTATTGGTATAAATGACATTATATTTAATTGGGAGCATAAATCAGGCTCCGATCCCGAAAGATACAAGAAAATTTACAGATACCTTCTTGACGAGGTGAAAGAGAAAAATCCCGACACTCTCATAGTAATTATGGAACCATTTTTCGGTGATAAAGAGGAACCTGAACTTGACCTTTTCTTCAAAGAGCGTATAGGTGGTTACAGGGAAGCGGCTAAGAGAATTGCCGAGGAATATGGTGCAGTTTTCGTACCCTTACAAGATTTGTTTGATGAATATAAAGAGAAAACCGATATATATAACGTTCTTTGGGATGGTGTTCATCCCACAACCTGCGGTCATCAGCTCATTGCAAGACGTTGGAAAGAATGTGTAGAACCGATACTCAATAATAGGTGATAAGTATGAAAAATATTGAATGCAAAAACATAAAAATCAACGGCGGTTTCTGGAAAATAAAACAGGATATGGTGAATGATATTACCCTTAAATCTGTTTACGAAAGATTTAAGGAAACCCACCGTTTTGACGCTCTCGACTGTAATTGGAAAGAGGGCGACCCCGATATGCCCCATGTTTTCTGGGATTCGGATATTGCTAAGTGGATTGAGAGCGTAGGTTATAATGCGCACTTTTACGATAATGACGAGCTTATAAAAATTGTTGATGAGGCGGTTGAAAAGATTATCAAAAACCGCGATGAAAACGGATATTATAACAGTCATTTCCTTGTTACGGGTGAACGCTTTACCGACAGAAGTGAGCACGAGCTTTACTGTGCAGGTCACCTTATGGAGGCGGCGGTAGCCTTTTATAAATCCACAGGCAAAAGAGCGCTTCTCGATGCTATGTGCAAATATGCAGATTATATTGAAAAAGTTTTTGTCAAAGAAAATTCTGCGGCTTTTGTAACACCCGGTCACCCTGAAATTGAACTTGCACTTGTTAAGCTTTACGAGGCAACGGGGGAAAAACGTTATCTTGAACTTTCAAAATTCTTTATTGATAACCATGGTGCAAATTCTAAAGACAAAGAATTGTACAAGGGTTGTAACCTTCTTTATAATCAGGATGACAGTCCCTTGAGAGAGCGTAGTACAGCGGATGGTCATTGCGTAAGGGCACTGTATCTTTTAGCAGGTGCGGCAGATATTGCATATTTATATAATGATAAGGAACTTTTTGAGGCGGCAGATCGTTGCTTCGAAAATGTTGTGAATAAAAGAATGTATATTACAGGTGCTACGGGCAGTACCTGTCACGGTGAATCATTTACTATTGACTATGATTTACCAAACAGGGATGCCTATGCCGAAACCTGTGCCGCAATTTCTCTTGCATTCTTTGCAAATCGTATGATAAGACTTAATGCGGATTCCAAATATGCGGATGCGTTTGAAAAAGTAATGTACAATGGTGCATTGTCGGGTATTTCCATGGACGGCAAGGGCTTTTTCTACGAAAACCCCTTGGAAATAGATGTGGATTTTAATGAGGTTCATCCCTGTACCGATGGTGGCAGACGTTACCCCATAACCCAGCGCAAAGAGGTTTTTGATTGCTCTTGTTGTCCTCCCAATATAACACGTTTTATTGCAGGAATAGGGGAATATATGTATTCATATAATGAGGATACCTTGTTTATTCATCAGTATATTGAGTCACAGATGGACTTTAAAAATACTAAGGTTACCCAAAAAACATCGTATCCTTCAGATGGTGAAGTGATAATTACACTGGGAAATAACACAAAAGAGTTTGTCGCTTTGAGAATTCCCGGTTGGTGCAAGGATTTTACTGTAAATAAAGAATACAACTTGAAAAAAGGCTATATTTACATAAAGGTAACAGAAAATGATGAAATCAAAATCAATTTCCAAATGCCCGTAAGATTCATATCCGCAAATAAAAAAGTGCATACAAATGCAGGCAGAGTGGCACTTATGCGCGGTCCCGTTGTTTATTGTCTTGAGGGTGTGGATAACGGCAAGGATTTAAGCGGTTTGAGAGTAGATATAAAGGGTGAAACTCAGATTGTTGATGGCGAGTTTCTTGTTCCCGATATTATCGCCAAAGGCTTTAAAGAAACTGATAGCGACAGCCTTTATTTCGATGCAACTGACGAATATATTGAAACATCACTTAAGTTTATTCCTTATTACGCTTATGCAAATCGTGGCGAAACCGATATGCTGGTTTGGGTGCTTAAATAATCACAAATGTTAAGAGGGTGTATTATGAAAAAAACAGTTAAAATAATAATTGGTGTATTTATTGCGGTTGTTATAGGTGTTCTTGGTGTTTTTTCACCATATATGTTAAGTTTTTTGTTAGCGGATGATAGTCCCAAAACGGTTCTTCTGGATGGAAAAACAAATATTGAAGCACCTTTCTCTCAGGATGGCACTGTAGTTGAATTCAAAGATAAAAATTGCGGATGGTTCAACTATTACGCAGTTGAATATACCGCAGATTGTTATGTAAAAATCAAATTATCCTATTCCGCAGGTGTTAAAGATATTACAGAAGAGTTTTTTCTTGAACCTGCAACGGATAAAAGTACTTTTTACTCATTTGTTGATGGTGCAATGAAAAACAAGCGTGGTAACAAGCTTGAGTCAATAAGTGTTCAAAGTCTTACCGAAGGTAAAGGCGATGTTTCCATTTATAATTTTTACGTTTATAACAGGGAAGTCCCCGACCAGGATATTTTTATTGAAGCAGATAATCTTAAAATCGGTGTGGATTTGCTTTGGGGCGGAGCGCTCAGTTATGTGGAAGACCTTGATTCCAATGTACAAGCGGTGTCCGTTGATGGTAAGATTAAGGTTGATTCAAATGCAACAGAACGCTACAATGCAGAATCTGTAAACGATAACGTTAACCTTATTAACTGTTACGATACAGGAAGACTTGTGCAACAGTCATATTACGGCACAATGGAGTATGATTACGGCGTGTTTATGGAAAATGATTGGCGATATAATCCTGTTCAGGGCGGTAATCAGTTTAATGACCCAAGTAAAATTGTTGATTTGAAAGTAACTGACCACAGTATTTATATTAAATGTCGTCCCCTTGATTGGGCTAAAGAAAAGGAATTTATTACTCCTTCTTATATGGAGGCAACCTATAGTATTGAAAATGGTGCAGTACACAGTAAATGCCGTTTCGTTGATTTTTCGGGTTATCCCGAGGCAGAATCTTCACAGGAAATTCCGGCTTTTTATTGCATAGAACCTTTCAATAACTTCGTTTATTATAAAGGTGATAAGCCTTGGATAGGTGAGCCACTTACCAATGAGCCCGACCTTATTTTCTGGCCCGACGCAGGGTATCCTAAGTTTTATAATAAAGAAAATTGGGCGGCTTTTACAGGCGAATTTGAAGATAGCTTCGGTATTGGTGTTTATGTAAAGGGTGAGGAGGAATTCCTTGCAGGTGTGTTTAACCGAGAGCAAACAGACTTGGAGGACCCTTCAATTGATGACCCCACCTCATATATCGCCATTACCAAAACAAGGACATTCAGAAGTTTCGAACCTTTCGAGTATGAGTATTACCTTGCAACGGGTAATGCAAATGAAATAAGAGAAACATTTAGAAAAATTGATAATAAAGGGTAACTCTTAATAAAAAAGCCGTCTGCTTAGCAGACGGCTTTTTTAAAATCATTTTCTTTCTTTAATTACCTTTGCGGGGCAACCTACTGCAACGGAATAGGGGGGGATGGGTTTAACAACTACCGAACCTGCACCGATAACTGAGCCGTCACCGATATTTCCTGAGTACATAACTGCGGCACGCATACCGATATAAACGTCTTTACCGATAGTAACTTTTTCGCAGTGACCGCCCTGACTGTAAATAATTTCGTTGGGGTCATCAAAAATATGTGAATAGGGTGTGAGTGTAATATTCTGAGCAAGAAGGCAATCATCACCGATTTCAAGACCTTTGTGACCGAAAAGGGTTGTGCCTGTGCCGATGTAAACGCCCTTTCCTATGGTTATGTAACCTTCGGTTACTCTTTCGGTGTCAAGATAAACACGTTGCTGAAGTCTTACACCGTCTGAAAGAGTGATTCCGCCTTCGCCACGAGCCATAAGGGTAACATCATCACCGATGGACACATTGTTACCAACAGTTATGAACTGAGGGTTGGTAATATTTACACCTCTGCCGATAGTTACGTTTTCACCCATTGATTTGAATTTTGTTCTGTAGTATTCCACTCTAAGTTTTGCGGCATATTCAGAGTCATCGTTCATAAAAACAGTTTTATAAAAACTCTCTCTGCTTTCATCATCCATGTTTTTAAATGCGTTTTCAAAAAAATTATCCATAATAAAAACTCCTTTTATTCATTAATCCCATTCGGTACCTGTAACGGTATCCAAATTAATATTCTTTGTATCGTGGGTTTTCTTGATTAGCATACCAAGACCCGCAACAAAACCAGGTACGAGTAATATCATAGCCACGGTACCGATATATTCGCTGCCAAGAAGTATACCTGATAAGAAACCTGCACCCATTGAGATGCCATAGCCTATAGCTACAATTATAAATTCTGCCGACATAGCCGAAGAACGTAAATTTGTGGGAGAAGATTCACCGACCATCATAATAATAACGTCATTTACGGAGTAGAAGCTACCCACACTTGCACCGCAGAAGAAACCAACAAGAAGGGGATTCCAATTATATTTTGAACCAACCCAGAAAAGTATGAAGGATATGAGACAGTTTGTAGCGGTGGTGATTGCAGCGGCTTTTCTGCCGATACCGTCGGAGATAAAGCCCATAATAACCTGTGAAACAGCACAACCTACAGGGAAAAGGAAAAGAGCCGTGCTTACGGGACCTGTACTCACGGCGTTCATTGCACTTTCGGTGAAGTTACCAAAGAGGCTTTCTGCATATCCGTAAGACATAATTACCTGATAGTCAATTGAGAAAATGAAACCTAAGTTGAGGAATGTTGCAGTAATAAAGAGCCAACGGAGTTGCTTGTGCTTAAGCGCAAACTTCAAAGCAGTGAAAAGCCCGCCCTGAGCATTTTCTGCGTCTTTTTTGCGTTTTTCTTCGGCGCGTTCCTCGTCGGTCAATTTTAATTGTCTGAGTTTTGACTGAACAAATACCTCGGGTTCACGGGCTAAAAGTAAAGCTATAAAACTTACAACAAGACCTACAAGAGCAGGTATAAAGTAAACTGCACGCCACTCGGATGCCTGAGTCATAAGCCAACGTCTTAAAAGAGGTACGAGCATAACGCTCATATTGGCAATGAATTTTATTGATGAATAAATACGCGCCCTGTGTTTAGGTGGCGATGTTTCCATTATGTATACAACGTGCATATCGTGGGGCACGAAGAATTGAATCATACAAGCACCCAACAGATACATTATAAGATTTTTTGACAGGAATATTGCAATCAGGGCAATGCTCATACCAAAGGTGTTAATTACTAAAAAAGTCTTTCTGCCGAAACGGTCGGAAAGGGGTCTGTAGAACAAGCCCAACACCTGAAAGGGAATTGCGAGAGAAGATGCTAAGTTAAGCATACCAACCGAGCTCTGACCAAATGAAGCCAGTAGGTCGTTGGCAATTTCCGTCTTCATAAGGGTGTTAATCTGTGATGCGATTTCATCCGTTGCGTAAATCAACGTGATGATAAAAACTATGTAAATAAGATAAATGTTTTTGTCCTTGTGGTTAAGTTTCTTTTCCCAACGGGCAATCTGTTTTTGCTTTTTTTGCAAACTTTTTTGGCTTGCGGTTAATGTACTCATAATGCTCACCTGCTTTGTTGTGTATTATATCATCTATTTTCTTTTCGGTCAATAATTATGAATTGTTAAATATCTGTAACGCTCGAGTGCGGTCGGTTGACCTTTGGGAATAAATAATATATAATTAGAATAATAATTATATATTTTTCTGGGAAAGGAGAGTAAAGTATGACACAACTTGATAGTTATATTGCTCAAAAAGAAGAATTGTGCCGTAAAAATGATGCTATTTTACCTGAATTGTACGGAGAATACGGCGTAAAAAGGGGCTTGCGTGATCAGAATGGTAATGGTGTACTTGCGGGTCTTACAAATATTTCCAAAATCACTTCATTCGAAAACATAAATGGAGAAAAAACACCCTGTGACGGCAAACTATGGTATCGCGGTTATCGTGTGGAGGAGTTGCTTAATGGTCTGGGTGAAAATGAATTGGGATACGAAAAAATTGCCTATCTTCTTTTAATGGGAGAACTCCCCGATGAAACCGAAAACGAAACTTTCAAAAGACTTATAGGCGAAAGCAGAAAATTGCCTACAAATTTTACCCGTGACGTTATAATGAAAGCTCCGGGTAAAGATGTTATGAACTCAATGACTCGTAGTATTCTGACTCTTGCTTCCTATGACCAGGGTCCCATTGAAACAAGCGTAAGTAATTCTTTGCGTCAGTGTATAAGACTTATAAGCATATTTCCGCTTCTTGCAGTTTACGGCTATCACGCATATAACTACTACGAGAATATGGATAGTATGTTTATCCACAGACCGGACCCTGAATTGTCCACGGCAGAAAATCTTCTTATGATGCTCCGTCCTGATAAGAAATACACTGCAACCGAGGCAAAGGTTCTTGATACCGCCCTTATTCTTCATATGGAGCACGGTGGCGGTAACAACTCCACTTTCACAACAAGGGTTGTAACCTCTGCAGGTTCCGATACATATTCAACAATTGCGGCGGCCATGTCCTCACTTAAAGGTCCCAAGCACGGTGGAGCAAATATTAAGGTTATTGAGATGATGGATGATATACGTGCTCACGTGGAGGATACCGCAGATAAAGAGGCTTTGAGTGAGTATTTAGCAAAGATTATCAACAAAGAAACTTTCGACAGAAAGGGTCTTGTTTATGGTATGGGTCATGCAGTATATTCGCTTTCCGACCCCCGCGAAAGAGTTTTCAAATATTATGTTGAGCAACTCGCAAAAGAAAAGGGCAGAGAGAAGGAACTTCAGCTTTATAAAGATGTGGAGGAACTTGCGCCCGAGCTCATTGCAAAGTACAGACGTATTTATAAGGGCGTAAGCCCCAATGTGGACTTTTACAGTGGTTTTGTATACGATATGCTTGGTATTCCCCGAGAGTTATATACACCTATGTTTGCCGTTGCCAGAATTGTTGGTTGGAGTGCACACCGTATTGAAGAATTGGTTTGTACCGATAAAATTATACGTCCCGCTTATATGAGCGTAATGGAAGAAAAATAAAACCTTTGACACATATCGCACTAATCTGCGATATGTGTCCATTTTTGTAATAATGGGTTGTTAAAACATACTAAATCTGCTATAATATTTTATTGTGTATAACATTAAAAATGAGGTTGAAAGAGAATTGATTGAAAAATTTAAGGAAACGTCATTGACTACAAAACATCATATTCTGAATTTTGTTCTTCGTGGTTGCCTTTTTATTGCTGCTGTTATTTTTTATGTCACAAAGCGAATAGAATATGGTACTTTTGCATTTTTTGATAAAGCTAATATGCCTTGGTATATACTCCCTGTGTGGCTTTTCTTTATGGTTGAGGTTGTGTTGAGATTTATTCCTACTAAACTTGATCCCCCCGGCTGTAAGAAACATTTTAAATCACAGTTTGTCCCCACATCTCAGACCGAACCCAACCACGTTTCATGGAAAGGGGCGGGTATTGTGGGCGGTATCTGGATTGGTGCTCACATTATTCTTGGGGTTTTATATGGCTTAAATATTGTGGACAAGGGTATTCTTGTATTGTTTATGCTTTTCTACAGCGTTTGCGATATGATATGCGTTTTGTTTGTGTGTCCTTTGCAAAAGCTTTTTATGAAAAACAGATGTTGCGCAGATTGTCGCATATATAACTGGGATTTTGCAATGATGTTTACACCCCTTGTTATGATTCCTCATTTTTATACCTGGAGCCTTTTTGGTGCTTCTCTTATACTTCTTATAAAATGGGAATATACCGCTTTAAAACATCCTGAAAGATTTTCTATTAATACAAACAGTTGTCTTTCCTGTAAAAATTGTCCTGAAAAATGTTGTCGTCATAAAAGAAAAGCATTGAAATCTAAAAAGCAGGTGAAAGTATGAATATTTTAGTAGTAAATGGTAGCCCAAAGGGACAATACAGTGTCACTCTACAAACTATAAACTATCTTTCTAAACTTTATGATGAGCATAATTTTGAGGTGCTTCATGCAGGTCAACGCATTAAAGCCTTGGAACGTGATTTTACACCTGCTAAAGAAGCTCTTGAGAAAGCGGATTTAATTATATTTTCTTACCCCGTATATACTTTTATTGCGCCCTATCAGTTACATAGATTTATAGAAATAATTAAAGAACAGGGTATTAATATTAAAGGTAAAGTGGCAACTCAGTTTACCACTTCAAAGCATTTTTATGATGTTACCGCTCACAGATACGTTGAAGACAACTGCGGTGATTTAGGACTTAATTATATCCGCGGTTTGTCTGCAGATATGGATGACCTTTTAACCGAAAAAGGTCAAAAAGAAGCAAAAGCATTTTTCGAGTACGTTTTATTCTGTATGAATAAGGGTGTTTTTGAAAAATCAAGTGTTAATTTAACCGAGCCCAAGCATATTCCTGTAACCATTCCTGAAAATAAAGAAGAAAAAACAGGTGATGTGGTTGTCCTTACAAACTGCAAAGAGGATGACGCCCAACTTAAAAGTATGATAGACCGTTTCTGTACAGTTTTACCCCGAAAAACAAGGGTGATTAATATTGCAGAGTACGAATTTAAAGGTGGTTGTCTTGGTTGCTTGAATTGTGCGACTTCGGGCAAGTGCGTTTATAAGGATGGCTTTGATGAGTTCCTCAGGGGCACAATACAGACCGCACAGGCAATAGTTATTGCTTTTTCAATAAAGGACCATTCTATGGGTGCGGACTTCAAACTTTATGACGACCGTCAGTTCTGCAACGGTCATCGTGCAGTTACAATGGGTATGCCAATGGGTTACCTTGTAAGTGGCAATTATAGCGAAGAATTTAATCTTCAGATGATTATTGAGGGTAGAGCCGAGGTAGGGCATAACTTCCTTGCAGGTGTTGCAACGGATGAGATTTCACCCGATAGTGAAATTGATAAGCTTGCAAACAGGCTTCAATATGCTTTAGAAAATTCTTACGTTCCTCCGCAGAATTTCTATGGCATTGGCGGTATGAAGATTTTCCGAGACCTTATATGGCTTATGCAGGGTATGATGAAAGCAGACCACAAATTCTACAAAGAACATGGTCAATATGATTTCCCCCAGAAAAAGAGGGGAACAATGATTGTGATGAAATTCCTGGGCTCCCTTGTTTCAAATCCTAAAATAAAGGCTAAAATGGGTAACGCAATGACTGAAGGTATGCTTATGCCTTACAATAAAGTTCTTAAGGACTTAGAAAAGAAATAAAAAAATAACCCTTGGTTGATGCTTTTTAACATACAACCAAGGGTTATTGTTCTATTTTAGTATCTAACATCTTTTGGTTACCTCTCTTTCTGTTGATTGGTGTACTTTTCTGACTATTGAAATTGCTCCGTAATCTGAACTTTTTTATTTTTAATCTATATAAACTCCCGTAAGTGAGAAACACTTTTGATTCGGAACACCTTCAATTTTCGGTAAAGTACGATTTTTGGGCTCATTTATTATTTAGCCTTTGTTCTTTACCTGTACATTGGTACCACCCTTTCTTTGATTAAAGAATACCATTTTAAAGCCTTTTTTTCAATTCGCAGAATATATAAAGATAAAAGCGTCCGTTTATTTAAAACACAGAAATTAATGTCAAGAGTGTTAATAGTTTAACAAACCCATTGACAAAAGTTGCGTTCATTTGTTATACTAAATGTGTTGGGTCGGTGAGATACCGGCTTTTTTTATTTTATTTTGTTCTTTTTAAGGTGGTAGAATGAAAAAGAAATTAATAAAAATTTTAATTGCTATTGTGGTTATTGTGGCGGTTACGGTTGGTGGTATGGGTATTTATCTTGGAGATTATTATAAAGCTCAGATAGATTCCGAAGCGGTTTTTGCTCCCCGAAAAAGTATAACTGTTACTACACTAGAAAACGGCAACATCCTTTTTTTGCCTGAAAATCCCGTGGCAGGATTTGTTTTCTGCCCCGGGGGTAAGGTTGAATATACTGAATATAAACCCTTGATGGAATCTTGTGCTGCAAAGGGCATAGCTTGTGTTCTTGTTGAAATGCCATTTAATCTTGCTGTGTTTGATATGGATGCTGCAAAGGGTATCGCTGATACGTATCCCGAAATCCCCGAATGGTATATAGGAGGTCACTCCCTTGGCGGTTCTATGGCGGCATCATTCATCAGTGAAAATACGGATGAATATATAGGTTTGGTGCTTTTAGGTTCATACTCCACCGCGGATTTATCCGGAATGGATATTGAGGTGTTATCTGTTTACGGTAGTGAGGATAAAGTTATGAACAGGGAGAAGTATGACGAATGTGTTATTAATTTGCCCGATGATTTTGCGGAAGTAATTATCAATGGAGGTTGCCACGCATATTTCGGTATGTATGGTGCTCAGGATGGGGACGGTATACCCACTATAAGCAATATTGAGCAAATAAATAAAACTGCTGAACTGATTTGCGACTTTGTGGCAAAATAAAAAACGCCTCTAAGGCGCATTAATAAAAACTATAATTTACTTATAAAATTGAAATAACCCTTGACCGAGTGTTTCTTTACACACTTTTTACCGGCCAAGGGTTATTTCTGTTCACTCTTGATATCTAACATCTTTTTGTCTACCTCTCTTTCTCGGGATTGTAATAACTTTCTGTTTTTGAAATCTACCTGCCGTTAACACGATTTTTTTACTTTCCCATAAGTGGGTTTACTTTTGTTTTCAAATAATTTTCTTTTCAGAAGTTATTACGTTAGGTTTACTTTTAAAATCCCATTATTTATTTTTATTTGGATTTTAAATAAACCTGAAAGCGTTTACCGGTACATCGGTCTCACCTTTCCTTGTTTTTAAGATTTAGGTTTTTACCTGTTCATCGGTACCACCCTTTCTTTGATTAAAGAATAACATAAAAAAACCTCATTTTCAATACGCAATATTGTATAAAGTTACCCAAAAGCACTTGTACAAAATGCAGAAATTGGTCAAAAGGCACAATGAATTGTTCGTTATATATTGACTTTTATAAATGTATTTGCTATACTGATTTATGTTGGGCGGTTTATACCCGCTGTTTTTTATTTTTAGGAGGTTTATTATGGCTATTATTAAAATGATACTTGCATTTTTAATGTCATTGAGCCAGGTTTTCGCACCCATCGGTGCAGTTGTGCAAAGCGGCGAAGCGGCATATTTTACAAATTGGACTCTTGAAGAAGTTTTCGATGAGGACGATTATATCGAACTCAAAAAAACACCCGGTGAGGATTTTGTGGTTCTTAACCTTGCGGATATTCAGCTTGGAGATGAAAACGTTTTTGCGAAAGAGGGTACTTACTCTCTTGAACTTATTACAAAGCTTATTGAAGCAAACGACCCTGACCTTATAACCTTAAGCGGTGACAATGCATGGGGTCCCGTATCATATATGGAAGTTGTATCGTGGTTAGATTCCTTTGGTATTCCGTGGGCACCCGTAATGGGCAACCACGATGGTGAAGGTTGCATTAGTGAATTCTGGGCGGCATATCAGTTATATGAAGCGGAGAATTGTCTTTTCGAGTTCGGTCCGAAGGATATGGGCTACGGTAACTATATTATCAATGTTACTGAAAATGGAAATATTATTCATACATTCTTTATGATGGATACTCACGATTCTGCTGAATTTACTCTTGAAGATGGTACGGTAGTTGAAGGTTATGACCATCTTTGGGAAAATCAATTGTTATGGTACGAATGGGCGGTTAAGGGCATTGAAGACCTTGCAGGTCACAAGGTTGAAAGTACCGCTATTATGCATATCCCTGTTTACGAATATATTGAAGCTTGGGAAAAAGTAAGCATTACTAACCCGGATGGTACAAACAAACTCAATCCTCAATTTGCGAAAATTGCTGCAGGTCAGAAGGGCGAGGACTGTTGTCCTGCTCCTGTTAACAATGGCTTCTTTGAACTTTGTAAAGACCTTGGAAGCACAAAAACAATTCTTGTAGGTCACGATCACAGAAATGACTTTACAGTAGAGTATGAAGGTATTAAGCTTGCATACGGTGTGAAATCAGGGTTCGGAAGCTATTGGGACGCCGATAAAATTGGTGGTACAACAATTAAAATCAATTCTAAAGGCAAAGCAAAGCTTACTCAGCATTACTATGATTTAGACCAATGTGGTTGGGATATCACAGACTAAAAAATAATGACTGTTACTGATTAAGGTCGGTAACAGTCATTCTTTTATTTTCTGAAGGTTTCTTTTCGGTTCTTTTTTATTGTCAGATACACGGGGATTGCAAGTAACGGGAACAACATACCAACAAGCATACCTGCTTTCATTCCGAGTTGTTCGGGGACCATTGAAAGGTCGTTAGCTAAAGTCACAAAGGTCGGATTTTCAATAACAAAGTCAGTTATAACACCGATTAACTGAGGTCCTGCTGCGGCACCTAAATCACCGCCCGCAGCCATCATTGCAAAGATAAATACGCCACCGGTTGGGAAACGGTCGGATGCAACAATAAGTGAGCCTGGCCACAACATTGAAACACAAAGTCCTGTAAATGCACAGGCAACAAGACCTAAAAGAGCAATATCGGTAATAGCCGCCACAAGGTAACATATAGTAGCACCTACTGCACCAAGGAAAAGCACATTGCCGATTTTTTTACCTTTTTTAGCATATAGTGTTCTGCCAAGGCCCAACATTACTGAGAATATAGCAACACCGAAAACATCACCCAAAATTTTGGGGATGCCAAGAGCCTGTTCAATATAACCTGAACTCCATTGAGCCATTATGCATTCTGCGGCACCACCTAAGAATATTGCCGCAACCATAAGCCATAAGCCTTTGTTGCGAAACATTTGCAAAACACCCGATACCTTTTCAGGGGTTTCCATGGGAGGTATTTCAGACTTCATAAAAAGTAAGAACGAAATAAGAGGAACAATCGAAAATCCTAACGATAACCATTGCCAGTTCTGTTGGCCGAAAATAAGTATGTATAACGTACTTATAATTATAACTGGTACAACACCCCAGGCGTAAACAGAGTGTAGCTTACTAAGTTCTTTGTCAGGGTCAGGTGATGGTATAGCAGCGATAGTTGGGCTTATCAGTACCTCGGCAAAACCACCTGAAGCAGAAAAAATAATAGTGCCTATTACGAGGCCTATATAAGCATTCTGTGGGAATATCATAGGTAAAATCGCGTATAAAACTAACCCTAAAACTGTAAGAAGGGGGGTTATTTTTACCACTTTCGGTATATTGAATTTATGGGAAAAGAACGAAAATATAAGGTCTATACCCAACTGAGTCACAAAATTTATAAGTACCAATGACCCTAAAAGGGAGTATGAAATGCCGTATAAATTATGAAATGTCAAAAACAGAATGGGTGATAAATTGGCGACTATCGACATGGCAATGTTGGTAGTATAACAAGCCAGTTTGAGTTGTTTATATGATTTTTCCATTTCTACCTCTTTTAAAAATTAATATATTTATAATTTTAACACATTTATTAATTTTCGCAATATTTTATAAATACTTTTTCGTGACTTAATTAAAACATGATGCTATAATAAATAAAAATACCTAACAGGTGATATGAAATGGATTTTAAAATAAATTGCAAAAATAAAAAAACAACAATAAAAACAACCGAAATTATTAAAAATGGTATTACGTTTATCAATGTTGACGTAATTTTTGAGAAAGAACAGATACCTGAACCTTTTTCGGTTAATTGGAAATTTAGCGCAAAGGACTGTGCTTTTACCTGGAACCCCGGGATGATGGATATTCACGGACTCTATTTTGATTGGGGTAAGAAGGTGATTAAATCTCGTCTTGCATCCTGGATGCCCTTGCAACAGTTGATTTCGAGGGATGGTAGAAACAAATTAGCCATTGCGGTTTCGGATGTGGACACTCCCATAGAAATAGGCACAGGTATTTGCGAAGAAGATGCAACCTTTGATTGCGAAATCACATTTTTTACCGTACCCACGTCACCCTGTACTAAATATTCAGCAGTAATCAGATTTGATACAAGGGATATACCATACTATGACAGTATCTATGACGTTACTGACTGGTGGGAGACCGAGTGTGGCTACGAGTCTGCCTTTGTACCAGAAAGTGCCAGAGAGCCTGTTGATTCTTTATGGTACAGTTTCCATCAGATATTGGATAAAGATGAAATTGTCAAAGAGTGTGAACTATCATCTGAACTGGGTATGAAAACCGTAATTATAGATGATGGTTGGCAGACGGATGACAATAACCGCGGTTATGCCTATTGCGGTGACTGGGAAGTAGCGCCTAAGAAAATGGGGGATATGAAAACCCTTGTTGAAAATATTCATAAAACCAATATGAAAGTAATGCTTTGGTATTCCGTTCCGTTTATGGGCATTTACTGTAAAAAGTACGATGAATTCAAGGGTATGCTTCTGGATAAATCGGGCGATGAAAAGACCTTCTTTGCTCTTGACCCACGCTACAAAAAAGTTCGTGAATATCTTGCGGACGTTTACGCAACTGCCGTAAAAGAATGGGGCCTCGACGGCTTAAAGCTTGATTTTATAGACTCATTTTATCTTAAAGGAAAATCTCTTGAATATGACCCCCAAAGAGATTATCAGAGCCTTGAGGATGCAATTCACGCTCTTATGAGCGAAGTTAAGGCTAAATTAACCGATGTTAATCCCGAGATTCTTATTGAATTCCGTCAATCCTACGTTGGACCTTCCATAAGGAAATACGGAAATATGCTCCGCGTTGGTGACTGTCCTTGTGATATATTGAAAAACAGATTCAATATTGTGAATTTACGCTATACATCGGGTAAAACCGCCATTCATTCAGATATGATTATGTGGAATACTGAGGACAGTGTGGAAAATGCCGCATTGCAGTTTGCAAGTATCCTTTATAGTGTGCCCCAGATTTCAATGAGAATTGATAAACTTCCCGCTGACCACTACAATATGCTCAAGTATTATATCTCTTTTTGGAATGAGTGGAAAAGAGTACTTCTTGACGGCAAACTTACGGCTACCAACCCCGAAAGCGAATATAGTCTTGTTCGTTCTGTTATTTCTGACAAAGAGGTTTACACCGCGTATAATGACAGGGTAATTCCCGTTACTGTTAATGAGTGCGTTGCGGTAAATGCAACTGCAGGAAAGTGCCTTATAATCAAGAATGCAAAGGGTAAAACTTATAAGGTGGTAAATTGTATGGGACAGGAGTTTTCAAAAGGCACAATAAATTGTAATTTGGAAGAAATTGAAGTCCCCGTTGCAGGAATGATATTTATAAAATAAAAAGCGCACCGCATTTAGGGAGTGTAAATTAGGGATTTAAGGTGCTACGCAGTTTAAATTTAGATAGTTTTCGTTCAGACGAAATTACAAAAGCATCGTAAGGCTGGCGCCTACGATGCTTTTTCATAAAGTATTAACGGAAAACAGTAAATTTAAACCTAATAAATCCCTTATTTACGCTCCCTTTACATACGGTGTTTTTTTTACATATTGTTGGTTTTTCTGTAAGTTTCTTCGAATAAAACTTTATCTTTCAAAAGGTCGGCTATTGTTTTCCTGAAATCATTATATTGTCCGTCCTCAACATAATGCTTTGCGTAACCCTTTTCACCATATTTCTCTTTGGCGTGAGCGTAGCCTCTTTCGATAATTTCTGTTTCACTTATACCGCTAAAATGCTTTAATGTGTATGCATGAGTGCGTCGTAAAAAATCCTCAATATCGGTTGAACGGTCCGCACTTGAAATTATTTTACCGTAGACACTTCGGGGTTTATTGTGGGATGATGCTCTGTGGTCCTCGATAGCCTCTTTGATTAATAACCTTTCTTCATCAGAGAAAAAACTTTTCATTTTTTCATCTTCAAAAAACACTTTAGCTGATAAGGTTTCATGCTCTGCTTTGTTTATGTGGTGGGCAATATCGTGAAAACAGCCGATGGTGAATAAAATATCGGGGTCAATATTTTTGAATTGCTTTTCAAAAATAAAGCATCTTTCCAGTACGTAGTTTATATGGTTTATTCCGTGACCACTGTCATTGAGGGAATATTGGGGTAAGATATATTGTAAAATATAATTTTTAAGTTCATTATTTACTCGGTGCATAATTAAAGCCTTCCGTTTTTTCAAATATTTTACCATATATTGTTCTTGTTTTCAAATCTTTCGTTGTCATAATAAAAAAGGAATGATATAATAAACCTATTACTCGTGAAAGGAAAGTAACTTGAATGAAATTTATATCCTGGAATGTTAACGGCTTCAGAGCTTGTCTTAATAAAGGCTTCGGCGACTTTTTCAAAAGTGCGGATGCGGATTTTTTCTGCATTCAGGAAACAAAAATGCAACCGGGACAAGCAGATTTTGAGCAAGAAGGCTATTTTCAGTATTGGTACAGTGCCGAAAAGAAAGGGTATTCGGGTACTGCTGTTTTCACAAAACACGAGCCTTTGAGTGTAAGTTATGGTCTTGGTATTGAGGAGCATGATCACGAGGGCAGAGCAATTACCCTCGAATATGATGATTTTTATCTTTTGTGCGTTTATACTCCCAATGCCCAAAGGGAATTAGCAAGGATATCTTACCGTATGGAGTGGGAGGATGCCTTAAGGGAATATATGAAAAATCTCGACAGTAAAAAACCCGTGATTTACTGCGGAGACCTTAACGTTGCACACGAAGAAATTGACCTTAAGAACCCCAAAACCAACCACTTCAGTGCAGGTTTCTCTGACCAGGAAAGAGGTAAGTTTACGGAACTTCTGAATTCAGGTTTTACCGATACGTTCAGAAGTCTGTATCCACGAGAAGTGAAATATTCCTGGTGGAGTTATATGTTTAAATCACGCGAAAAAAACGTGGGTTGGCGTATAGATTATTTCGTGGTGTCAGACCGCATTATGGAAAAAGTCAAGGATAGTTTTATCTTCAATGAAATAATGGGTAGTGACCATTGCCCCGTAGGTATTGAAATCGACCTTTAATTTATTCCGTAAAGCTTGGTTATTGGATCCTGGAATAATGGTATCTCGGGTGGCGAAAATGTATTTGCAGTAAATAAAAGTGATATTGCCGTAAGGATAATCACCGCCGTTTTAGTGTTTATATCAAAGCCTTTTTCACTTTGAAAAAGTTTATACTCCGTGAAATATGCTATTGCGGCACACAGGAAAAATATAGTTATGTTGAACCAGTCTGCATTTACTCCGAATATGCCTGTGTATGTGTAATAAAATATGGGTATGAGCACGAGACTTAAAACTAACCCTGTTAATTTTGCGGACCAGTAATTCGGGTAATCCGAGCCCATGAATTTGTATTGAATAATAGAAAAAATAGCCATGGGATAAAACATTAGTTTCATATGTTCCCAGGTGGATTCATTAACACCCGAAATCAGGGCGGTAACTACGTTACCATCGGTCCAATCATATAAAAAATGAAGTAACGTACCGAAAATACAAGTAAAAATAAATCCGGCTACTTGCCAAAAAACTAAATTCTTTTTCATAAAATCACCCGTAAAATAAGTATATTCGTAAAAGAGGAAATTATGAAAGAAAAACTGGCTATGATACTGTCCATGGTGGTTTTCGGCACCATAGGAATATTTGTTGAATATATTGATATGCCTTCGGGTTTTATTGCGGCGTCTCGTGGTATAATCGGCGCTCTGGTAATCCTTATTGTAATGATTATAAAAGGGCATAAAACCGAATTTAAAAAGCTTTCAAAGAAATTACCTGTTTTGTTAGCATCGGGTGTTGCTATTGGTTTTAACTGGATTTTGCTTTTTGAAGCATACCGCCATACGGGAATACCTGCGGCAACAGTTTGCTATTATATGGCACCCTTGTTGGTGGTTGGTGTATCACCTTTTATTTTCAAAGATAAATTAACACCTCGACAGATTATATGTATTTTAGTAGCACTTATGGGTGTTGTGGCAGTTTCGGGCATTTTTCAGACAAATGCATCAAAAATCATCGGCATTTTATCGGGATTGGGTGCGGCGGTGCTTTATGCTTCGGTTATGATAATGAATAAATTTATGGGCGAAACAGATGATTACGAAAGGACCTTTATTCAGTTAATAACTGCCGGACTTGTTGTTTTACCCTATGGTATTTTAACTATGGGAGAAATTAAATTTAATGCAAAATCAACTGTTCTTCTTGTAATAGTAGGCATTGTTCATACAGGTATTGCGTATCTTGTGTACTTCGGCGCAATAAAGAAATTAAAAAGTCGTACTGTTGCTATTTTAAGCTACATAGACCCTGCATCCGCGATAGTGTTGTCATCAATTGTGTTTATGCAGATGCCGAAAGTTTACGAAATTATTGGTGTTGTGCTTATAATGGGTGCAGCAATATTAAGCGAAACTGAAAAAAGACGGGGTATAATAAAACAGAATTAACAAAACAGGAGAGAAAAATGAATATAACAGGTGCTATTTTTGATTTTGACGGAACTCTTTTTGACTCAATGCATGTCTGGAAGGGGATAAGATATAAGCTTTTTGAACTTTTGGGCCTTCAGATGACACCCGAGGATGAAGAACTTTTCAAAGGTCTTTTTCTTCGTGAATCACTTAACCTCGCTATTGAAAGATTTAATCTTGACAAAAGCTACGAGGAGCTTCTTGAACTGCTTTTTGATTATATAAGGGGCAGATATCTTACGGAAACTGAGCCGAAAAATGATATTATAGAGTTCCTCGAAAAATTAAAAGCCAAAGGTGTAAAAATGGGTATAGCCACCGCAACAGGGGAAAGTGCTTTGTTGGCGGTTCTTGAAAAATACAATATGACTGACTATTTCTCGGCAATTTACTCAACCTACACCGTAGGTGCATCCAAAACCGAGCCTAAGGTTTATGATGTTGTATTAGGGGCTCTGGGTACTGAAAAGGAAACTACCTGGGTTTTTGAGGATGCCCTTTACGCAGCTAAAACCGCCAAGGCAAATGGTTATAATGTTGTGGGCATTTATGATAAAAGTGAGCCGAAACAAGAGGAGCTGAAAGCCCTTGTGGATATATATATTAACAATTACAGTGAACTTGAAATACTTTGATAAATAAAACCCGAAACGCTTGGCAAAGGCGTTTCGGATTTTTGTCATATTTATTACCAGGTATTTTCAATACTTAGGGCTCAGTTTATTATCAGTGTTACGATACCTAAAATTAAAAGAATGGCACCAAGTGCTATTGTATGTGGAGCAAGTTTTTTAGCTATGGGGTTATCAGTTTTTTGGGCCGATGTTTAACATTTCTTTCGTGGAAGTAGGATGCTATACTCTTGCCAAGCAAATCTCAGATACCCATTGCTATGATAATTATACCGATAACAATAATGATAATTCTTCCGAGCATAAAATTCCCACCAATAGAAGATGTACTGAAATAATTGTATCACGAAAAAATAGAGAAAACAATAACAGGGAATACAGGCTATCATAAATATCCGGATTACTATATATAAACACCTCCCGAAGAAAATAAAGTTCCTTTCGAGAGGTTTGGGTTACCAATCAAGATAAAAATGGTAAGATTTTAATATTTATTTGTCAAAAGATACGGGATTTGTTTCGCTTGTTGCAAATGCATCGGGACCGGGGTCTGACATAGAAAAATACATACGTGCAGCTTTGGTTGTTCCGAAATCTCTGTTTGACCCTGAATTTTGTACCTTGTTGAATGCATCGCGGAACATCTGATTGTGAGCTTCTTCGCGGTTAAGCAAGAAGTCGATGGTTTCGCGTACTTTTTTATCGTCAATCTGGCGGTAAAGGTATTCGTAAACTACCTTTGCCCTTTGCTCGGATGCAATATTACTGAGTAAATCTGCACATAAATCACCTGTAACAGTTACATAATCACCGGTCCATGAGTAACCCGAAGCATTTATAAGACCGGGATTAAGACCGAGAATTACGTGTGACTGTATTTCCCCCGAGGGTACACTTTCCGCGTCCACGTCGTGTCCGTTTAAAAGGTTTATGGTCTGTGCCACCATTTCCATGTGACCCAATTCTTCGGCGGCAATATCAAGAAATAAATCTTTAATTTCAGGGTCTTTGATTCTGAAACTCTGGGACATATACTGCATAGCTGCTTTCAATTCACCGTTTCCGCCACCAAGCTGTTCTTGTAAAAGTACGGCATATTGCGGATTAGGACGTTCAACTCCCACAGGATGAAAAAGCAATTTTTCGTGTTTAAACATTCTGTTACCTCCATATTTTTGTTATTAGTTATTTTTTCATTGATTTACCGTGGTATACAAAAGAACAGAAAATTTTAAAGAAACATAAAAAACGCCTATGAGGTTAAATGCTAACTTCATAGGCGTCATTCTTTTTATTGTTGGTTATTAGGTTTTTAATTACTTTTCCACAATCTCCACGTTGCCGATTTCACCGTTTAGGTACTTACCGTTTTGGTAATAAGCCTGTGAGTTAATATTTACAACAGCACCGTTAGGAACATATAAAACCGCCTTCATACCTTGTGGGAGAGTAAGGTTGATAATATAGTTCTCGGAAGCCTTTTCATAATTCAGAGTGATTAACCCTTTTACGCTTGGAACGGTACAGTTTATACTGTCGGACAAAGTGTACTGAGGCTCGATTTTAACCTTTTCATAGCCTGCCTCAATTGGAGTGATACCTGCAAAATGCTTACTCATTATAACGAGAGGTCCACCACTCCATGCGTGATTCTTAGTGCCACGCCAAGAGTCCCAGAATTCCCAGAGAGTGGAGTAATCCGCATTCACCATACCCTCATATCTGTCCTTGATTCTGTCTTTTGCAGCCTCATATTTCTCCATTTTGCAAAGGGCTTCGAGAACATAATATTCCATATACGGACTTGAATTTTTAGTGGTTGTGAGCACATTTGTAATAGTATCATACTGTTCTTTATCTGCAAGTCCTGACAAAACGGCAAGGGCATTGGCTCTGTCATCAGGATTTTTTGCATCTTCACTTTTGAAACCATCTTCTGTCCAAAGTGTCTTATAGCCCTTCCTGATAGCATCTTTTCTTTGGGTAATAAAGGAGATATCATCGTCTTTGCCTAAAATTTTCGCCATTTCCTCTATAGTGGAAAGAGCATAATAAACCCATGCATTTTCGATGGCTGTCATATCGGCCTTATTGCCCCAATCAGCCCAATCCCATGATCCGCTGCGATGAACGACAAGATTATTTTCACCTATTTCCCAAAGTTTCAGGTAGTCGAGGGAAGCGTCATAAACCTTTTCGATAAAAGCCTTGTCACCGGTATATTCATAGTAAGTGAGAAAACCCACGATTCCTGCAAGCTGCTGAACGGGAAGCTCAAAATAGTCACCGCTTATAGGTACAACAGTCTGAAGCACTTTTGTATCGTCAATGTGAGAAAGCATTGCCTCAACACCCTTTTGATACAGCAGGTAGGAGTTACTGTCCATAGAGTACATTGTCATAATCATTTCACTTGTAACGTCGCCCCACCACTGGGCTCTTTCTCTATCAGGACAATCCATAAAATTGTCACGCATAGTAACATAGAGGGTACGCAGAGATTTTTGCCACAGAGAATTCAG
>JAZQZU010000038.1:0-27645 GCA_045634165.1 Acutalibacteraceae bacterium
CAAAAAAACACATCAGAAAATATTTGTAAGCGCCACTCCCGGTGAACTCGAAAAAGAAAAAAGCGCACAGGTTGCGGAGCAGGTTATAAGACCCACAGGGCTTCTTGACCCTGAAATAAGTGTGCGACCCACTGAGGGGCAGATTGATGACCTTATTGGTGAAATCAATGAACGTGTAGCTAGAGAGGAAAGAGTTCTTGTTACAACTCTTACCCGTAAAATGGCAGAGGATTTAACCGAGTATCTTACAAACTACGGAATAAAAGTCCGTTATATGCACTACGATGTTGACACCATTGAGAGAATGGAACTTATAAGAGATTTGCGACTTAAAAAGTTCGATGTTCTTGTAGGTATTAACCTTCTGCGTGAGGGTCTTGATATTCCCGAGGTATCCCTTGTTGCCATTCTTGATGCGGATAAAGAGGGCTTTTTAAGAAGTGAAACTTCACTTATACAGACTATAGGCAGAGCCGCACGAAACGCACAGGGTCAGGTTATAATGTATGCGGACGAGGTTACCGGCTCAATGGAAAGAGCTATAAGTGAAACCTACCGCAGACGAGAAAAACAAATGAAATACAACGCAGAACACGATATCGTTCCTCAGACTATCAAAAAGGACGTTCGTGAAATTCTTGAAATAAGTTCAAAGGATAATATTCAGGAACGTGTTGCAAAGAAACGACTTTCCGAGCGTGAAAAGAATGAACTTATTGAAAGACTTACTAAGGAAATGAAAGCTGCCGCAAAACTTCTTGAATTTGAACATGCGGCATATCTTCGTGATAAAATACAAAAACTCAAAAGCGGAAAATAAAGGATTTTTATGGAGAAAAATTTAGTTGTCAAAGGTGCCAGAGAGCACAATTTGAAAAATGTAAGCGTTGAAATACCAAGGGATAAGCTTGTGGTTTTTACGGGTCTTTCAGGCTCGGGTAAATCCTCACTTGCTTTTGATACCATATATGCCGAGGGTCAACGCAGATATATGGAAAGTCTGTCGTCTTATGCCCGTCAGTTTTTGGGTATTATGGAAAAACCTGATGTTGACAGTATTGATGGACTTTCACCTGCAATTTCAATTGACCAGAAAACCACCTCTAAAAACCCCCGTTCAACTGTTGGTACGGTTACGGAGATATATGACTATTTAAGACTTTTGTTTGCACGTATCGGTGTGCCTCACTGTCCTGTTTGCGGTAAGGAAATAAAGCAACAGTCCATTGACCAGATTGTAGATAAGGTTCTTAAATTATCCGAGGGCACAAGGTTTCAAATTCTTGCACCCATTGCCAAGGGTAAAAAAGGGGAGTTTCAGAAAGAACTTGAAAGTGCCGCAAAATCAGGGTTTTCAAGAGCCCGTATCGACGGTGAAGTTACAGATCTTTCGGATAAAATAAAACTTAAAAAGAACATAAAACACAATATAGAAATAATTGTTGACCGCCTTATTATGAAAGAGGGTATTGTTTCGCGTCTTACAGATTCACTTGAAACCGCCTTTTCTCTTACAGATGGAAATGTGCTTGTGGATGTAGTCGGTGGTGAGGAAATACTCTTTTCTCAGAATTTTGCATGTCCGGACCACGGCTCCTGTATGGACGAGCTTGAACCCCGTATGTTCTCATTCAACAATCCCTTCGGTGCCTGTCCCACTTGTTCGGGACTCAGTGTGTTTATGCGAGTTTCCGAGGATTTGCTTGTCCCTAACCGCAAACTTTCTATAAACGAGGGTGCTGTTAAGGGTTGCGGTTGGAGTAATACGGATTCAAGCAGTATCGCGGGGATGTACTATAACGCCCTTGCGGATAAATACAATTTCACTCTCAATACCCCCTTCAGGGAAATCTCACCCGAGGGTATAAATGCTATTTTCTACGGCACAAATGGTGAACGTATAAAAATGGTTCGACAGAATGAATACGGTAGTGGTACTTATATGACCGAGTTTGAGGGTATTATAAATAACCTTGAACGTCGTTATCGTGAAACTACGAGTGATTGGTCACGTCGTGAAATTGAGCAATATATGACCTCAAGTCCCTGTCCCGATTGTAAGGGAGCACGTCTTAAACCTGCGCCACTTGCGGTGACTGTGGGCGGTGTAAATATCACTCAATTTACAGATATGTCAATCCGTGATGAACTTGAATTTATAAATAACCTCCAACTTACCGAAAAAGAAGAAATTATCGGTAAACAGATAATAAAAGAAATTAAGTCAAGACTTTCGTTTCTTTGTAATGTGGGGCTTGATTATCTCACTCTTTCACGTGCTTCTGGCACTTTGTCAGGTGGCGAAAGTCAACGTATCCGCCTTGCAACACAAATAGGCTCATCCCTTATGGGGGTTCTTTATATTCTTGATGAACCCAGTATCGGACTTCATCAGCGTGATAACGAAAAACTTCTCAAATCCCTTTGTAATCTTCGTGATCTGGGTAATACACTTATTGTTGTTGAGCATGATGAAGATACAATGAATCAGGCGGATTTTATTGTGGACGTAGGACCTGGTGCAGGTGTACATGGTGGAGAAATCGTGTGTGCAGGTACAGTTGAGGATATTAAGAATTGCGAAAATTCCCTTACGGGTCAGTACCTTTCAGGAAAAAAGAAAATCGAAGTTCCCGAAAAACGTCGAGATGGTAACGGCAAGTTTATTGAGATAAAGGGTGCAAGACAAAACAACCTTAAAAATATTGACGTGAAAATACCCTTGGGTAAGCTTGTAGCCGTTACAGGTGTTTCGGGCTCGGGTAAATCCTCACTCATAAATGAAATTCTTCATAAAAAACTTGCAGCAGAGCTTAATAACGCTCGTAAGTTTGCAGGTAAGCACGACGAAATTCTTGGTATCGAAAACCTTGATAAGGTTATTGATATTGACCAGTCACCCATAGGCAGAACCCCGCGTTCAAATGCCGCCACGTATACGGGTGTTTTCAATGACATCAGAACCCTTTTTGCCTCTACCCAGGATGCAAAAGCCAAGGGTTATGATGCAGGTCGTTTTTCCTTTAATGTTAAAGGTGGTAGATGTGAATCCTGCGAGGGTGACGGTATTATTAAAATTGAAATGAACTTCTTATCGGATGTTTATGTGCCTTGTGAGGTTTGTCGCGGAGCAAGGTACAATCGTGAAACCCTTGAGGTAAAATACAAGGGAAAGAGTATCAGTGATGTTCTTAATATGACCGTTGAAGAAGCAATGAACTTCTTTTCAAATATACCCAAAATCCGCAAAAAGCTTGAAACTATTTATGATGTGGGTCTTGGTTATATTACTCTCGGTCAGTCTGCTACAACCCTTTCAGGCGGTGAAGCACAAAGGGTTAAACTCGCTACTGAGCTTTCCAAAAAGTCAACCGGAAAAACAATTTACATTCTTGATGAACCTACAACAGGACTTCATACCGCTGATGTAAAAAAACTCCTTGACGTTTTAAATAAGCTCGTTGATGCCAATAACTCGGTGGTGGTTATTGAGCATAATCTTGATGTAATAAAAACTGCCGATTATATTATTGATTTAGGTCCCGAAGGTGGTAGTGGCGGCGGTGAAATCGTAGCTGTCGGCACACCTGAGGAAGTAGCGGAATGTGAAAAATCATATACAGGTAAATATTTGAAAACTTTATTGTAATATGTTTTATGTAAAACCTTGATATGTTTTTAAAGATGTTATATAATTGTTAAAAATCAAAGTGAAACAGAGGTATTGATATGAGACCAAACGAAAGTATACCCAATTTTGACATTAAAGTCAGAGAGTACACAAACTATGCTTTAAAGAGCATTAAAAACGTGTGTAAAAACTTCGGACCTCGTCCTGTAGGTAGCGATGCCGAAAAGAATGCGCAGGAATATATGCTCAAAGACCTTGAAAAATTCAGTGACGAGGCTACACGTCAGGAATATAAATGCAGCGACAAAGCCTTTATGGCTTGGGTGCCCATCGGTGCGGCACTTCTTATCCTCAATGCGATTTTCTTCACATTGGGTCTCCACGCAATTGCACTCGCTTTTGCGGCTCTTGCATTGTTCTTTGTTCTTGGTGAGTTTATTTTCTATAAACCTGTTCTTGATATTTTCTTCCCCAAGAAAACAAGCGGTAACGTTTACGGTGTAAGAAAAGCCTCCGGCGAAACTAAAAAACGTATTATTCTTTCAGGTCATACAGACTCCGCTTTCGAGTGGACCTATACATACAAAGGCGGCAGACCCGTTGTTGTTCTTATTATCGTTACAGCGGTTCTTGCAATCCTTCTTGGTATAGGCGCAAACATTTTCGGTATGATTAATGCCGAAGGTGCTTTCGGTTCTATTGTATGGATGAGCGAAGCAGGACTTGTTGCAAAAGTCCTTGCATGTGTTATGTACGTAACAGTTCCCGTACTCGTTATGGCTTTCAAATTCTCTAACTATAAACTCCCTGTTATGGGTGCTAACGATGACCTTTCAGGTGTATTCGTTTCATGTGCAGCACTTAAATTCCTCAGTGATAACGATATCCGTTTTGAAAACACAGAGGTTGCAGTTCTTTGTGCAGGTGGTGAAGAAGCAGGTCTTCGTGGTTCAAAGGCCTTTGCAAAAGCAAATAAAGATATGCTTACCGAGGACGGTGTTGAAACAATCTTCGTAAGCTTTGATACAATCTGCGAACTTGAATTTGCAAAGATTTACGATAAGGATATGACCGGTATGGTTAAAAATGACCGCCGTGTAGCCGAGCTTTTACAGAAAGCCGCTAAAAATGCCGGTATAGATGCCCCTATTGGTACAATCGAGTTAGGCTCAACAGATGCCGCCGCTATGTCTCAGGCAGGCGTTCCTGCAAGTGCTTTCACTGCAATGGACCCCACTCCAGCAAAGTATTATCATACAAGACTTGATGATGTAAGCGCCCTTTGTCCTCAGGCAATTGATGCAGGTGTTAAGATTGCACTTGAAACAATCTTCCTCTACGACGAAAAAGGCATATAATCAAAAAAGCAGTCCGTGAGGACTGCTTTTTTTAATGCGAAATTCAAAATTGAGGGGCAAGCCGATTGTATGTAAATTGCAAATGAGAAAAATTTTATTTGCTTTTTTTATCGCCTTTCTTTTCGTATCCGAAGGTTGATGCGAAAAGGTCAATTTTAAAGGCTTTGATTACGGAACTGAAAAGTCTTGAACCCTGTACAGGCATAAGTCTGTTAAATCTACCCATTGCATTGCCGTCAAAACCAACAACAATGTATGATTTTTTCTTAAGTATTCCCTTAAGGATTTTGTTAACTGCCTTGTGGCAGGGTGTAGAAACCATATCGATAAGGTTGGTGCCGTTTGTAGCTCCCTGATTTCTCATGATATCTGTTTTGGTAAATCCGGGACAAACAAGACCTATGTAAGCTTCACCTCTGAGTTCTTCTCTCATAGCCTCTGTTAAGCCTTTAACTGCCGCTTTACTTGCAGAATACATTGATGTTCCGCCGAGGGCCATAAGTGCTGCAGAGGATGCAACGTTTATAATTGCGGGAGTTTCACTCTTCATGAGTAGGGGAAGCATGATTTTTGAAGAATAAGCCGCTGAATAGAAGTCGATGTTGATTGATTCATCAATTTCATCTTTAGTATAGTTCATAAGTCTGTCGAAACGGGGGAGAACACCCGCGTTATTGATAAGAACGTCGGGAGCTATATCGTTTTCAACAAGCCAATCATGAAAGCTTTGCCAGTTATCATAACTTGAAACATCAAAAAGTCTATATGAAAAATTCTTTGAATAATCCCCAAGCTCCTCAACGAAGTTAATCATTTTCTTTTCGCTTCTTGCAACACCGATTACTTTACAGTTGTGCTCTTTTATAAGTCTCTCGGCAAGCATTTTACCGATACCGCTTGACGCACCTGTGATGATTACGGTCTTGTTATCAATCCACTTTGACATAAACACACCTCAAATAAACTTTTATATTGGAATTATATCACAGTAATCCACTGTTTTCAATAATTTATAAAGTCTTTTGTGATTTTTAAATGTTTTTTATTCGGGTCTTGAATAGGGAATATCGGAGATTTTAATTCTGTAATCGCCTTTGCGTAATTCCTCTAACAATTCTTCGTTGTTTTCAATGGGCTTTTTAAAGTAAATGCCACCGATTGCCGCATCTTCAATTTCGTGGAAATCGGAGCCGGATGTAACAATTGATTTGTTGTGGATTTTTGCCCAGAATTCAGCAGTTTCGTTACCGGAATGGTGGCGGGGATTACCATTGAAAATCTCATATCCGTCAAGGATTTTCCAATCCTCAATAATCATATCACGACGGAAGGGGTGAGCCTGAATTACTAAAAGACCGTTTTCGTGAGCGAGTTTTGAAAATTTCTTGGGACCCATAGCCATAAGATCACCGTGTGATCTTAAAAATTCCTCGGTGATGCCGTAAACAAGGTAATCATTAGGGTGGTTGTAGAAGTTAATCTCCATACCTAAAATAACCTTGTATTTATCACCTGCGGCGGCTTTTAAAATATCATAGCCTTTAAGGAAATGGTCTATCTTTTCATCCCATGAAGCATCCTCAAGCCCAACTCTTTTGAAAGTTGAACTATTCATATGATTAGTGCTTATAATTCCTGTATAACCCTTACCCTCGTAGCATTTAATCATTTCCTCTGCGGTGGCAACGGCACAGGTGCTAACTTCAACTGTATGTGCGTGCATTTCGTACAAGTATTCCATAACCAAAACTCTTTTCATAAAAAAATAAGTACGTGTGAATTATACATTCTTTTTACGTTAATGTCTATAAGTATCATGAAATTTATATCAAAAATAGTATTGCAAATAATCGTAAAAATGATACAATTATCACTGTAAGAAAAATTTTTTACGGAGGAAATATTATGAATACTTTAAAAGCCGCAGTTATAGGCGTTGGTAGTATATCCTACGAGCATATTAACGGGTATATCAAGAACCCCAATGTTGAACTCTATGCGTTTTGTGATATTAATGAAAAACAACTTAAATTTATGGCGGAAAAATTCGGTATTCCTGAAGAACGTTGCTTCCTTGATAAGGAGGAGATGTTCAAGGCTTTACCTGAAATTGATATTGTAAGTGTTACTACTTGGAACTCTGCTCACGCTGAATGTACTATAGCCGCCCTTAACGCGGGTAAGGATGTTATCTGCGAAAAGCCGATGGCAATGAACACTGCTGAGGCTGAAAAAATGCTTGAAACTGCAAAAAAGAACGGCAAACATCTCCAGATAGGTTTTGTTCGTCGTTATGGTAACGACGCAGACGTTATGCGTGACTTTATTGATGCAGGTAAATTTGGCGAAATTTATTATGCAAAAGCTACTTATTTACGTCGTAACGGTAACCCCGGTGGTTGGTTCGGTGATAAGTCCCGTTCAGGTGGCGGACCTCTTATTGACCTTGGTGTTCACGTTATTGACCTTTCAAGATATCTTTGCGGTAACCCCAAGCCCATTTCGGTTTACGGTGCTACTTTCCAAAAATTATTCAACAGACCCGAAATCAAAGGCGGTAAGAGTTATAATTCTGTTTCAGCAGGGGATAACGATATCTGTGATGTTGAAGACCTTGCAACTGCACTTATTCGTTTTGACAATGGTCTTGTGCTTTCTGTTGAAGCAAGTTTCTCACTCAATATCAAAAATGGTGAGGGCAATATTCAATTTTTCGGTACTAAAGCGGGTGCTAAACTTGACCCTCAGGTTGAGATATTCACCGACGAAAACGGCTATCTTGTTGATATGAGTTTCAATAAGGATACAAGCCTTGCTTTTGACGGTCTTTTCTGTCGTGAGATTGACCATTTTGTTGATTGTGTAATGAATGGCACACCCTGTATCGCTCCTGCTGAAGATGGCGTTGAAATTATGAAGATACTGGATGCAATTTACGAATCTGCAAGAACAGGTCACGAGGTTGTTATCGACTGATGAAAAAGGCTAAAATTACCGCCCTTTGCGGTATGATAACGGCATTATCCGTCGTAATTATGCTTGCCTCAACACTTCTGCCGGTGCTTATGTATGTGTTACCAATAGTCACAAGTATCGGTGTGTTGCTTGTAAGTGAAATCGCAGGTAAAAAATGGGCTTTGGGTGTTTATTTTTCCAGCGCAGTATTGTCTATGATGCTTTTGACGGATAAAGAAACCGCCCTTACGTATACCGTGTTCTTCGGGTATTATCCGCTTATAAAAAATGCTTTTGAAAAACTTCCCCGAGTTTTGTCGCGTGTATTGAAAACGCTTATTTTTAATGTGGCGGCAGTAAGTATAGGCTTTATCGGTGTGTGGTTTTTAGGTGTGTCAGGGGAGGAGTACACGGAATTGGGTAAATTCACCATTCCCTTACTTCTTGTTCTTGCCAATGTGGCGTTTATAATGTATGATTTTGCCATTACCAAAAATGGTGTTCTGATAGAGCGAGTTTCCCGAAAAATTAAGGGTAAATTTCGAATATAACAAATACAGAGCCGTAAGGATTTATATGTTCCTTACGGTTTGTTGTTTTTTTAACAAATTTGGCGAATTATGGTTCATTTTCTATTGACAAAGCGTAGCCAAAAAAGTTATACTTTATATTGTATGGATATTTAATAAATGGAGGTAATACCTATGCAGAAAAAGACAGTTGCTCTTACCGGCTCTTCAGGTACAATGGGTTGGGCAGGTTTTAAAGAGCTCTATGCCAAGAAAAATGAATTCAACATCGTTGTTCTTAACAGAGACAGTGAAAAGAACAGAAAAAAATTCGCAGCTTATGAAAATGATCCTGCAGTTAGATTAGTTTGGGGTGACCTTACTAATTATGATGATGTTCTTGAAATGGTAAACGGTGCCGATTACGTGCTTCACGTTGGTGGTATGGTTTCACCCGCTGCAGACTACTATCCTGTTAAAACTCAGAAAACAAACGTTGCTGCTGCTCAGAATATTGTTAATGCAGTTAAAGCTCAGCCCGACCCCGACGCTGTTAAGGTTGTCTACATAGGTACAGTTGCTGAAACAGGTGACAGAAATGCTCCCATCCACTGGGGTAGAACAGGTGACCCACTCAAGGTAAGTGTTTACGACCACTATGCTATCAGTAAAATCAAGGCTGAGGCAGTTTTTGCTGAATCAGGTCTTAAGCATTGGGTATCACTCCGTCAGTCAGGTATTCTTTACCCTGCGATTCTTAAAAATCTTGAGCCCATTATGTACCACGTTCCGATTAACGGTATGCTTGAATGGGCAACAGTTGAGGACTCAGGTCGTCTTCTTGCAAACGTTTGTGGTGACGATATTCCCGAAGAATTCTGGAGAAGATTCTACAACATCGGTTCAGGTGAAGAATACAGAATTACAAACTACGAGTTTGAGGAACTCCTTTTAGGTACACTTGGCCTTGGTTCACCCAAGAAACTCTTTGACCCCCATTGGTTCACAACCCGTAACTTCCACGGTCAGTGGTACTATGACGGTGATGAACTTGAGAAATATTGTCATTTCCGTGCAAATATTCCTGTTAAGGAGTATTTCAAGAGTATGATGAACAACGTTGAGTCTTACTATAAATTAGCATTCCTTGCAAAACCCTTTGCACCTATTCTTAAGAAACTCTGGATGAAGAAAATCGCAGAGACTCCCGAGTATGGTACACTCTGGTGGGCAGAAAACAAGGTTGATGTAAGAATGACTGCTTACTACGGCAGTATGGAAGAATACGAAAAACTTCCCAGAAGCTGGAAAGATTTCGATATCGTAATCCCTGCTAAACAGACAACTGCAGACGACGTTGTTGTTCTTGACCACGGTTATGATGAAACAAAGCCCTTTGATTCTCTCACTCTTCAAGACCTTCAGAAAGCAGCAGAGTTCAGAGGCGGTAAATGTCTTGCTACAGAAATCGTTGATATGTACACACCTGTTAAATGGGTAAGTGCAAGAGGTACAGAGTTTGAAATGTCACCCAACCTTGTTCTTAAAGGTGGTCACTGGTGTCCTGCTGAACTTCCCTGGCCCTGGAAATATGACGAAGAAGCAAGAATCAATCCGTTCTTTGCACAGGTTTGGGACCGTAAGGGCGAAGATAACGTATATGGCCCCGAAATCTTTGATAACTTTAAGGAGAAGGTTACAGAATGAAAGTATTTATGATTGGCGGCACTGGCCTTCTTGGTTGCGAAGCCGCACGTATATTTATCGAAAGAGGACATGAAGTAACAAGTGTTGCTCTTCCTCCTCTCCCCGAAGGAGCACCCATTCCTGAGGAAATGAAACTCGAATTTTGCAACATCTATGAAAAAACAGATGACGAAATTCGCGAACTTCTTAAGGGTCATGATTGCTTCGTTTTCGCTGCAGGTATCGACGAGCGTGTTGAATTCCCCGCACCTGTTTACGATGCATATTACAAATACAATATTCAGCCTCTCGAAAGAATTCTTCCTCTTTGTAAAGAAGTTGGTGTTAAGAGTGCTGTTATTCTCGGTTCATACTTTGCATATCTTGCAAAAGAGCGTCCCGATATGAAGCTTACTGAAAAGCATCCTTACATCAAAAGCAGAATCGACCAGGAAAACGTTGCATTCTCATTTGCTGATGAAAACTTCGATGTATCAGTTCTTGAACTTCCCTAGATTTTCGGTACTCAGCCCGGTAGAAAGCCCGATTGGGTTATCCTTATCGAGCAGATTAAGAGAATGGATAAACTTCCCTTCACAATGTATCCCGGTGGCGGTACTGCAATGCTTACAGTACGTCAGGTAGGTGAGGTTATCGTTGGTGCCGCTGAAAAGTCCAAAGGTGCAAAGGCATGGCCCATCAGTATGTATAACCTTACATGGACGGAATTCCTTAAAATCGTTTATGCCGCAAGAGGTATGGGCGAAAATCGTAAGATTATCAGCGTAGCACCCTGGATGATGCGAATGGGTCTTGGCGGTGTTAAAAAGGAATATGGTGAAAAGGGTATTGAAAGCGGTATTGACGTTCGCGGACTTGCAGATATTATGGCAATTAATCTCTTTATTCCTGACCGTTTCTCAAAAGAACTCGGCGCAACCGACGACGATATCAAATCAGCTATCTTTGATTCAATCAAGGTTTCTCAGGCATCTTATGATGGTACAGTTAAACTTCTTGAAATGAAGGGCGAATAAGTGATTTTAAAACCGTCTGACCGAAAGGTCGGGCGGTTTTTTATGCAAAAAGCAAAAGTCAGAATGCAAAATATAGGAGTCTGATACCGATTATAAACTTCTGTCATAAACGTATTAACTCCACTCATATACTTGTATAGAACTCATTCAGGGGGATATACAACTATGAATTACGATTATGAACAAAGAGCAGAATATCTGGGGCGCTACATAATTGAAAGTAAATCAACTGTCAGGGCAACTGCTAAAAAATTCGGGGTTTCAAAATCTACTGTGCACAGTGATGTTACCAAGCGGTTGCGTCGGATTAATCCGGAACTTTTTTCAGAGGTTCGAAAGGTTCTTGATGTTAATAAAGAGGAACGTCACATTCGGGGCGGAATTGCCACGAGGGAAAAATATAAAAAAGAGGCTATTGTTTCCAAATAACTATGTGAGGTTGACAAAAAACTCCGAAAAGGGTATATTAAATGTAATATAAAACCCTTTTTCGGAGATGTTACAAATGAAAAAATATTTTGCTTTAGTGTTAACTTTAGTTATGTTGTTGAGCCTTGGTGCTTGCGGTGAAAAAGAGTATGTTGACGACCCTCACGCCCTTGAAACGGCTGATACATATTATGGTATCGATAACAATGCAGGCTCAATTATTCTTACACCTGACACTGCTAAGGTTATGCTCGGGGTTTATTCCGCCAAACAGTTAGGGCTTAAAAAGACTATTGATCAATACAATCTGGTTCTTAGTGCCACCACCTACGAGGGTAAAGACGGTTGCAAAATTGAAGCTTTTGCGGATGATGAAAAGACCGCTGAGGGTACGTTTATGATAATTGGTACTCAGTGTTATGTTTATAACGCAAAAACTGAAAAATACACCTTGATTTCAAAATCTTCCACAAAAACAACAGGGAAGGAGACTACTTCACCCGCCAACACCATACCAGACGATCCCGATATTGATTTTCAGTACCATAAAGAAAATAACTATCTTATGAGACAAAGATTTTCTGAGTACGAATATCAGAAATTGGGTCTTGCTAAAGATGTTGGGGAATATGTTTTCGTTGTTAATGGTAATAGCGGTTTTGCTGTTGACGGAGCTAAGGTTTACTACGTTGACGTTTACGAAAAGAATGGCGAAGATACAGGTGTAAGACTGGGCTTTTCTGCTGCGGGTAACGATTATATTTATAATTCCGATATAAGCCTTTACGAAAAAATTGAAAAATAATAATTAAAGCACTGTGATTTCTCACAGTGCTTTTCTTTTAGTAATTAGCGAGGATTTCTTCCGCCTTCTTTTTTACCATATAAATAAGGTCATTGGGCATTCTTACTTTTACTCTGCCTCCGAATTGTACAACCCAGGCCGCAAGTCCGTCACTTACTGCCGCGTTTGTTCTTAGGATAAAATGATCCTCGTCAAGCTTCTGTATACGGACTCTGTCACCAAAACGGTCAAGCATGGGCTCGAGTAAATCGTTGTTACATGCAAGTTCAACGGGTTTTGGTTCACCGCTGTACATATTAAAAAGTTTGGATGCGTAATCTGCGGAATCAAAATAATTCTTGTAATTTGAAACCTCAGAGAAATGACGTGCAGGGGAGTTGGTGATTTTATACTTTTTTATCTTCTCAACTCTTAAATGCATAAGGTTGTCGTATTTCTCGTTGTTACACACAAGGTAGTAGTGGTCGTCGGACCATATAAAGGCGTAGGGGCTTACGGTGTAAGTTTTTTCCTCACTGGCGGTTTTGAATTCGTCAGTTATTTTTCGACGAGAGTAAGTGATGCTTACCTTTACGCCATTGGTAATAGCCTCGTTAATATTATGTATAATGTGGTAAATATCCTCGTTTTTGGTTTTAGGTCGGTTATCAACATAAACCTGTGAATGAAGGATTTTTGCCTGTTTTTCACCTGCAAATCTTTCGATTTTTTCAACAAGTTCGGTGGTCTTTTTCTGAGAAATAAAGTTTGCCGCCTGAACCGCATCGGTCAACAAGCGTATTTCTGCAAGTTGGAATTTTCTTTCACCTAAGAAGTAACCGCCACCGCTTCTCGAACCGGTGTGGATAATGTCGTAGCCGTACTCTCTCAATACGTCTATGTCTTTATAAATGGACTTTCTTTCCGCAGGAATACCAAGCTTTCCTAATTCATCGCAAAGTTGAGTAGCGGAAATATAGTGGGTTTCGTCGGTTTTCTGTTCAAAAATCTCTGCAAGATACAAAAGTTTAAGTTTTGAGTTCTTTACACCTGCCAAAAAAAACACTCCTTTGTTCCATTTATTGTACTATGAAAATATTGTACAATAAATTCGCCGCTTTGTAAACCTTAATATGGTTTTTCTTGTTTACAAAAAGGGGTAAGAGGTGTATAATTATATGATGAAGTTACTATGGGGAGGTGTAGCAATGGTTGGTTTAAAAATCGGTCTTGATATAGGCACGGGCTACGTAACAGCCGCCGTCGAGGGTAAAGGTGTTGTTCTTTGTGAACCGGCGGTTGTAGCGCTTGAAAGAGAAACAGGTAACGTCATTGCTGCAGGTTCAAAAGCTGCCGAAATGACGGGGCGTTGTCCCGATGCAATAAAACTTGTGCGCCCTCTTTTGAGTGGTGGTGTTTCCGAGCTTGAAAGCAGTGAAAAACTTTTAAGAGCATTTCTTGAAAAAATCTGTAAAAACAAAATATTCAAGCCCACCGTTGTTGCTACAGTTCCTGCAGGGGTTACAAACCTTGAAAAACGTAATGTTTTAGGTTGCATTCTCAGAGCAGGTGCAGGCAGAGCAACCCTTATCGAAGAACCTTTAGCCGCCGCTCTGGGTATAGGTGTTATGCTTAATAAACCCTACGGCACTATGATTGTAAATGTAGGTGCGGGTACAACGGGCGTTGCGGTTGTTACTATGGGTAGTGTTGCCGTTGCTAAGAGTGCCCCCATTGGCGGCAATAATATGGATAAAATAATAAAGACATATCTTAAATCCAACCGCGGTGTTGCTGTTGGCAGACTTACCGCCAAAGAACTTAAGCACATTTTAGGCGGTGCAAAAATGCGTAACGAGACTATCGCTGCCATTTCCAAGGGTAAGGATATGTCCGACGGTATGCCCATGTTTTTTGAGGTTACGGCGCAGGAAATCAATTATGCCATCCGTGACAGTATAGATGAAGTATGTAAGGTAATTACAGATGTTTTAGAGGTAACTCCGCCCGATTTAATCAAGGATATTACCGATGATGGTATTTTCCTTTGTGGCGGTATGGCGGACCTTTACGGTTTGGATAAATATATAACCGATGTAACGGGTATTAAAGTCAATATCCCCGGTAATCATACCAATGTAGCGGCGTTAGGGTGCCTCAGAGCACTTAATGAGCCTGGTTATCTTTCTCAAAATGGTTATCCTTTTGTAACTCTTGAAACTCTCAATTAGTGAGGTATTTATGAAATTACTTGTAATTGACGGAAACTCAATTCTCAATCGTGCATTTTACGGTGTGAGATTACTTACAACCAAAGATGGCAAATTCACCAATGGTATATTCGGCTTTATGAATATACTTATCGGTATGCTTGAAGAATATAAACCCGACTCCGTAGCAGTTGCCTTTGATGTGAAATCACCTACATTCAGACACCAAATGTACGATGCTTACAAGGGCACACGTAAACCTGCACCCTCGGAGCTTATCGAGCAGTTCCCAACTCTTAAAGAACTTCTTGGTTACCTCGGATTTACAGTAGTTGAAAAGCCCGGTTACGAGGCGGATGATATTTTAGGCACACTTTCTGCGTCTTGTGGAAAAGATGATTTTTGTTACATTGCCACAGGGGATAGGGATAGCCTTCAGCTTGTACGTGAGAACGTAAACGTTCTTCTTGCAACAACAAAAATGGGCAAATCTGAGACTGTTAAATACGATATTGCCAAAATCAACGAAGTTTACGGCGTAACTCCCGAGAAACTTATTGATATTAAAGCCATTCAGGGCGACACCTCCGACAATATTCCCGGCGTTGCGGGTATTGGTGAAAAGGGGGCTGCAGACCTTATACAGAAATTTGGCTCAATAGAGTATATTTACGATAATTTAGCAGACCTTGATATCAAACCCGGTATGAAGGTTAAGCTTGAAACTTCTAGGGATAACGCCTTTTTGAGTAAAAAATTAGGTACTATATGTCTTGAAGCACCTATAAATAAGGATTTAACATCTTACGCAATTAAGGAGCCTGACTCCGAAAAGGCGGCAAATCTTCTCGTTTCACTTGAAATGTTCAAGATTTTAAACCGACTCAACCTTGATTCTGTTAAAGTAAGCGAGAACGCAGATACAAAGACCATTAAACTCTATGAAGCAGAGAATTATGATGTACTTTATAATACACTTAAAACCAACGGTAAAGCCTTTTTTACCGTAAAATACAACGATTTTGGCATTGAATATATGTTATTTAAAACCGCCGAGGGTGTAGCTTTGGTTTCAAACAATGACTTTATGTTTATTAGCTTTGTTTCAAATCTCTTTTCAGATAATTCCATCGAAAAATACACCGACGATTCAAAGAGACTCTTTGGTTTCTGCGACGAAAGCGGTATTGAACTTGTAAATATTGCTCTTGATACTTCTCTTGCAGCGTATCTTCTCAATCCCAATTCAAGCGACTATTCCGTAAAAGCCCTTTCGGGTGTTTACTCCTTGAATAATATTAAAATTGATGCAGGTGACCTTGCGGAATTTTATTCTGCAGAAGAAGATAATGTTAATGCCTGTGCCGTAATCGAGGCTTTGAGTGTAAAACTTTCCGCAGAGGTTAATGAAAATAACCAGAACACACTTCTTAAGGATATTGAGTTACCTTTGGCGAGGGTCCTTGCAAGTATGGAGCGTGAGGGTTTTTCGATAGATAAAGAGGGTCTTATTGCCTATGGTGATAAAATCGGAGCAAGTCTTGAGGAAAGTCTTAAAAATGTTTACGATTTAGCAGGGTGCGAGTTTAATCTTAATTCACCCAAACAGTTAAGCGACGTTCTCTTTTCCGAGGATAAGCTTAATCTTCCCCACGGTAAGAAGACAAAAAGCGGTTATTCCACAAATGCGGATGTTCTTGAATCCTTAAGGGACAAACACCCCATTATCAACGAAATTTTAAAATACCGTGGATTACAGAAACTTAAATCAACCTATTGTGAGGGTCTTTTAAAGGTTATTGATAACGACGGCAGAATTCACTCTACTTTAAACCAGACCGAAACCCGTACAGGCAGAATTTCATCTGCCGAGCCCAATTTACAGAACATTCCTGTAAGAACTGAGTTAGGCAGGGAATTACGTCGCTTCTTTAACGCTAAAGAGGGCTACGTTTTAGTGGATGCAGACTATTCGCAGATTGAATTGCGCGTTCTCGCGGCTCTCGCAAATGACGAAAATATGATAAATGCCTTCATAAGTGGTGCGGATATTCACTCCATTACCGCATCGCAGGTTCTTGGTGTTCCTCTTAATGAGGTTACACCCAACGACCGTCGTAAGGCTAAAGCGGTAAACTTCGGTATTGTTTACGGTATCGGCGCATTCTCTCTTTCACAGGATATCGGCACATCCGTAGTTGAAGCAGACAGATATATAAAAGGCTATCTAGCCAACTATTCGGGCGTTGCGGCATTTATGGAAAATTCCAAAATAAGTGCCAAAGAAAAAGGCTATGCCGAAACCTATTTCGGCAGAAGACGTTATCTTCCCGAGCTTCAGGAGTCAAACGCCATAAGACGTGGCTTTGGTGAGCGTGTGGCTATGAATATGCCTATTCAGGGAACGGCTGCGGATATTATTAAAATCGCTATGATTCGTGTTTATGAGCGCTTGAAAGAGGATTTCCCCAAAGCAAAACTCATTATGCAGGTTCACGACGAATTGATTATTGAGGCTCCTGAAAATGAAGCAGAAAAGGTAGCAGACCTTCTTAAGGAAACTATGGAAAACGCTTGTGAACTCTCGGTACCCCTTACTGTTGAGGTTGCTTGCGGTAAAACCTGGTATGATACAAAATGATGAATATTGATATACAAAAAATGAGTGAAGTCCACTTGGGTCAGGTGGCAATGTTAGAAACAGAGTGCTTTTCAACGCCTTGGAGCGAAAATGCCCTGCGAGAAGAATTATCAAATGAACACGCAAGATTTTTTGTAGCATTTTGCGAAGAGCAGATTGCCGGTTATATAGGCGCACACAATATTGTAGGTGAGGTTTATATAACAAATGTGGCAGTTTTCCCTGAATTCAGGCGACAGGGGGTAGGGGAAGCCCTTATTAAAAATCTTATTGATCTTTCCTTTTCGGAAAAAGCGGAGTTTATTACCCTTGAAGTGCGTAAAAGCAACGTAGGTGCTATAAACTTATATTCCAAAATGGGGTTTAAAGAAGTGGGCAGTCGCAAGAATTTTTACGAAAACCCACGCGAAGATGCACTCTTAATGACACACAGAGGTGAAATATGAAAATACTCGGTATAGAAAGCTCCTGTGATGAAACAGCCGCTTCCGTTGTAGAGGACGGAAGAAAGGTTCTTTCAAACGTTATAGCATCACAGGTTGAAGAACATAAAGTATATGGCGGCGTAGTACCTGAAATTGCATCAAGACGACATACAGAGGCAATATGTGGTGTTGTTTCCAAAGCGTTAGAGGATGCAGGTTGCACTTTGGATGATATAGATGCAATCGGTGTTACCTACGCACCGGGACTTATCGGCGCCCTTCTTGTCGGTGTGAATTATGCTAAGGGAGTATCTCTTTCAACAGGTATACCTCTTGTGCCCGTACACCATTTAAGAGGTCATATTGCCGCTAACTACATTTCAAGTGAAGAAATAAAACCGCCCTTCCTTTCCTTGGTGGTGTCAGGCGGTCATACTCATATTATAAACGTTAAGTCATACACTGAGTTTGAAGTTATCGGCAGAACCCGTGACGATGCAGCAGGTGAGGCTATGGATAAAGCCGCACGTACTGTTGGACTTCCTTATCCCGGTGGAGTGAATCTCGATAAAATTTCCAAAAACGGTGACGAGAATAAATATAAATTCCCTGTTCCGAAGATTGCACATTCAAAATATGATTTCAGTTTTTCGGGACTTAAAACCTTCGCGGTAAACCTTGTACATAATGCCTCACAAAAGGGTGAAACAGTAAAGCCCGAGGATTTAGGCGCATCATTTATAAAAGCTGTTACGGATTTGCTTGTTTCTCACACAATGGCAGCGGCAGAGGATACAGGGGCAAAGACACTCGTTCTGGCAGGTGGTGTTTCTGCTAATTCACGACTTCGAAGAGTTATGCAGGAAGCTTGTTGTAAACGAAACATAAATCTCTATATGCCCGACCTTAAGTATTGCGGTGATAACGCGGCTATGATAGCCTCCCAGGGCTATTATGAGTTTGTGGATGGCAAAAGAGCTGACCTTACACTAAATGCAGTGGCTTCAATGCCAATAGACGAAAATTAAAAAGAGTGTACACATTTTACTGTGTACACTCTTTAAATTTTTATCAGAAATTATAGTTTGGTTTAACCTTTTCGCCTGTGTTAGCAGATTCAACAATTGCAAGACAAACTTCAACTGTCTTTGCACCTTCGTAAACGCTAGTTTCCATTTCGGCATCTGCTAAAATTGTGTCGGCAAATACCTGGAACTCCTTAACATAGTTGTGGTTGTTAACGTCAATTTCAATAATCTGGGGCTCATGGGGAGCTTCGTCGTTTTCATCAACTACAAAGAGCTGCATTGTGGGTGAAGTGTTGTCACATATGATAGTACCCTTTGTACCATAGATACAGGTTCTCATTGTGTAGTCTCTCTTACAGCCTGTTGAAACGAAAACCTTACCCATAAGCTCTTCGTCAAATTTAAGAAGAGCGCAGGTAGCATCATCATAAGGAACTGAGGGGAGAAGCTTGTGTGTACCATAAGCGAAAACCTCAACAGGGTCACCTGCAAGCCAACGAAGAAGGTCAACTGCGTGGCAACCGCCGCCGATAACACCGTGACGCTCGGGGTCTGCACGCCAGATGTTAGCGTTTTTAACAATGTTCATATAGTCGTGAGCGTACTCGGATTCAACGAAATAAAGTTCGCCGATTTCGCCTGAATCAATAATTTCCTTAGCTTTTGCAAAAGCGGGGGTGAAACGACAAATCTGACCAACCATAAACTTAGCACTTGATTTTTCGGTAGCCTCAACCATTGCTTCAATATCCTCTCTTGTAAGAGCAAGGGGTTTTTCGCAAAGCACGTGCTTACCTGCTGCAAGCATTTCACAAGCAACTTGTCTGTGCAACTGATCGGGGATGGCGATTGAAACCATATTGATTTCGGGGTTGTTAAGAATATCGTGGTAGTCAGTTGTCCACTTTTCTTCGGGGATGTTGTATTTTTCGCCTGATTTTCTGAGTGTTTCTTCGTTAAGGTCACAAATTGCAGCAACCTCTGCACCATAAGCAAGAGCACCTTCAAGGTGAGCGTTACCGAACATAAGACCGATTGCACCAAAAACTAATTTCTTTTCCATTTGATATACTCCTTGTGTTTATAATTAATCCACTGATGATTTTATCACAAGGCGAATTTATTATCAAGCATATTCATCAAAAAACTTACCTTCATTTAAATTGAAAAAGAGTATGCACGTTAATAAATGAAACAATAAACTTGACAATAAGTGTATAAAAATATAAAATATAATGGACTATGTATGTAAATTTGCATTATTTCGAAAGGAATCATTTTTATGATTAAACCCGAAAACAGAAACTGCTTCGAGTTCTTTTGTGAATGTACCAAGGATTTTGGTGTGTATGATGTAGCCGAAAGCTTCGGTAACCTTGTTAGTCGCAAAAGATTTGTAAAAGACGTTGAGTCTATCGCGGGATACCTTAACAGTAAAAATATAAAAAGAGGGGATGTTGTTACTCTTTTTCTCCCTAACACTGTTCAAAGCTTTGTGGCATTTTATGCCGTAAACCGTATCGGTGCTATTGCCAATATTGTTCACCCTCTTACACCTCCCGATGTTCTTGAGGAAATTCTTAAGAACACCCATTCAAAGGCAATATTTGTGCTGGACATTCTTATGGAAAAATATGTCAGTATGTTAAGACGACGTAACAGACCCGTAATTGTTTGTTCACCTTCCGATTATGTTTCGTCAATCAAGCGTCCCGCCTTTAAGATTTATGAGAAAATAAAGGTTAAATCCAAAACGCCCTCTGCGGAAACTGTACATTACAGCACAATATGTCATCTTAATCTTTGTGCACCTAAGGTGACAAATAACGGTAGCGATATTGCTGTTTATTTACACGGTGGCGGTACAACAGGTAAAAGTAAAACAATAAAGCTTACGAGCACCAACCTTAACGAGTTGGCCTATAAGTTAAGCTTTTTTGATTCACCCCATGCACCCGGTGCAGAGTGTTCACTTGTAGTTTTGCCTTTGTTCCATGCATTCGGTCTCGGCGTTGTAATGCATTTCAGTATGTGTGCAGGTTTCACCTGTATTCCTATGACTACCTTTAATCCAGATAAAGCCATAAAGCTTATGAAAAAATATAATATCACCTATATCGTTGGTGTTCCTGCAATGTTCAAGAAGATGCACGATTCATCACTCTTTGATGGTGAACATCTATCAAAACTCCGTCTTTTGTGGGCGGGTGGTGATTTCGTAAGCGAAACCTTTATAAAATCCTTTAACTCCTACCTTGAAAAATGGCGTGCCAAGGGCAGACTTTACAGGGGCTACGGTTTAACTGAGGTAAGCTCAGTTTGTACAGCCAATATTTCAGGTTCATATAAACCTGATTCTATCGGCAGACCTCTTGACGGTATTACCGTTCAAATTTGGGATGAAGAGCGCAAGGAACTTCCTCGAAACACAATTGGTGAAATTGTAATTTCAGGAACAACTGTTATGGACGGCTATTACGATAGTGATGATAGCGGTGTTTACGTGGATGAAAACGGTAAACGTTGGGTTTGCTCGGGTGACCTTGGTTATATGGATGAAGACGGATTTGTGTTCTTTACAGGCCGTAAAAAACGTATGATTATCATTTCGGGTTACAATGTTTACCCTAACGACATTGAGAACGAAGTTTTAAAACTTGATTATATTAACGAAGCCTGTGCGGTACAGGGTTATGTTGGAAGTAAACCTATTATAAAATTATTCGTATCTCTTAATCAACCTACTGACAATCCTGATGAAGTTTCCAAGTGCATAAAGGAATATTGCGACTCCAAACTTGAAAGATTTTCACGTCCCAGTCACGTTACAATACTTGATGCCCTTCCCAGAACCCGAATGGCTAAAATTGACTTTATGAAGCTTACGGATACACCTCCTGCACCGGAACCTACCAAGAAAGAGGTGCGAGAGGAACGTAAGGCAAAAAAAGAAATAGAAAAAGCTGCTGTAAAGGCAAGTAAAGAAGCTGAGCGACTTGAAAAAGAAGAACGCAAGGCGGAAGAAAAAGCAGTAGAAACAGAAAAGAAAACTACCGAAAAGGCAGAAAAAGAAGCCGCACGTACTGAGAAAAAAGAACGAAAAGCGGAAGAAAAAGCGGCTAAAGCAAAAAAATCAACGGAGGAAGAAAATAATGGCTGACACTAATAAAAAAAGTTTAAGCTACAAACTTCAAAAAAATCCTATTCTGTTGGTTTTTGGTATAATCGCTATAGCGGTTGCCCTTTTTATAATAATCAACGTTACATCAGGTATTAAAGAAAAGATTAACAGCAACAAAGAAACAGAGATTACCGAAATCACGACTCTTGCCACTACCATTCCAGAAACTGAGGCGGTTGAACAGTTGCAGAATGTGACGTTATATAATAAAAATATAGTGTCCTACACAATCGATAAAACTGAGGTTTCAGTTTCTTTGAATGTAAAGTACAAAGATATTGACAGTCTTTTAAAAACGCATAACGCAAGTGATATAAATAATCAGGACTATATCCCCGTGTTCTGCTTTTATAATGGCGATGGTACTCAGTTCAGTTGCCCCGGTGAATTAAAGCTTGATTCCAAGTCCAATGCGGCTATTTATACCTTAAACGTAATAAATGACTTTGCAAATGCAATAGCCCTTACGGATGAGGTTACCGTAACTTATGAAAGTGTCCTTGATTTACCATTTAATATCTGTCTGCAGTCAAAATCAAGCGGAGAAATGATTGAAACCCTTATGGGTACTCATTCAAAAAAATGCGATGATTCAGAGTTTGACTACAGGGTGAATCTTGTGAATGCTGCTCAGGGCGTAAAAAAAGCGGAACTTACTAAAACCGATGAATTTATGTGGCTTGACATTTATTTTGATGACGTTAATGCCTATACTCAGTTGAATAACGATTTTATTACCAATTTCGTTCGTTTTGGTGTAAGTTATAACGGTGTGACGTATAAAAGAGATTTTATTGTCACCGAGTATGACAGCCTTAATATGATACGTTGCAAATTTGACTCCTATTCTATGGAGGGTCTTGCAAAGGAAATGGGTAAATCCGACTTAAGTGTCGAAGATGTATTTACCGATTATCCCGTATCTGTGTGGACTTCGGATTATGACGTTGAAACAGTCCTTTTCGGTATGAACGGTTTTGTTTCAGTACCATCGGAAACTCCCGAAGAAACCGAAGGACAATAATAAAAGTAATTAATTTTTCAAAAGGAGAAATAAATATGGCAGAATTTAAGTATGAAATCAAAGAAGAATTTGGTGTTGTTTCCGAAACCGGCAAGGGTTGGACAAGAGAACTCAACCTTATTTCCTGGAACGATGGCGTACCCAAATATGACATCCGTGATTGGGCACCCGACCACGTGAAAATGGGTAAAGGTATGTCGCTTACTAAGGAAGAACTCGAAAACCTCTACGAGCTTATCGGTGAAGTTTTAGGCAAATAAACTTTTAAGTTTACATAAAAAAACCAGTTTCGATTTTTCGAAACTGGTTTTTATCTTTTATTCAGCTATAAATCTTCCCATCAAAACACCCATTACCGATGCCATCATAAGACCTCTGGTCCAACCTGAGGAGTCACCAAGGCAATGAAGACCCTTAACACTTGTGTTAAGCCCGGTATCCATTTTTATTTTATTACTGTAAAATTTAAGTTCGGGTGAGTAAAGCAAAGTTTCTGTCGAGGCAAAGCCCGGCACAACGTGGTCAACCGCCTGAATGAAGTTGATGATATTTGTCATTGCGCGGTAGGGCATAGCGGCGGTAATGTCACCTGCAACTGCATCGGGAAGAGAGGGTCGTAAGTTTGATTGTGCCAACTCCTTGGGCCAGGTTCTTTTTCCGTCAAGAATATCACCGTATCTTTGTACAAGAATATGACCCGCGCCAAGCATATTTGTAAGTTCGCCAACCTTCTGAGCGTACTCAATAGGTTGGTTAAAGGGGTAGTTGAAATTATGTGAACAAAGAATTGCGACATTTGTGTTGTTGGACTTTTTCTCTTTGTATGAGTGACCGTTAACAACCGCAAGGTCGTTGTCGTAATTTTCCTGGCTAACAAAACCACCGGGATTCTGACAGAATGTACGCACCTTGTTTTTAAAGGGCTTGGGGTAACCAATGAGTTTTGATTCGTAAAGTACGCGGTTAACCTTTTCCATAACCTCGTTACGTACTTCAACTCGTACACCGATATCAACTGTACCTGCCTGGTGTTCAATACCGTGTTCGTTACAAAGCTTTTCCAGCCAGTCTGCACCTCGTCTGCCTGTTGCAACGACTACTCTTTCTGCATCAATTTGTTGGTGGTCTTCGCCCTTGCTTATTAATACGCCCTTGCAGACACCATCTTTAATAATAATGTTATTACATTCGTAACCGAACATCATATCAACGTTATTGTTTCTGAGGTGGTTTTCAATTTCAAGGTAAAGTGTCTGTGCTTTTTCAGTACCTAAATGACGGATGGGGCAGTCAACAAGCTTAAGACCTGCCTGAATGGCGTTTTTTCGTATTTCTTTAACTTCTGCGTCGTTGCTGATTCCCTCAATGTGCTCATCCGCACCGAATTCAAGGTAAATTTTGTCCGTGTAGTCTATAAGCTCCTGAGCGAAATCCTCTCCGATAAGTGAGGGTAAATCACCGCCAACCTCATAACTTAAACTGAGTTTACCGTCGGAGAAAGCACCTGCACCCGAAAAGCCCGTTGTAATATGGCAGTAGGGTTTACAGTTAACGCATTGTTTGGTTTTAGCCTTGGGACAACTGCGTTTTTCAACAGGTTGACCTTTCTCGATTATCAGTATTGATTTGTTGCAGTTTCTTCTACGCATTTCAAGGGCAGTGAAAATACCTGCAGGACCTGCGCCCACTATAACAACATCATACTTCATTATGTAACAACTCCTTGTATTTATATGAATTGAATAATTCTTCTGCTTCTGGGGTGTAGTTGCCTTTTCCATCCTCTAAAATAAGGGGAGGACTTATTCTGAACCCTTGAGCAGAGCCCTTTTTACCTTCAACAAGCACAAGGCTCGGCTCTTTGCCCACTCGTTGAATAACCTCACGCATGGATTTTGGCTCGATTTTAAACTTACGCATTGCTGCGAAAATATCGGGAAGCCTTTCAGGGCGTTGGCAGATACAGAAACGACCGCCGAATTTCAAAAGCTGGGATGCCGCCTTTGCCGCATCATCAAGAGTACAGTTGAATTCGTGACGTGCATTCTTGTAGTCCTCACCTTCGTTTACAATGCCTGTACCGAGTTTTTTGTACGGAGGGTTAATACTGACTATATCGTAATATTCGTTTGGTAAAACGCCTTTTAAAGCCCTTAAATCACAATGTACAAGTTGCACCTTGTCTTTTAGGTTGTTTTCCTCAAGGGTTTTGTTAAAAAGCTTAATGGCGCTTTCGCTAAGTTCCACACCCGTAATCTCTTTAGGTTGAAAGTCACGAAGCCACAAAAGGGGAATGATGCCGTTACCCGTACCAAGGTCGCAACATTTATCTTTGTGACGCGGAGCACAAAAGGATGCAAGAACAATAGCATCGGAAGTGAAAATATGAGCTTCACTAACATATATTTTTAGGTTTTTGGCTAAATCTTCGGTTCTTTCTGCTCTTGAAATCATAAACTGCTCCTTGCGTAAAAGTGTTTTCACATACACCTTAATTTTATCACAAAGAGCAGTTTTCTTCAATAAAAATCCTTTGGAAGATATTAACAAAGAAAAATCAAAAGTATTGTTTATTTATTCCTCCATCTGTTTGCCAAGGAATGTGGCGGCAACCTGAGCTAATTTAACTTCTGTGTCTGTAAGCTTTGAGTAATTGCCATTGCTTAAGAAAATAACCGCACCGCCAATGTCACCTGCGGCAATTATGGGGAATGCCGTAAGGGCTTCAATATCGCAATTATCAATAGGGTAGAGGCGGTCGTTATCACGGGTTTTGATGTATTTATCCCTGTTTTCCATGATTTCTTCAAGTTCTTTTGAAATATGGCGGTCCATATAGTCTTTTTTGGAAAGACCTGAAACGGAAATAACGTGGTCACGGTCGGTTATAATAACGGGTAAATCCGCAGTACGGCTTAATATATCCGAATATTGCCCCGAAAATTCCGACAACTCACCCATGGGCGAGTATTTTTTAAAAATAACTTCTCCGTCACTTGCGGTAAAAATCTCCAACGGGTCACCCTCACGAATACGAAGTGTCCTTCTGATTTCCTTGGGAATAACAACTCTGCCTAAATCATCGATTCTTCTAACAATTCCAGTGGCTTTCATATATATTAACTCCTTTTCACTATTTAATGGTGTGGAGTTAGTATGTGGAATATTGCCATTATTATACTCATTTGACACGATTCTCAGTATTTCTTTGAAGGTCTGCGCTGTCTCTTCTTCACGCTCCATTCTGTTCAAAGTATGCATCAATTGAGTAATGCCAAAATCTCCCCGACGCTTCTCAACTTGATATTGAGGAATATCATACATTTCGGAAATAAACGCATCAGACACTTTTTCTGATAGCTTTTCTAACTGGCTTTTACTCATTCTAAAGAAATCTGCTGGTAAATTAGAAATTGTTGCATGATGTAATCCGAACATTTTCAAATCCTCTTTAATCCTTTGACCATCTCTTCCCGAAAAATCATAATATTTTGTTTTGTGCATTCTATATCCCTACCTTTATTTGTCCCTTCATAATATAAACACGTATAGAAAAACGAAAATATAATCACTTCGCAAAAATTTTCTTAAATTATATTTTTCCACGATAACAATTATATATGATTCATATCCCAATGTCATCGGCAAAAAATCGTCTTTTTATAGGCAAAAAAGAGGCATAGAATGGGCATAATTAAAGGCACCGCCGAAGCGATGCCTTTGTAACTAAAATTCAACCGTTATGGTCGTACCTTCTCCAACCTTGCTATCAAGTTTTATCATACCACCGTGATAAGCAACAGCGTGTTTTACAATAGAAAGGCCAAGACCGGTGCCGCCGGTTTCTTTGGAATGGCTCTTATCCACCCGATAGAAGCGCTCAAAGATACGGCTTTGATGCTCGGCAGGAATACCAATGCCGGTATCGCTGACAGAAAGAACAAAGTTGCCGTCTGTGTTTTTGAGGTCAATCGCAACCTTGCCGCCTTCCTTGTTATAGCGGATAGCGTTGTCGCAAAGATTATAGATAATCTCATAGAGGTATCGGCGGATACCGTTCATCACGCAGGACTCACCGTTTAGATGAAGTTCCACTTGCTTTTTCGATGCTGATACTGTTAGCACCTCAATGACCTCGTTTGCCACATCGTAGAGATCAACCGACTCGGCGGCAGGCTCGCTGTTCTCATCAAGCTGAGAAAGACGGATAATATCGTTAATAAGCGAAACGAGTCTGGTGGCTTCATTCTTGATGTTGCCAACAAATCGCTTTGTATCCTCCGGCTTAACAAGTCCGTTTTCAAGAAGTTCTGCGCTACCAATAATAGATTGAAGTGGTGTTTTCAGTTCGTGTGAAACATTGGCGGTAAATTCCTTACGGTTACGCTCAGCAAACGCCGTTTCAGTAACGTCAAAGCAAAGAATAACAACGCCCACCGTCTTTCCGTCCGACTCGGTACGGTTAATAACAAACTGATATTCACTGCCGTTTCTTTCCTCACGAAACTCGGCTCTCTTGCCGTCAAGCGCCTTTTCAATGGCACGGCTCATATCGGTACTACGGTCAATGGTGAGAAAATCTCGACCAACCGCCGTTTCATCAGCCGAAAACAGCTTTTTAGCGGCGGCATTGATACTAACTACCATACCCTTTTTATCAAGGAGAACAAGTCCCTCGTTCATAGAAGCGGTTATCTGCTCGAACTCATCGGACTTTTGCTTCAGTTCACGGATCTGTCGTGTGATC
>JAZQZU010000039.1:0-6100 GCA_045634165.1 Acutalibacteraceae bacterium
GAACATATCTCAGGATTTGTTGGCGGTTTGCTTGTAGGTTCTATTTTTGTTGTTTTAATGTGATTTAAAAAGTCAAAGAACGGACAGGGGGTTACCCCTGTCCGTTCTTTAGTAAGTATTCATTTTGAAATTACGCATCCATAAATGTTCTTTCAATAACATTATTCTGAAGCTCGTCGGTGAGGTTTGTGAAATAATCGCTATAGCCACCGACGCGGACTATAAGGTTACGATGATTTTCGGGATGTTCTTTTGCGTCAATCAGGTCTTCGGGTGAAACAACTGTAATGGTGTATTGTTGTCCGCCACCCGCAAAATATGCCTTTGCAAGGGCGATGAAAGAAGCCTTGCCTTTCTCGTTTGTGAACATTTTCTTTTCAAACTTATTTTGGAACACAAATCCGCTGCAAGCATCTGAGTGATTGAATTTAAGAACAGATTTGATTTGTGCGGTGGGTCCGTTTATATCACGTCCGGGTGTTGCAGCAATACTATCTGCAAGGAGGGGCTCTCCCTTTAACTTTCCGTTGGGAAGTGCTGCAGTCTGACGTCCGTAGTTGGCGGCACGATTAAATGTACTGCATCCACCTGTGAATATGCCTCCTCTATAAGTATTGTTACGCTTGAGAACAGTGAAGAAACGGTTGAGGGCGCGTGCGGTTATATTATCAACATCTTCAATATCATTACCGAACTTCTCACAATTCTTAAAATCGTGGTGGAGTTGCTCGTATCCCTCAAAGTTTGTATTGAGGGCATCAATAAGTTCTGACATTGTGTATTTATTTTCATCGTAAATCAGTTTTTTAATAGCATAAAGACTGTCGCCCGTATCAGCAATACCCTCGGCTAAAATCTGCCCGTGGTTGTAAAGGGGGCCACCATTTCTGTAATCACGACCTTTTTCAAGACAACCTTCAATAAGACAGGAACGTAAGGGATGGGGCTGAAATACACCGCGCATATGTTGATATGCATTTGCACTGCTACAAGAATTGTAGGTTACAAACTCGAGCTGGTCCATAAATGCACGTTCAAATCTCTCGTAGGCAGTAAAGGTTCTTGGGTCACCCGTTTCAATAGAAACTTTCTTACCCGTCATAGCATCAATGCCGTTATGGAGTGCAAACTCAAGGCATTTGGTGAATAAAACCTCGCCATCTTCAAGACCCATATGGCTCTTGCCAAGAATATCTATCTGGTTACAACCATTCATACAGTAATCGTGACTGTCTTGGGATGGAATACCGATTTTTTCAAGAGCAACGCAAACTACATCGTCATTGTATAATGCAGGAAGTCCTGTTCCTGTTGCGAGAGTATCGGCAATAGCATTCCATAGCTTATCGGGTGTGTTTCTGTGAACGCGACAGGTGAGGTTGGGGGTGTTATAGCCTTTCTTTCTCACCATAGCTAAAATATCGTATGTAAGCTCGTTAGATTCATCGTTCCAATTCTCATCACTTCCGGAAATGCAGAGATTCCAGGAGCGGTGGTCGCGGAAATAGTCCCACAGTCTGTCAAGAAGGTCGATAATTTCTTCTTTGTTTTCGGTTTTCTGATATGCAGGATACATATACTGATCAAATCTACCGGGAGAATCGCTTCCGTCAAGGGCAAAGATGAGCATAAAAGAATACATAGCAGATGTGAAATCATAAGCAGGTTTCTTCGGTACTGTTTCAAATGCCTTTGCCATACGCAGATAAAATGCTTTATCTTCGGTGTTCTCGCATTTTTCAGCCATTTGGAGAGCAGATTCATGGTATCTTTCACCGAAAATATCTATGGCATCAAGGAGAGATGAGCATGAACGATAAAACCAAGCCTCATCAGGATGATTATCACGGTTTTCTGAGATTATTGTGCGGATGTGTTCGGTTCCGAAATTGATTATTCTGCCGTAATCGGGGTTGGAATGGCCGCCCCAACCACCGCCCCATTCAGCACCTGAACGGTTGAGAGTATCGGTAGTTTCGCAATTAAGCATTTGTGCCTTGTTTTTAAAGAAATTTAATTCCTGAATGTATCGGTGGAGTGTTTCCCTATGTTCGGGAAATTCCTCGGCAAGTTTCAAAATGTTTTCCTCAGAAAACCAGAGTCCTTCTGAAGGAGCGTAACCTGAACTTCCGTATTTGGTTTCAAACGCAGTTTCAGGAAGTAATTGACGTGAAATCTTTATTTCAAGATTCTTTGAGGCATGTAGAAGTGCAAGACCTACTCGTTCACCGTGTTCAAGGGTCTCGTCTAAAAAATATCCATAAAGGAAAGGATCAATTTGAGCTAAATTTGTCATATATAAACCTCTTTTATTTTGATACTCCCACTTCAATGCCGTGAGAATTGAAAAGTGTTAACCAACGGGATATTTCTTCATCCGTTGTACTATCGTGGATGTATGTAGCAGTTGTGCCAAGTTTTTCGGATTTTCCTATACCAAGAGTATGATAGGGCATAATCTCAGCGTATCTGTATAGTCCTTTATTTTTAATCAGGAATGTTGCCAACATAGCAATATCTTCGTCGCTGTCATTACAATCGGGGACAAGGGGCAGTCTTATGATAATGTCCGCACCTCTGTCCATAAGATATTTAAGATTTGACATAATGTGAGTGTTATCTGCACCCGTAAGCGCCTTGTGGCGAACAGGGTCAATGCATTTAATATCAAAAAGAAATGTTGTGCCAAGATCTGCACATTTTTCATAGAATTCTCGGGAACCAATACCACAAGTTTCTATAGCAAGAGAAATTCCGTTTTCTTTTGCAAGACGGAGAAGTTCTAATGTAAAGGCAGGTTGATATGATGGCTCACCACCTGTAATGGTGAGACCGCCACCCGATGCATCGTAAAACATCTTGTCTTTTATAACCTCATCCAAGACTTCCGAGGCTGTTGTTTCTTTACCAATAATTTCATTGACATCGTTAAGGCAGAGTTCTGTACACTTGCCACACTTCACACACTTTTCACGGTCAATTTTCAAAGTGTCGTTCTCAATTGAGCGAGCAGAACATTCTGCAATGCATTTTCCACATAATGAGCATTTTGGTTTATTAAAGGAAAGGGTCGGTTCTCTATCGAGGCTTTCAGGATTATGGCACCATATACACCTGAGAGGACAACCTTTCAGAAACACGCAGGTGCGAATACCATCACCGTCGTGTATGCAAAATTTCTGTATATTGAATATAATTCCCGTTTCCATCTATGCTCACCAACTTTTTTGTTCAATTATATCACTTGCATAAACCCAAAAGCAAGAGTTGTCAAATTATCTTGTAACAACAGAAAACGCCCACCTACTGTTAATGAAACAGTAAGTGAGCGTTTTGTGTTATTTAACATTCATTTTTTTCTTAATGAGGATTCCAAGAGTAATTATTGTAGCGAGTAAAATAACGATGAGGATTGTTAAAATAACAATAGCTGTGTTGTTTTGTTGAGTGAAGGTTGTTTCATGAAGCTCTGCGACAGCAACAACCATTTTTGATTTATCGGGATTGTCATCTCTTTGTGGATTGTTTATGGCATACATTGTTTTACCGTCTTTTGAAAATGCGAAAGAGTTGCTATAACCAACGTGGTCAGCGGTAGTGTATGGAATAATGTGAGGAATGGTTTCCCAAGTTAAACCATTATCGTAGCTGATAAAATAATCAGCTCCTGTTTTGCTTTTGCCTTTTCGCATATGCGTTCCGCTTACAATCAATGTTCCGTTTTTGCTACCAACGGGAGTCCAGCCACAATAGGGGGCAGAACCTAATGCTTTTTTGCCGTTTTTGCTTAAAAGTTCTTCACCGATAAGTGATGAATCACCCCAATCAAGTCCGTCGCTTGACCTTTTGAAATAAATAGGGTTTCCGTCAATACCGTCCTTCTCAACAACCTCATAAACCATAAAATATGAGCCATCAGAAAGTTTTGTAACAACGGGCATACCGGGTCTTTCTTCGGGGATTTCACTTGCTACAATAGTTACTGATTCACCCCAATTTACACCATCTTTTGATTGCTTATAAACGATTTTTTGTGAGTGTTCGGGGTCTGATTCATCGGAATAATAGCAAACAAGACTACCATCATCAAGCTGTGTTAAAAATGGTTCCCATACACCCTCATCAAGACCGCCTGCAGAAGCAACTACAACACCCTGATCAAAGGAATAACCGCCATCGATACTGGAATAAAGTCTGATGTGTGACTCTTTTTTGTGTTGGGGGTCAATTGAACAAGCCGCAAGAATTACAGTTCCTGCAGGGTATTCTCCGCAAGGCTTTGAAAGCTCAAAAAGATTTGGATTCCATTCTGAATTTGCACCTGTCAGAGTATCGGTAACACGGGTGATAATTTTCCATGTCTTTCCGTTATCGGTGCTTCGGTAAATTGGATAACCGGGTGTTTTATCTATAAGACCTGCGTTAAGCTCACAATGGGTTGCAAGAAGCACGTCGTTTTCTTTTTTGCTTTGATTATTCAGAACTAGAATTCGTCCGTATTGAACACCTCTGTCCCACCAATTATCTTCAGAAACAGCAATATCAGTAGTGTGATTGATTTCAATAGTGGTTGCGGCATAAACAGGTGAAGCAGTTAAACACAAAACCATAAACGCAATTAAAACGCAACTCATCTTTTTGAATGATTTATATAAGCTCACAGTATCACTTTCTTTACAATATGATTTTTTATATGATAATTCTAACACTGACCATCAATAAAAACAAGAGTGTAATGTTTTTGGTGGGATATAGTATTAGTCCCATAAATAACATTTAGTCGATTTTTTTTTTTTATTCTTCGTTTTATGATAGAATTAATTAAATAAACTGAAATTTGGTGAATTGATTATTTATAGTATATTAAGTATTACGCATATAAAATCCCTTGATTTTTTGCTTCAAGTGTGGTATATTTCAAAAGGTTCTGATACTTTGCCAAATGTAATTACAACGCCGGATAAATCTGACGACTATGAGTGGAAGGTTTTATCCGACGTTTGGTTTTTTTATGGGGGTATTTAATTATGGCAACTATACTTCTTGTTGTAATTTATATTGCATTTATAGGACTTGGAGTTCCGGATTCTCTCATTGGTTCTGCGTGGCCTGCTATTCATACAGAGATGGCAATACCTGTTGAAGCAGTAAGCGTTCTAACATTTCTCATTTCAGGTTGCACTGTGTTATCGAGTATGTTCAGTGCAAGAATTCTCAATAAACTTGGAACTGCTAAGGTGACAGCTTTCAGTACAGCTATGACTGCGGTGGCTTTGTTTGGTTTCTCTATTTCTCCATCTTTTTGGTTTATGATACCATTAGCTGTTGTTCTCGGCCTTGGTGCAGGTGCTATAGATTCCGGGCTTAATAATTATGTGGCTCTTCACTTTAAAGCCAGTCATATGAATTTTCTTCACTGTTTTTATGGCGTGGGAGTATCTCTCAGCCCCTACCTTATGTCGCAGGCGTTAAGTAACTTAGGGTGGCGTGGTGGCTACCGTTATGCTTTTTATGTGCAGTTGGTTATTGCTATCTTGCTGATTGTGTCCGTTCCTTTATGGAAAAAGACATCATCGGCTGAAGAAGCAGAAGAGGAAAAAGGCATAAACCTAACTCTTTTGCAGATGGCTAAAAAGGCGGAAGTGCGACAGGTATGGGTTATTATGCTTGTTACCAATGCAATTGAATATGCCTGCGGAGTATGGGGAAGTACATATCTTGTAGAAGAAAAAGGGTTTGAGATAAAGTATGGCGCACTTGCGCTGACAATATATTATGTTGGAATGTCAATCGGACGTTTTCTTTCCGGCTTGCTTTCCAATAAAATCAGCACATGGAAACGTATTGGAATAGGTTGTGCTATTCTTGCTCCTGCTATTGCAATTATGCTTCTTCCCTTGCACGGTGCAGTTACTGTGGTTGGTTTGTTCCTTGTAGGCTTTGGTAATGGTTCTATTTCCCCCAATATGATACACCTGACACCTCACAATTTCGGAAAAGAAGTATCACAATCAGTTATGGGCTCACAGATAGCTTTTGCCTACATTGGTGTTATGTTAGCGCCACCTATGGTCAGTCTTATAAGCGGACTGTTTGGTAT
>JAZQZU010000040.1:0-25815 GCA_045634165.1 Acutalibacteraceae bacterium
TACCTTACCGCAAGCAGCACCGGGAGATGCGCCAAGACCCTTACCAGCAGGAGTAGCTGCTTTAAGTGCCTTTGTATCAAACTGGGGATGAAGAAGAGTGTCAAGGTTTCTGGGGTCGATCATTGCAACAGCTTTCTTTTCGTCGATCATGCCTTCGTCAACGAGGTCACAAGCGATCTTAAGAGCAGCCTTTGCAGTTCTCTTACCATTTCTTGTCTGAAGCATATAGAGTTTGCCTTCTTCGATAGTGAACTCCATATCCTGCATATCACGGTAGTGATCTTCAAGAATGCCGCAAACTTCAACGAATTTTGCGTATGCTTCGGGGAATTTATCAGCCATCTGTGCGATGGGCATGGGAGTACGAACACCAGCAACAACGTCTTCACCCTGTGCGTTTACAAGGAACTCACCCATAAGGCCTTTGTCACCAGTAGCGGGGTCACGAGTGAAAGCAACACCTGTACCGCAGTTGTCACCCATGTTACCGAATGCCATTGCCTGAACGTTAACAGCAGTACCCCATGAGTAAGGGATATCGTTGTCACGACGGTAAACGTTTGCACGGGGGTTGTCCCATGAACGGAAAACAGCCTCAACAGCGCCCATAAGCTGTTCTTTGGGATCTGCGGGGAAGTCTTTACCGATTTTTGCTTTGTATTCAGCCTTGAACTGACCTGCAAGTTCTTTGAGGTCTTCAGCTGTAAGATCAACGTCCTGAGTTACGCCTTTAGCTTCTTTCATTTCGTCGATAAGTTCTTCGAAGTACTTTTTACCAACTTCCATAACAACGTCGGAGTACATCTGAATGAATCTTCTGTAGCAGTCCCAAGCCCAACGGGGGTTGCCTGATTTTTCAGACATAACTGCAACAACATCTTCGTTAAGACCAAGGTTGAGGATTGTATCCATCATACCGGGCATTGATGCACGAGCACCTGAACGAACAGATACGAGAAGGGGATTTTCTTTGTCGCCGAATTTCTTGCCAACAACTTCTTCCATTTTGTCGATGTATTCCATGATTTCAGCCTGGATATCATCGTTGATCTTTCTGCCGTCTTCGTAGTACTGAGTACAAGCTTCTGTTGAAATTGTGAAGCCCTGAGGAACGGGAAGACCTATGTGAGTCATTTCAGCAAGGTTTGCGCCTTTACCGCCGAGAAGTTCACGCATTGTTGCGTTACCCTCGGAGAATAAATAAACATACTTTTTGCTCATAATTTACCTCCAAAAATAATGTACATTTTAATGGGTATATTAAACCATCAACCATTTTAACACATAATTTCTTATTTTTCCATAGTTTTATTGGAAAAAAGCCAGAATATTACAATAATTTTTTTAGTGAAGATTGACAATTCAATTAGGAGTGAGGAGTCAGGAGTGAGGAGTTAAGGGACAAAGCCAATTTTATAATGCTGACGCAGTCCCTAAACTTGCAACTTGCCACTTCCAACTTGCAACTTTTAAAATTTATCATAAACAACCACTTCGCTAATTGGTCTGAACTGATTGTGCAAGTCGGCAGGAGTTGAATCCTCTGCGGGGTAACCCATTACGAGAAGAGCTACGGGTTCAATATTTTCAGGAATCTCAAATGCATCCCTCATTTTCTCGGGGTCAAAGTGCATAACCCATGTGGAACCAACACCCATACTGAAAGCACCAAGCATCATATGGGTTGTTACTATACAGGCATCTGCCACACCACAGGTTTTGCCGTCATATTTTCTTGTCCAGCATTCGTCCTTGTTATAGCACACAAGCATAGCCGTAGGTGCATCAAAATGACATCTTGTACAGTTTTTGAGTTTTTCAATTGACTCGTCATTATTAAGAACAAGTATTCTCTGAGGCTGATTGTTGCAACCTGTGGGTGCAAGGTGACCCGCCTGAAGAATTTTTTCTACAACATCCTCTGATAAATGTTCATTTTTGAATTTTCGCACTGAATAACGCTCCGCGATAAGCTTATAAAAATCCATATACATATCCTCCATATACTAAACTAAGCAGCAAGGCTAACCTTACTGCTCAGTGTAAATTTTATTGTTCATATTCCCCTACAGTTACGGTCATAACTGAAATAAGGTTATAACTCTCCCCTGCTTCCTTAAGGGTAATATCCGCATACTTGTCGGGCTGTGCCGCCTGAACCGTTCCGTCGGGTGCAACTTCAATATTATTTGTGCTTACGTAACCTATTCTGAGCACTATAAATCCGCCTGTCTTGTCAACGGACTCAATGCGAACCGTAAAGGGTGGTGTTACACCTGTAAGAGGCACAACATAAATATTTTTTGTTGCATCGTAAGTAAACTCATAACCATAACCCACAACGTTACCGTGAACTATGGGATTTTCATTTCCAAACATCGCATAGTAATGTTCTTCAACATCTGTTGCAGGAACCTCAAGTCCTTTTTCGGTTACGTTATAAGCGCCCGTTTTAACATCGTCATCAAGAAGTGAGCACACGGCAATATTGCGAAGCGCATCCTTGTTGGCTTTGGCAATGTCGGAGAATGGGTCGGGGTCAACACCCACTACCCACGTAAGGTAGTCGGCATACTTAGCATATTCAGCGGATTTGTCGTTCTTTGATTCAACAAAGGAGACAACCGACATAACTATTGAAACCACGCCCACTATTGCAAGGGCAAGAACAAGAAGACCCGCTATAAATGGGCCTCTTTTTTTCTTCTTTTTTTCGAGGGTGATTACTTCATCCATAATTTTACCTGCCGTATTTTCTTTTTGTGCGTTCAGTACGTCTTTCAAGTGCCTCTTTGCGAGCCTTTTCTTTTTGACGTTTTTTCTTCTCCGCCTCTTTCTGGCGCAAGAGAAGGTTTATTCTGAAAACTACGATAGTGCCGCCTATTACCTGAACAACATCGCAACCTGTAGCCTCTGCAATTTTTTGCGCGAGAACCTTGGGCTCTTCGGGGGCGGACTCAAGGTGAACCTTTATCTTGAAAAGCTGCCTTGTGTTAAAAGTAGCTTCAAGTTGTGCCACAACAGCATCGGTAATACCCTCTTTGCCTATCTGGAAAATGGGGTCAAGACCGTTTGCTTCAGCACGTAATTTTGCTCTTTCTTTACTTGTCATAATATCTTATTCCTTTGACCAGGTTGTACCCTCACGGGTATCAAGAAGTTTAATTCCTTTTTCTAAAAGTTCGTTACGGATTCTGTCTGCCTCGGCAAAGTTTTTCTCCTTCTTTGCGGCGGCTCTCAAAGCGATTTGCTCCTCAACGTAAATGGCAAGTTCATCCTTTTCTCCTGCGTCGCTCTCATCCTTCTGTACAAGTTTCTTAGCTCCCTCGATAAGGTCAAGAGAAAGAACGCGATCGAAATCATTGAGAAGATAAATCTTTGTTTTATCGTTTGTTTTTTCTTTAAGAACATCATAAACTGCAGTAACTGCAAGAGATGTGTTGATATCATTATCAAGGGCACCCTTGAATGATGCGGTAAGTTTTTCTACTGCCGCAGCATCGAGTTCATCACTCTCAACAGGATTAAGTGTAGCAATTTTCTTAAGAAGTTTTTCGAAAGCTATTGCCGCACCGTCAAGATTGTCATAAGAGAAAACAAGCTGTTTTCTGTAATGGGACTGAAGGCAGAAGAATCTGTATGCCAAGGGGTTGTAGCCCTTTTCTTCAAGAAGTGAAACTGTAAGGAATTCGCCCTTGGATTTACTCATTTTTCCTGAGTTTGTATTAAGGTGTAAAACGTGGAACCAATAGTTACACCATTTATGACCAACAAAAGCCTCACTCTGTGCAATTTCGTTTGTGTGATGGGGGAAAGCGTTGTCGATACCGCCACAGTGGATATCAAGTCTTTCGCCCAAGTGCTTAAGGCTTATAGCGGAGCATTCAATATGCCAACCGGGATAACCTACACCCCAGGGAGAATCCCACTTAAGAGCCTGTTCTTCAAACTTTGACTTTGTAAACCAGAGAACAAAGTCGTTTTTGTTACGTTTGTTTGTATCTTCTTCAACACCCTCACGGACACCAACCATAAGTTCTTCACTGTCGTGCTTGTTGAAAACGTAATATTCGTCTAATTTTGAAGTATCAAAGTAAACGTTGCCACCCGCTACGTAGGCATACTCTTTCTCAATAAGACCCTGTACCATAGTGATAAATTCATCAATACAATTTGTTGCAGGTTCAACTACGTCGGGAGTTTTGATATTGAGTTTTTCACAGTCTGCAAAAAATGCATCCGTATAGAATTTTGCAATATCCATAACGGTTTTATTCTCACGCTTTGCGCCTTTAACCATTTTATCTTCGCCCGTATCTGCGTCGCTTGAAAGGTGACCAACGTCGGTAATGTTCATAACACGTTTTACATCGTAACCGCTGTAACGAAGGTGTTTTTCAAGTACATCCTCCATAATATAGCTACGAAGATTACCGATGTGAGCAAAATGGTAAACTGTAGGACCGCAAGTGTACATACTTACCTTGCCCTCTACGTTTTCCTTGAAATCTTCTTTTTTTCTTGTGAGTGAGTTATAAAGTTTCATAAAATCAACCCTGTCTATTTAGAAAAGTCTATAAGTTTAACTGACTGTTTTACGTATACGGCACCCGAAATTACGCACAGTACCGCTGTAACCCATAAAAGACCGTTTGATACGGTGCTTAAGGGGAATTTCTCGCCTAAAATACCGATTTCGTTAAGGTGAGCAAGCACCATTATAACGAGCGAGAAAACCATTTGTGATACGGTTTTTAATTTACCGTAAATATTTGCAGGTATTACAACACCCTGTGCCGTTGCCACTAATCTGAATGAAGTAATAGTAAATTCCCTTAATAATACTATCATAATTATCCAGATATTGCAAAGGTCAAATTTCATAAAAGCAAGAAGTGCTGCAGTTGTAAGTATTTTATCCGCCACAGGGTCCGCAAGTTGACCGAAAACTGTTACGATGTTTCTTTTACGGGCAATTTTGCCGTCAAGAAAATCCGTAAAAGAACCAATGGCGAAAACTATAAGACCCCACATAAAATGATATTTTATATCACTTAAAAACAAAGCAAGAAAAATTGGTGTGAGGATTATTCTTATAATAGTAAGTTGGTTGGGCAGATTCATGTTTTTCATACTGCTTCACCAATAAGGGAATAGTCGTCCTTGTCGAAAATCTCAACAGGCACGATATCACCGTCATCAATCCTGTAACCAGATGTAAGGATTACGTTGTTATCAATATCGGGAGCATCCATATATGTTCTGCCGTAATAGCTGTCTGTGTAAGGGTCGTAACCTTCTACAAGTACGTCGAGTGTTTTACCGATACATGCCTCAAGCTTTGCTTCGGCAATAGTATACTGCTGATTCATAATAACCTCTGCACGTTCTGCAGCAACCTCGGGGTCAATCTGATTTTCAAAATCGTATGCTGGTGTGCCCTCCTCACGTGAGTATGCAAAGCAACCTACTCTGTCGAGTTTTGCTTCGTTCACGAACTCGGAAAGGGTTGTGAATGCCTCGTCAGTTTCACCGGGGAAGCCTGTGATAAACGTACTTCTGAGAACAACATCAGGAATTCTTGCTCTGATTTTCTCAACAAGTGCAAGAAGGCTCTCTTTGTCACCTTTTCTGTTCATTGCCTTGAGAATTTCGCCGTCCGCGTGTTGCATGGGCATATCAATATAATTACAAACCTTGTCGTTTTCGGCAATAGCATCAATAAGCTCATCTGTAATTTTATCGGGATAGCAATAGAGAAGTCTTATCCACTGAAGCTTTTCAATTTTACTGAGTTCATCTAAAAGTTCAGGGAGTTTAAGTTCACCGTAAATATCTTCACCGTATTTTGTAGTATCCTGTGCCACAAGGATAATCTCTTTAACACCCTTTTCACAAAGCGCGTTTGCCTCGTCAATAACATCTTCCATCTCGCGGCTTCTGAAATCGCCCCTGATTGAAGGAATAGCACAGTACGAGCAACGGTTACTGCAACCTTCGGCAATTTTAAGGTAAGCGGTATATTCGGGAGTGGTAAGCACTCTGCCACCGTTAAGGGGAAGTTCCTCCTTTTCGGGGAAGGATGTGTAAAGTTCGTCATTTTCAAAAAGAGAATCACAAACTGCAACGATATCTGCATTTGCACCGATACCCACAACACCGTCAACCTCGGGAATTTCCGAAACAACTTCATCCTTATAACGCTGTGCAAGGCATCCTGTAACTACAATTTTACTTAACAGTCCGTCTTCTTTAAGGTCTGCCATTTCAAGTATTGCGTCAATTGACTCTTTTTTGGCATCTTCCATAAAACCGCAGGTATTTACAATAACAACATCTGACTTATCTGCCTCCTGCACAAGAATATAACCTGCATCAACAAGTTTCTTGAGCATTATCTCGGCATCCACCTGATTTTTAGGACAACCAAGACTGATCATTCCGACTTTTCGTGACATAATTTCCACCTCATTATTGGGGCATTTCTAAGCCCATTTCTAAAAAAGCATCTTTAATATCGCGGTAAGAATAGCCCATTCTTATAAAACGGTTTACTAATCTTTTTCGGTCTTTTTCGTTTTCGAGATTTTTCTCGTATTTTGACCTTAACATATCTATAATACGCTGAATCGGCTCGTTGTCAAGTGTTTTCATCGCATTATCAATGGTTTCGGGGTCAATTCCTTTATTTTTTAACTCATAAGATATTCTTTTTATATCGTATTTTTTCACTTTAAAAAGATATTCGGTGTACTCACGACAATATTCTTCATCATTAAGATATCCGAATGAATTTATTCTATCAATGGCCCTGGTTGACGCCTCGTCACCGAATTTCATTTTGAGTTTATTATACAATTCTTTTTCGGAATATCCACGCATTGAAAGATATTTTAAACCTTTCTCATAAGCAGAGCGAAAGCCTGCCTCCCCTTCCAGGGAAGCAAGCTCATCTTCTGTAATTTCCTGACCCTCCGAATACCCCGAGCGATACCAAAAGTCATCGTACAGGGTAAGGGTATATTTATCATCAATGTATATATGCACTTTATTGCCGTTGCCCGGCTTTGAAGTAATTATCATTTTAATCAATCATCAACGGCTATATCAATCTTAGCCCTTGCTTTTTCCTTTGTTACAGGCTCTGCGGCAGCTGCCGAGGGTGCAGTTTCTCTGCGGGAAATGGGGTTTCTTGCAGAAATTGCGTTGCGGATGGCTTCACGCACTTTACCTTCAACTTCAGCACAGAATTCAGGATTCTGGCGAATATATTCCTTAACGTTGTCGCGACCCTGTCCGAGACGTTCCTCACCATAGTAGAACCATGCACCGCTTTTTCTGACAATTTCCATTTTTACTGCAAGGTCGAGAATTTCTCCGTATTTGGAAATACCCTCACCATACATAATGTCAAACTCTGCCTCTTTGAAAGGAGGAGCAACTTTATTCTTAACAATTTTAGCTCTTGTACGTGAACCTATAAACTCATTACCCGCACCCTTCAACTGCTCAACACGTCTTACATCCATACGGATTGTTGAGTAGAACTTAAGAGCACGACCACCTGTTGTAACCTCGGGGTTGCCGTAAATAACGCCAACCTTTTCACGAAGCTGGTTAATAAAAATAACGGTTGTATTTGATTTGGCAATTGCACCTGTAAGCTTTCTTAAAGCCTGTGACATAAGACGGGCGTGAAGACCCACGTGGGAGTCACCCATTTCGCCTTCAATTTCTGCCTTGGGAACAAGGGCAGCAACCGAGTCAACAACAATAACGTCAAGAGCGCCTGAACGAGCAAGATACTCCGTAATCTCAAGCGCCTGTTCGCCGTTGTCAGGCTGTGAAACAAGAAGTGAATCAATAACAACACCTAAAGCAGATGCATAAATGGGGTCAAGTGCGTGTTCAGCGTCAATAAATGCCGCTTCACCGCCCATTTTCTGAGCCTCTGCCACTACGTGAAGAGCAAGTGTGGTTTTACCTGAACTTTCAGGACCATAAATTTCAATAATTCTACCCTTTGGAAGACCGCCGATACCTGTTGCGGCATCAAGTGCAATTGAGCCTGTGGGAATAGCCTCAATGCTCATACCCATATTTTCGCCAAGGCGCATAATAGCACCTTTGCCGAAATTCTTTTCTATTTGTGTAAGGGCGGTTTCAAGCGCCTTTGATTTTTCTGATCTTTCTGCCATTGTAATACTCCCTTCAAAGTGTACAAATGTTCGGTTTCAACGAGTATTATATATGATAAGTTTATAAAAATCAAGCAATTTTCAAAAAAAAGTTTAAATTATTACCGCAGAATATGTAAAAGTTCATAAAAAGAATGATTTTATTAAAAAAATACTTGCATTTGCATTAAAAAGGTGATATCATACGTTCGTTGTCTTATGTTTAGACTTATTCAGGCTATATTTTATGATTATATGAAGGAGGTGCAGCTCAATGGCAAAATGCGAATTTTGTAACAAAGAGGTTGCTTTCGGCATCAAGGTTTCTCACTCACACAGACGTTCAAACAGAACATGGAAACCCAACGTTAAGAGAGTTAAGGCAATCGTTAACGGCTCTCCCCGTAGAGTTTATGCTTGCACACGCTGCTTGCGCTCCGGTAAGGTTACCCGCGCTATCTAAGTGAATTTAATCACAAAGCAATTCAGCTCCGAAGTTTACTTCGGAGCTTTGCTTTTTTGTTTTTGCGTTTTACATAAAAGAATATTCAAAAATTGTTTAAAGATTCCAATTGAAATTGCGTACCACATAATATATAATGTATATTAGATAATTATCAAAGCATTGGATGTGATTTATTGAAAAACAAAAGACTGACTGCTTTGTTTCTTGTTATAACTGTTTTTCTTCTGAGTTTTGTAATTCCCACGGGAGTAAATGCTCAGGAGCAAACACCCAGTGATGTTTCTGCGCAGTCCGACGGTTACGTAATTGCCGCAGAAAAGGATTTTGAGTACATTGCGACCCCTAAGAACAATCCTAAATGGGCACTTGTAACAAAATACAAAGGTAAGGATACTAAAATCATAATCCCCGAAACCCTTGGCGGTTACAAAGTACGCACATTATCAACATACGTGTTTAAGGATTGTACAAAGCTTACACATATCTTCCTTCCCTCTTCTGTAACCAGCGTTTCAGGGCAGACATTTGCGGAGTGCCGTTCACTTACCGCAATTGAAGTTGCAAAGGGTCACGAAACTTATTTTTCAGAAAAAGGTGTTCTTTACAACTACGATAAAACCACACTTATTGCCTTCCCCAATGCTCTTAAGGGTGAATTCACAATACCCGAAAGCGTACTTACTGTTGGTGGATATGCCTTCTCAGGTGCATACCGCCTTACAAAGGTCAATATGCACAATACCCTTTCCGCTATAGGTGAGGGAGCATTCCTTGAATGTGATGGTCTTGAACAAATAAAATTAAGTGACTGTCTTAAGGTACTTGGCAAAAAAGCACTTGCAGGTTGTGACAGTTTAAGAGAACTCCATTTGCCCGCATCCTTAAGCATAATCGGTGAAGATGCAGTTTTGGGCGAGTTATCCTCAGATGACACAAAGCAATACTATTTCACAGATGGTATCTACTGCACAGATAAAACCTATGCATATGACTATGTTTACAAATTAGGTATACGTTCACCCTACCTTATTAAAGAAGAACGCACACTTACAGACCTTAACTCAGGCATATCACTCATAGACGTAAGGGGTATTCTTCCCTTGAATAAGGACTTCTTCCTCAAAGTAACACCCGTTGCTCCTGCAACTGCAAAAGCTTTAATTCCTGTAAGATACAATGAACTTATATCCTACAACGTTTCGTTAATAATCAAGGAAGAAGGCTCGGATGGAGAAGAGGAAGCACCGGAAGTAAAATATACACCTTCCTCTTCACTTATTATAAAATTCAATAAATTGCCCCAAAATACAATTATCACAACGGCTAAGATTTATCGTACTAACGGCACAAATACCGTTGAACTTCTTCGTTCACCTCATACACCTTTCGTAGTTGCACAGACCAAGAAATTGGGAACATTTACAGTTATAAACAACAAGGATTTCTCTAAAAAAGGTGACATTGATGGTGACGGTATGGTCACATCCTACGATGCAAAATTTGCTCTTTGTATTGCTGCAGATCTTGTTACTAATATCACCAAAGCTCAGCTACTTACTGCCGATGTTCGTGGTAATGACGGAGTGAACACATCCGATGCCTGTAAAATCCTGCGTCATGCCGCAGGAATAATCAAATAACGGAGGGGAAAATATGATAGATACAACAAACAAATATAAAGCCAAAATCAACAACATGTTTTTTAAGGGCGAAGCCATTTTCGGCATGACAAAAGTTGATGACAAATACGGAATGGAAATAGACCTTGTAGGCGAAGATTTCGAATTGCCCGTTGAAATTGTTGAAGCAGAAGTCGAGGACACCACCCTTATTGCTAAAGCAACAACACCTCTTCTCCCCGACAAAACCGTTGACGTTACCCTCACTTTTGAAGATGATAAATGTAATGGTTTTTTAAAAATACCCTTCATTGGTAAAATCAAAATCAAAGATGCTATGAAAATCTAAAAAAAGAGCGTTTCGTAAAATCGAAACGCTCTTTTTATTTGCATTATCACATTACAGGTTTTTCGTTGTAATAAACAACCTTGCCACTATCAACAGAACGAGTAAGCCACGTATTACCGCCGATAACACAGTTATCTCCGATTTTAGTATCACCACCAAGGATTGTTGCATTGGCGTAAATAACAACGTTATTTCCGATATCAGGATGACGCTTGATATTCTTAACCGGATTACCATTTTCGTCAAGTTTAAAGCTCTTGGCACCAAGGGTAACACCCTGATAAATTTTAACATGGCTACCGATAGTAGTTGTTTCACCGATTACAATGCCTGTACCGTGGTCAATACAGAAGTACTCACCTATTGTAGCACCTGCGTGAATATCTATACCTGTTTTTTCATGTGCAAACTCCGTCATAATACGGGGGATAAGCGGTACATTCAGGTTGTAAAGGACGTTTGCGAGTCGGTATATTGAAATAGCATAAAAACCGGGATAGCATATAAGCACTTCCTGATGGCATTTTGCTGCAGGGTCACCCTCATAAATTGCCTCAATATCTTTAACAAGAAGTCTTTTCACGCGGGGTAATTCACTTATAAATGCATTGCATAATTCTTCGGGAGTTTTATCCATAACCATGTGATTGAATTCACAAGCACCTTTTATCTGTTTCGCAAGACGGTTATAAATATTAAGCATTAATTCAGTCTGGGAAAGGACGTTTTCACTGCCTTCGCTATGCTTGAAATAATCAGGGAAAAGCAAGGACTGTAAGTCTTTTATAACCTTTACAACTTCTTTTCTGTCGGGGATCAGACATCTGTCGCAAGTATCCTTTAAAAAGCATTCATTATTAACTTCCTCAAGTTCTTTCACGGTGCCTGTAACAAGCCCCATTGATTCAAGAAAATTATCCATAACTTATCACCTCTGAACTTTATATTATCACAAAATACGCCCATTTACAATAAAAAACACCCGAAAGATACATAAAACACTTCAAAAATCATTGTTTCTTTATATTTTTTATAAATTTATCTTTATGTGCCGTTTTAAGACAAATATCGACAGCCACAATAAGTATAATATAGACAAGGATATTAAATACACATATCCGATCATTTAATGAAAAGGAGAATCAACTATGAAAAGTCTCAATCAAATGCTACTTGCCGCAAAAATTGAATATCACTGGTGGCGCATCGGCAGTATAAGAAAAAGACAGTGCCACACAGTAAATATCCCGGTCCAAAAACTGAGTGCTTCGGAAAACCTGCACAGATACAAAGCCGAAAATGCTTTGATTGAATACGAAATTTCACTTGGACTTCGTAATCATAGGGGGATATGGGTTAACTAACACAAAGTTTTTGGTTGAAGAAACCTGACTTATGTGTTACAATTCCCGAAAAGGGGTGTAAGAATGGATATTATAACCGATATTAGTGTATGGGAAAAACTTGAAAAAACAGAAGAACCTATAATAATGTACGGCACAGGAAACGGTGCAGACAAAGTTATGGATATTCTTGAAAGCCGAAAAATTACGCTTTCCGGTGTCACCGCAAGCAGTAGTTTTGTAAGAAACCGCACATTTCGCGGTTTTCCCGTTATGCCCTTAAGTTTTTTTGAAGAAACCCTCGGTAAATTTACCGTCATTGTAACATTCGGAACTTCAATACCTGAGGTTATGGAGAATATTTATAATATCGCAAAAAAACACCGTGTTCTTGTACCTTGTGTACCCGTAATAGGCACACGTGTTTTCGACAAAGATTTCGCTTGGGAAAATTCAGAGAAAATCAAAAAGGCGTTTAATATTTTAGCGGACGATTTTTCAAAGGAAATCTACAAAGGCTATGTTAATTTCCTATACGGCGGTGAACTTGATTCCTTAAAGAAAATTACCACCCCCGAAAGTGAAGCCTTTGAAAATATCCTTAATCTTTCAGGAAGTGAAACATATATTGATATCGGTGCATACCGTGGTGATACGGTAGATGCTTTTCTTAAATATTCGGGTGGCACGTATAATGGAATTATATGTGCCGAGCCCGACAGCAAAACCTTCAGGAAACTTACCGAACACTGTAAAAATCTCGAAAAATTCAAAGCCTTAAACGCCGCAGTAACCGATACTGACGGCGTTGTGGGCTTTTCAAACGTTCACGGCAGACAGTCATCCATAGGTGGTGACAAGCCTACGGACTCCGTTAGCCTTAACACATTATGTAAAAATGCCGAACCATCCTATGTAAAAATAGACTCCGAGGGTTGCGAATATGCAATTTTAAATGGCGGACGTGATATTTTAGTAAAATTTGCACCTAAATTAAACATTGCCGCATACCATAAAAGTGAAGATGTATTTGAGTTGCCGATTTTAATAAACTCCATAAATCCTTCATATAAAATCCATTTACGGCATCATCCCTACATTCCTGCATGGGATACTCTTTTATACTGCACCGGAGAGTGTAACTAAGGAATTTAATAGCCTTAAATCATTCGTTTTGGCGCATAGCATCGTTAAAATGCTCGAAACCTGATGCATTACAGTGATTTTTCATGAGGTATTAACGGAAAATATTAAATTTAAACCTAATAAACCCTTTATTTGCACTCCCTCTAACAAAAAAATTATTTTTTCGACATATATATTGACATTTACCTTAAATATATATATATTTAAATTGCAAATTAAAAATAACGTGTCAGCCGTCACGGGTAGTTTGGATTATTCTCTCCAACTTATGCCACGGACAAATAAAATTCACCAATTTGAAGAATATCTTTTCAGGTTCTTTGGGTAGGTGGTTTTTCTTTTTGGATAAATTCTTAGGGATTTGTTCAGATATTCTTAATTTGCGGAAAGGGGCTGCATAATTGTCCAACAACATTATCGAACTTAAGAACATTTCAGTTGCCTTTGATGGTCAACAAATAATAGAAAATATGAATTTATACATCCGTGACAAGGAGTTTATAACCTTTTTAGGCCCCTCCGGTTGCGGTAAGACAACTACGCTCAGAATGATTGCAGGTTTCCAGGAACCCGATTCCGGAGATGTTATCTTTGACGGTAAAATAATCAATGGTGTTCCGCCCCACAAGAGGCAGTTGAACACCATTTTTCAGCGTTACGCTTTGTTCCCCCACCTTAATGTTTATGAGAATATCGCTTTCGGTCTCCGCCTTAAAAAGACTCCTGAAAAAGAAATCAAAGCGGCTGTTACCGAAATGCTTGAGCTTATAAACCTCAAGGGCTTTGAGCGTAGGAATATATCATCTCTTTCAGGTGGTCAGCAACAGCGTGTTGCCATTGCACGTGCATTGGTTGTTAAACCCCGTGTGCTCCTTCTTGACGAGCCCCTTGGTGCTCTTGACCTTAAACTACGTAAGGATATGCAGATTGAGCTCAAAAATATCCAGCAACGTCTCGGCATCACATTTATCTACGTTACTCACGACCAGGAAGAGGCTCTTTCAATGTCCGACACAATTGTTGTTATGGACTCGGGCGTTATTCAGCAGATTGGTACCCCCACCGATATTTACAACGAGCCTAAAAACGCATTCGTTGCAGATTTCATTGGCGAAAGTAATATTATCGAAGGCGTTATGCGTGCCGACTTCTGGGTTGAAATGGCAGGACACAAATTCAAATGTCTTGACAAGGGCTTCGGCGTTGACGAAAAGGTTGACGTTGTTGTTAGACCCGAGGACGTTGATGTTGTACCTGTTGAAAAATCAATGATTTCCGGTGTTGTTACGTCCATCACCTTCAAGGGTGTTTACTACGAAATAATCGTGGAAATCAAAGGTTTCAAATGGATGATTCAGTCCACCGAATTCCAGGAAGTAGGTTCCACTATCGGTATTAACGTTGAACCCGATGCTATTCACATTATGAAAAAATCTCAGTACTCCGGTCTTTACGGCGACTACAGTTCATTCAGCGAAGAATTTGATGAACTTTCAGACGCAACCGTTTACGAAGAAGACGACGAATAATTCCACCATTATCTTAATTTTGAAAGGAGTGCTGACCGTGAATAAAAAGTCTTCACTTATGTCCCGGTTGGCAGGGGCTCCGTACATTGTCTGGGCGGCATTATTCATTATCGTTCCTTTATGTATGGTTGCTTACTACGCCTTTACCGATAACACCGGGGCATTTACAATTGAAAACATTACAGGTCTTGTTAAATATACAGACACATTCTTACTTTCTATATGGTTGGGTCTTGTAGCTACGGTTGTATGCCTTATTATTGCATATCCTCTCGCCTACATCATGGCACAGAAAGGACCCGAAAAACAGAGCACAATGACAATGCTCATTATGCTGCCTATGTGGATGAACTTTCTTTTAAGAACATATTCGTGGATGACCATCTTAGAGGATACAGGTCTTATTAACACTGTTATTACAAGCCTTGGCTTTGAGCCGTTGCAGTTAATCAACACCCGTGGTGCGGTTGTTCTGGGTATGGTTTACAACTTCCTGCCCTATATGATTTTACCCATATACACGGTTATGCTTAAAACTGACCACTCTCTTGTTGAGGCGGCTCAGGATTTAGGCGGCAATAAGCTTGACGTGTTCAGAAACGTTACAGTCCCCCTTAGTGTACCCGGTATTGTTTCGGGCTTCACTATGGTATTTGTTCCCTCTGTAAGTACCTTCTACATTTCACAGAAATTGGGCGGTACAGGTACAATACTTATAGGTGACATTATAGAAACTCAGTTCCAGACTGCAAACAACTTCAATCTTGGTGCATCTCTTTCATTTGTGCTTATGATTCTTATTTTCATCTGTCTTGCGGTTATGAACAGATTTTCCGATGATGACGGAGGTGTTATTTTATGACAAAGAAAACCTCCCTCGGCGGAAAATTATACACGGCACTTGTGTTTATCTTCTTATACGCTCCCATTGCCGTGCTTATAGTTTTCAGTTTTAACTCAGGTAAAAGTACATCTGTTTTTGAAGGTTTCTCCCTTTACTGGTACAAGGAACTCTTCAACGATGCCGCAACTCTTTCTGCATTCAAGAACACTATGATTGTGGCTGTTGTGTCATCAATTATATCAACAGTAATGGGTACAGCCGCCGCAACAGGTATTTACGGTTACAAAAATAAACTTGTAAAAACAAGTATTATGACCGTAACAAACATACCTATGATGAACCCTGAAATTGTTACAGGTGTATCTATGATGCTCCTTTTCGTGTTCATAGGTGCACTTTTTGGTAAAACAGGTACTCTCGGTTTCCCCACACTTATCATAGCACACGTAACGTTTGAATTACCTTACGTAATCTTAAACGTATTACCCAAATTAAGACAAACTGACCCCCACCTTGCAGAGGCGGCTCAGGATTTAGGCTGTACACCCTTACAGGCATTTTTCAAGGTTGTGTTACCCGCTATTATGCCCGGTATTATTTCGGGTTTTATGATGGCATTTACACTTTCTGTAGACGATTTCATTATCAGTTACTTTGTAAGCGGTACTACCTCACAGACCTTACCCATACGTATCTTCTCAATGACAAAGCGTCGCGTTACACCCGATATGTACGCGCTTTCAACTTTGATTTTCCTTGCCATTCTTGCACTTCTGATTATTTCAAACGTCATCAGTGCACGAGGGGACAAGAAACTTACAAAGAAAGGCGGTTCAAAAAAATGATTAAACGCCTTTCCTCAGTAATTTTCTCTTTGTTCATTGTTTTCGCCTGTATGTCCCCCGCAGTTTTTGCAGAATCAAAAAAAGATTACTCCCACCTTAAGGGCACAACCCTTAACGTTTACAACTGGGGTGAATATATCTCTGACGGACAGGACGGCACAATTGACGTTAACAAGGCTTTCGAGAAAAAGTATGGTATAACCATTAACTATACCAACTACGAAAGCAACGAGAATATGTACAACAAACTCAAAAGTGGCGGTGCAAACTACGACGTTATAATCCCCTCGGATTATATGATTGCAAAGCTTATTGACGAGGATATGTTGGCGGAATTGGATTTTGAAAATATCCCCAACTACAAATACATTCTCGATGAATATAAGGGGCTTTACTACGACCCTGACAACAAATACACCGTAGCATATACCGTTGGTATGGTTGGTCTTATTTACAACACCACCATGGTTGAGGGAACTCCCGACAGTTGGGGTGTTTTATGGGATAAAAAATATGCGGATAAAATCCTTATGTTCAACAATCCCCGAGACGCTTTCGGTATTGCACAGTTATATCTCGGTCAGAGCATAAACACCAACAACATTTCCCAATGGGATGAGGCAATTGAAGTTCTCAAAAAGCAGAACCCCTTAGTTTCATCCTACGTAATGGATGAGGTTTTTAACAAAATGGAGCGTGGTGACGCAGCTCTTGCCCCCTACTACGCGGGTGACTTCCTTACAATGTACGATGTAAACCCCGACCTAGCCTTTGTTTACCCCAAAGAGGGAGTAAACTTCTTTGTGGATGCTATGTGCGTTCCTAAAAACGCGGAAAACAAAGAGGCTGCTGAGCTTTACATTAACTTTATGTGCCAGGAAGAAATTGCAGTAGCAAATGCCAACTACATCTGCTATGCTTCCCCCCATACCCTTGTGCTTCAGTCGGATGACTACGACCTTAAGGGAAACCCCATTTTATATCCAACCGAAGAGGATATGCCCAAAACTGAAATGTTCCAAAAACTGGACTACGAAACACAACAATATATGACCACCCTCTGGAATGAACTTAAAATTGAGGGTAACACAAATCTTGACGTGTACATCGGTCTTTCGGTTACAGTAGTGCTAGTTATAGCGTATTTACTTTATAAGTTCATAAAGAAAAAGAAACGAGAGGCATATTATTAAAAACATATAAAAAGAACCATAACTCTTTAAGGGAGTTATGGTTCTTTTATATACTTAAGTTGATGAAATCACAAGTATTTTAGCTACAGAACGGCGAAAATCCGCATCCAAAAAAACTGTTTCGGATTATTTTTTATTCAGCAAATATGTAATTGAGTGAAAAATGAACCTTTTGCGCCTCGGCTTTGTATGCACTCAAGGTGGTACTTGCTGATTCAAAAGTACCCGTAGGAGTAGAACAGAATTCATAAATCGCAATGGTATTTGCAAGATAATCATTCAACGCAGGATAATGCACGTATTCGGAATGGTTTTTACTCATAGATCTCATAGTCTTTTTAGCCTGCTCAATATGTAAATTGATTTCCCCTGCACGACCTGTTGCTTTATATGTTTCAATCATAATATTTACACAAGCAGAGAAAGTGTTATCATAATCAGAAAGCACACTTTTATAAGCACTTTCCACTTTTGAATAGTCATATTCTGTCGGCACTACGCCGGAATTATCAAGAACAAGCACACCCTTTTTAATATCATCCAATGAAACATTCATACCATCCGCAAGATATTCCAGACCCTCCATATAGGCATAAGTATGGTAATAAAGACCTTTTTCACCTTTTACTTGTTTTTCATTATTAACACCTTTGGACCAGGCTTTGTAAACATCCGAAGAAAAGTCATCCAGCTCTTCATATGCCGCATCAATGCTCTTATAGGCCTTTTTTGCTTTCTGGAAAGTATAAAAATCACTCGAGAAAAATCCTATACAAATACAAATTGCCAACACACCTGCAATTGATGAAATTATAATTGCCTTTGTTTTATTAGATATATTAAACATACAAACTCTCCTTTTCAACATTATTAAACGAACACTTATTATTGGTATGCGTTCACTCTACTATTTAACTTTATCATAATTTAAATAGTATTTCAAGAAAATTCCTGCAACAAAAAACCGATTGAGAAAAAACTCAATCGGTCTGTTTTTACCATTCTCGCATAATTTCAGGGTTATGGAAAATCTCGTCCAACTTCTTAATAAAGGGCATTACGTCATTGAATGCACCAATTCTGTGATCAAACATAAGGGTTATGGGCAATACTTTCTTTGTACCCATATCAACCTCGCCCTTCTCGTTTCTGAAAACGAAGTTAACGTCCTTTGCAACACCCATCGCCATTAAGAAAGTCTGGGGATACAAAAGAGGTGTATAGGTAACGTTACCGTTAAGTCCGTCGTAAAGCACACCCCAGTTTGTAAGACATACAGAGCCTTCGTTGAGTTCATCCATAAGTAGCATTGAGCCGTCCCTAGGTGCGGGATGGAAAAGATCTCTTAATTTTGCCACCTTATGCTTACCCACGTAACCTGTAACAGTCTGTGCCACAGTGGGTACTACATCACCACCAAGCATAAGACCAACTGTTCTCTGTGTTATAACGTCAAACATAACCTTGTCAATATCCGTCTTCTCAAGTCTTTCAAGAAGGTCGTTTATCTGCTCGGACAATTCTTTAAGGGTCTTGTTCTCCGCCTCATTAACCTTTACAGGGAATGTTTCGCCATTTTCGAGCACAACAGGCATAGCCACGTCAATATGCTTTTTCATAATAAGTGTACCGCACGAGGAGGTTGTATTGAATTTAATGTGTGCGTTAAGCTTTGGGGCTTCCTTAAGACCTTCCACAAGCACCTTCATCATAACTGTATTAAACGATAAGGCATAACCGCAACGTTCTTTTAAATTATGGAATTCTTCCCAGAATTTAGTAATATCTGCCTCGTAATTGTATCCTGCGGTCGGTGAATTCTGCTGTGCCTTTGTAAGAATGTAGCCTGAAACCCTATTACGCAAATTGAATCGTTCAACCTTGTCGCCTTTTTCGGGTCTGCCCAATGCACCATTAAGAAACTTTTTAATATCCATAAAATAATCCTTTTGTTTTCTAATTAGTTTCTTCAATATACCATTATTTATACATTTTTGTCAAATATATAAAAATCCCGATTATCACAAGATAACCGGGATTAATGTTTTTATTTATCTTTCTTTTTTGCGCCCGCTTTGTTTAAAAGTGAAACAGAAAGGATTATGATACCAACAACAATGAAGATACCAACCATACCTGCTACTGAGCAAAGGAGTGACTCTTGAACATTATCTGTGCTGAAACCGATTTTAGCAGCCTCTGTAGCAACCTCAGACGTTGCTAACTCTGTTACAGTTGTTTCAACTGTTTTTGCAAGTGTATTAAACATCTTCAATTACCTCCTTATTTAAAGAAACTCAAAATCATACCACCGGCAATAACCGATGCTACCTGACCGGAAACGTTAACACCTGTTGCGTGCATAAGAAGGAAGTTCTGGTTATCTGCTTCAAGACCAAGTTTATGAACAACACGTGATGACATGGGGAATGCAGAGATACCTGCCGCACCAATCATAGGATTGAACTTTTTGCCCTCGGGAAGGAAGATGTTGAGGAACTTTGCGAAAAGAACGCCACCTGCAGTATCGAAAATGAATGCTACAAGACCAAGACCGAGGATGAGAGCTGTTTCCCATTTAAGGAACTGTGAAGCGTGCATATTTCTTGCAACGGTGATACCGAGAAGAATTGTAATAAGGTTTGCAAGAACCTTCTGTGCTGTTTCTGAAAGTGAATCGAGAACACCACATTCTCTGATAAGGTTACCGAACATGAGGAAACCGATAAGAACTGCAGACTGGGGTGATACAATACCCGCAATGATAGTAACAATGATGGGGAAAAGGATTCTTGTTCTCTTGGAGATTGCTTTACCCTCGTATTTCATACGAATCATACGTTCTTTTTTAGTTGTAAGAAGTTTGATAACAGGGGGCTGAACAATGGGAACAAGCGCCATATATGAGTATGCGGCAACGATAATAGCACCAATATACTGTGAATTAAGTTCTCCTGCAACGAAGATTGATGTGGGACCGTCTGCCGCACCGATAATAGCAATTGATGCTGCTTCGTTGATGGGGAAAATAAGTGATGCAACAGAAAGGGTGAAGAAGATACCGAACTGTGCAGCCGCACCGAAAATCATAAGTTTCGGATTAGAAAGAACGGGACCGAAGTCGATCATTGCACCGATACCTATAAATAAAAGCAAGGGGAAAAGTTCGTTTGCAACACCGGCTTTATAAAGCACTTCGATAGCACCTTCAGCGCCCTCATTCTGAGAAATTGCACCAACGATATTTGCAAGGGGAAGGTTTACCATAATTGTACCGAAGCCCATGGGAAGTAAGAGTGTGGGCTCCATATCTTTTGCGATTGCAAGGTATATAAGTACACCGCCTATTGCTAACATAATGAGCATAGGTAATGTTTCACTTAAAAAATCCATACCTGCGATGGCTTCAAAAATACTGAGTATCTTTGTACCTAACTCTGATAAGATTGCCATATTTTTCCTTCTTTCATATTTATTGTATTTCACCCTAAAGTTTGACAACACATTCACCTTGTGTTACTATCTTACAGTTGATCATTGTGTTATTTCAGCGAGGTGAAAAGTTTTGAGTGATAAAGCACGTTCTAATTCTTCAAAAAACAGAATAAAATCATGTGTTCTCATATCACTTTTTACCGCAATAATTGCAGTATGTTCATTTGTGAGTGTCCCCTCTGCCATACCTTTCACACTGCAAACCTTAGGGATTTTTACAACCCTTATGGTTTTAGGTGGTAAACGAGGTACTATCTGTATCGCCCTGTATATCTTCATAGGGCTTGTTGGTGTACCTGTTTTTTCAGGTTTCGGTGCAGGTCCGGGTCACCTGACAGGGGCAACGGGCGGTTTCATCCTTGGTTTTATTATCTGCAGTTTTTGTTATTGGATTATAACAAAAATCTTCGGCAACAAAACTGTGGTTAAAGTTACAGGCTTAGTGACGGGACTTTTATTGTGCTATACCTTCGGCACAATTTGGTATACCGTGCTTTACCTTGGGACTTTTACCATAAGTGATTTTTTAACCACCTTAAAAGTATGTGTACTGCCCTTTATAATACCCGACCTTATAAAATTAGGTGTGGCAATTATAATTGACAGAAAAATACCCCAATCGATTAGATAGTTTATCACATTATATTAGAATAAACAATATGCATTTTTCCATAGAAATCCCCTCTTTTAAAGAGGGGATTTTAGTTTATTTTACAATACCTTCCAGGAAGTTAACTTCTGTTACGTTAGTTTCACGGTCAATACGGAAGGTTTTGATTTCGTGTTTGCCGATATCATACCAGAACCCGTTGTCAAAGAGCTTTGACATAATGTAACCTCTTGAACTTTCGATACCCTTGGTTTCGTAAAGTCTTACAATGAGGTCACCGCTACCGTCTTCGCAACGTTTAAGGGCTGTAACAACTACGTTATCAAGGTTTGTATAAAGGAAACAGTCTTTCTGCTCCAACTCGCCTTTATGATAGCTTTCAGGAACAGTAACGATATTATTGTTGAAAAGATGTGCCTCTTTTACAACGTCGCTACCATCCGCTTCATCCTCATGAAGATAGATACCATAAGAGAATCTGTTAAGACCTTCGTCAGTGAAATTAAAGTCTGCTGCAGGTCTATCGGAGTAGTGATCTGCAAAGATAACATTTCTGAGTGCTGTAAGTCTTAACTCTGCACCAGGACAATCGTAGCTATATTTAGAATCGCTCATTACTGAAATACCAACGCGTTTGCCGTCTTTGTTAACAGTAAGGTCTGCCCAGTTAAGTGCAGGTTCTTCTTCACCGTTACAGGGACGCTTGATGAAACCGCAGGGAATTTCGTAGGTGGAGATTTCGTTTTCACCGCCAACAGGGAATGCGAACTTGAGCATTGTGAATTTTTCCTGCCACATTGCCTTACAATCCACACGCAAGGTCTTCTGCCCCTTTGCGAGAATAAATTCCTGAGTAAGGTATGAATCACCGAATTTGTGCTTTGTGCGGATTACGGAACGAAGCGCACCATTTTCAACACGTTCGATGTTTACGAGTTCCATAAGACCCTTAACCTCGTGGAATTTAAACACCATATGAGCCCAAGTATCGGTATTTTCATCATTTATGACTGTGGGAATTGCAAGGAACTTGTCTCCTGCATATTCAACACCGCTCTTTTTATCAACAAGACTCTTGATATAACCTGTTTCGTTATCGAGCTCAACTGACATAAACTCGTTTTCCATAAAGAAATTCTGCTCACCGCTTAATTCCTTTTCGGCTCTTGCTTCGCCATCAATTTCAAGCCAGTAAGTAGCATAACCAAAGGGCGGAACTTTAGCCATAAACAAAGTATCAAGATGGTTATCGTTGGAACGTGATGAACGGATATTTTGGAAAAGAACCTCGTTGCCATCACAGTCTGTAACCGCTTTTGAGGGATGATATGTTCTTACGGGAAGTTCAACCTCGTAAGAGTGGGGGTTGAAAACAACTACGGGTCTGGGGAAACCGCTATCTGCACCTGAATAATGACGTTCTTCGAACACAGGGTCGCTTACGCCATCAATCCAAGTATCAATTTTGCGAGAAATTTTAAGAACCGCATTATTGTAGCTTTCGTTTGCTATATTCATAGCATAGCCTTGGGTTTCTTTAACGTCCTCGTATGCTTCCATAATGGAGCAACCGCACATAATATCGTGGAACTGATTGAAGCATACCTTCTGCCATGCCTTTTCAAATTCCTTTGTAGAGGGTTTGCCCTCTGTAACGATGGATGAAAGTGTATCCCATTTCTCAGCAGCAGCAAGAACGTTTTCTGCCTTTCTGTTAAGAGCTTTTACGAGAGAAGTTGCACTGTAGCAACCGCTTGCGTGGTGCTGAAATTCATCTTTCCACGAGGGAAGGTCTATAAGTTCATTGAGGATATCCTCAAAATAGCCGTCGGGGGAATCAAACTCAAGCTCGTTATAACCTTCTCTTTCAAGGTTTTCTCTGAGATATTCAATATCACCCTTTGTGGGTCCACCGCCGTGGTTACCCACGCCGTAGAAGAGCATTAAGCCGTGGCCCGCTTTTTCGGCACGTTCATTAGTATCGTCAATTCGTCTGTTAAGTGCTTCAATGCCGTTTGCTGCATATCCATCGGGAATATGGTAGGTCAATACACGGCTTCCGTCCGCACTATCCCACCAGAAAAGATTTTCGGGGATTTCGTCATTTTCGTGCTTGCCGGGTCTCTGGAATACGTAGTAATCCATACCACCCTGACGGAGAAGCTGGGGTAACATTGCATTGTGACCGAATGAGTCAACGTTATAGCCTGTTTTACAGGTGATACCGAATTTTTCATAATAATAAAGCTGACTGTAAAGTGCCTGACGAGCGTAGCTTTCGCCTGAGGGCATATTGCAGTCGGGTTGTACCCACCAACCGCTTACGGGCACCCATCTGCCCTTTTTAACCATAGACTTGATTTCTTCAAACATCTGAGGGTCAATTTCTTCAACCCATTTGTAGTATGCCGCAGATGAACAAGTGAAAACGAAGTCGTTATATTCTTTTAATCTATCAAGTGCGCTTCTGAAAGTCTGTAAAACTTCTGCACAACCCTCCTGCCATCTCCATAACCAAATGGGGTCAAGGTGGGCATTACCTATAAGTTTAATTGTTTTATCCATTAGTTTTTACCCTCCTCGATAAATCTGAAATATCTGCCTAACCAATAAGCAAATGTGTAGGGATAGCAGCTTTCAACACAGAAAACGCCGCCACTATCCTCGTTTTTGTACTCAAGAGGATCGCGGTCATATTTGGCAATGAATCTTTCATCATTAGGAAGAAGTGCTGAGGTAGAAGCATACCCGCCCTTATAAATCCTTTTTGCGTAATCGCGACGCATATCAAGTGAAACGTTGGATGCAAGACGGGATACACAGAAACGATAGAACCATGTTCTGATACGTTCTGCATCAGGTTTTGCATTGTCGGGATCGCTTAAGAAATAGGGGAAGTCATAACCGGGGTTAAACTCGGGAGCAAGTGAACCTCTCCAGCTTCTGAAAGCAGTTCTGAATTTCTCTTTAAGTTCCTCATCAGGTTCAAGAGTTATAAGACCCCAGAGGGAAAGTACCGCCAACATATGGTCACCGTACATAATATCTTCACGGAAGTCGATACCGCCCTGAACACAAACCTGATTGAAACGGTCGTAATGCTTGACTGTAAGGTCTGCATAGCCTTTTTCAAGAAGCTCGTCATAGGTTTTCTGCCAGATACCCTTTTCGCCTGTTAAATGCATTGTAACACGTAAATACATAAGCATCTGACCTGCGTTAAGACAAGCATCCGCCCAACCCATGGGAGTGTTGAAATATTCAAGGTTCCACTTTGCCCATGTGGTGTAACCACCGTGTGCCTCACGAAGAGCAAAGTTATTTTTAATCATATGTGTTGTGGTGTTAACTGCCGCAGTTTTTAAGAGTTCATCGTACTCGGGGTCCTCCCTGCCCAAAAATTCGTGAGCAACAAGAAGATGCATGTACTGATGTGTGATTTCATCACTACTTGTATCACCTTTGTAGATGATGTCTGTGTCTTCATAGCCGTCGCAGGTGTAAAGTTTGCGGAGTCTTTCGGGAATGGGAGCATCTGCCTTAACTTCAAGACCAACAATCTTTTTGTTTCTTGCATCGGTTGTATTAAGGCAAGAAGCAGTAGCACCGTTTTTCTTGTAGAAAAGACCGTCATCCGGAACGGGCTCGTCTTTTGTAAGGTAAGTTCTTGCAACGAAGCCGTCACCTCTGCCTGAAATGTACATAAGCATAAGAGTTGCTTCACTGGCTCTCATTGCAACGCGTCTTGCCTCGATTGTTTCGTCAGCAAGGTCGCCCAATTCTCTTTTAAGAGTTGCGTAACGGAAAATTTCACCCATTGCATAAGCTGCGGAGAAACTACCGTCATTATCAGAATGTCCGTAAGGAAGAATTGATTTAAGATTACCAGCTTCAGAAAGTTTCTTCTGACTTACCATTGAGTGACGCTGAACATAGGTAAGAGTTTCATCAAGAAGTCTGTATGCCTTTTCCTCCATTGACATTTTAACCATAGCAATGTGAGTTGCGCCGTTATCGGTAAGCACCCACACGCCGTCACCGCCGTCAGTAACAAGTGCCGACACGTGATTATCAAGCAAATCGCGGTGAGCACTCATATACATAACCTTGTCATCAAGGCAGTCTGCATTGGGGTCATAGCGTGTTACGCCACCGTCAGAGCCGTACCACATTACGCCCTCAGGACCCTCACAATAGCA
>JAZQZU010000041.1:0-36118 GCA_045634165.1 Acutalibacteraceae bacterium
CTGTTGGTATCAAGAACACAATCAAAGATTACGGTATTGACGAAAAGGCATTCCTTGACAACCTTGACGAAATGGTTGAACAGGCATTCGACGACCAGTGTACAGGTGCTAACCCCCGTTATCCTCTTATGAGCGAAATCAAAGAAATGTACCTTAACGCTTACTACGGTAACCATTTCACAGAAAAAGCAATGCCCACAGCGGCAGATATCGCCGTTGGTATGGAAGCAAACGCAGTTAAAACACCCTACACAAAAGGTAAAAAGGCATAATATTCACAAGAATTTAACAATAGATTGGCGAAGATCCGCAATCTAAAAATTGATTCGGATTATTTTCGCCAACTTAAAGGGAGTAATAAATATGAAACTTGACAGAGTTATTGCAGTAAGAAACAATAAAACAATTTATCGCGATGGTGATAAATGCGTTAAAGTTTTTGATGGCGAATATTCAAAAGCCGACGTTCTTAACGAGGCATTGAATCAGGCAAGAATCGAAGAAACAGGCCTTAACATCCCCAAGGTTATTGAAGTAACAATGGTTGATGGCAAATGGGCTATCGTTTCCGAATTTATCAAGGGTAAAACTCTTCAGCAGCTTATGGATGAAGACGTAGAGAATAAAGACAAGTACATCGAAATGCTTGTTGATATTCAGTTGGGCGTTCAGTCAAAGGTATGCCCCCTTCTTAACAAGCTTAAAGATAAAATGAACCGTAAAATCAGTGCTTCTTCTCTTGATGCTACAACTCGTTACGAGCTTCACACAAGACTTGAAGGTATGCCCAAGCACAATAAGGTTTGCCACGGTGACTTTAACCCCTCAAACATCATCATTACAGATGAAGGTGAAGCATATATCCTTGACTGGTCACACGCTACTCAGGGTAACGCTTCTGCAGACGTTGCAAGAACATACCTTCTTTTCTGGCTTCACGGTGATATTGAAGGTGCTAAAAAATACCTTGATTTATTCTGTAAAAAGAGCAATACTGCAAAACAGTACGTGCAGAAGTGGATGCCCATCGTTGCTGCTCCACAGTCAGTAAAGGGTAACGATAAAGAAAGAGAATTCCTCCTTTCATGGGTTGACGTTGTAGATTACGAATAAGAGGTAGTAATATGAAAATCACTGTATGTATCGGTAGTTCTTGTCACATCAAAGGTTCTCGTCAGGTTGTTGAACAACTTCAGTACCTTATTAAAGAAAATGATTTGGGTGACAAGGTTGAGTTAGGCGGCACATTCTGTATGGGCAAATGTCAGGAAGGCGTTTGCGTAAGCGTAAATGATGCCTTCTTCTCAGTAAGCCCTGAAACAGTTGAAGAATTTTTCAACGATAACGTAAAAGCAAAGATATAAAAAACGAAACACTTGCCGATGACTTTTTTCATCGGCAAGTGTAGCCGTATTTGCTAATGAATTTCATATTGGCATTACGCAAGAAATATAAATATTTTTTCATTGAGAAGATTTTGAGGAGTGTATAGGCAATGCCTAATTGTTTGACCCTTAAAAAATCCAATTGCAAAAACTGTTACAAATGTATCCGTCACTGTCCTGTAAAGGCTATTCGTTTTTCCGGTAACCAAGCACATATTATCGGAAATGAATGTATCCTTTGTGGTCAGTGTTTTGTAGTTTGTCCCCAGAATGCAAAGGAAATTGTTGACGAAACAGAGAAAGTAAAAGTGTTTTTACAGTCCCGTGAAAAGGTTATAGTAAGCCTTGCGCCATCATTTGTAGCAAACTATGACGGTGTGGGTATAAACTCAATGCGAAAAGCCTTGAAACAACTTGGCTTTTACGATGTTGAAGAAACCGCAATGGGTGCTACAATTGTTAAAAATGAATATGACCGAATGTTGAAGGAAGAGGATAGGGATATTATTATATCATCCTGTTGTCATTCTATTAACTTACTTATTCAGAAATATTTTCCTACTTCCCTCGAGTATCTTGCTGATGTTGTTTCACCTATGCAGGCACATTGTATGGATATAAAGAAACGCCATCCGGATGCTAAAACAGTATTTATCGGCCCCTGTGTTGCCAAAAAAGATGAGGCGGAGCATTACGGTAATATTGTTGATGCAGTTCTTACGTTCGAAGAACTTACAATATGGCTTAAAGAAGAAAATGTTGAACTTGAACCCGATAATGAGATGGACGACTGTTCACGCGCCCGCTTCTTTCCCACTACCGGTGGTGTTCTTAAAACCATGGCACAGGATGCTCCCGGTTTTACATATATTGCTCTTGACGGGGTAGAGAACTGTATTGCAGCACTCAAGGATGTTGAAAGTGGTAAGGTTCACAAATGTTTCATTGAAATGTCTGCATGCGTGGGTAGTTGTATGGGTGGTCCCGTTATGGAAAAATATCACCATACCGAAACCATTAACGACTATATCACAATTGCAAATTACGCAGGTGAAAAGGATTTTGTGGTTTCACAACCCGAGCCCATGGAACTGAAAAAACAGTTCGAATTTATTGAGCATAGATACCCCAGACCCTCCGAGATGGAAATTAATAGTATTCTTCGTCAGATGGGCAAATTCAAGCCCTCACAAGAACTTAACTGTGGTTCCTGCGGTTATAATACCTGCCGTGAAAAGGCGGTGGCTATTTGTCAGGGTAAAGCGGAGATATCAATGTGCCTTCCTTTCCTTAAGGATAAAGCCGAAAGTTTTTCAGATACAATAGTTAACAGTTCGCCCAACGGACTTATCGTTCTTAACGAAAACTTAGAAGTTCAGCAGATAAATAAATCTGCAATGGAACTTATGAATATCCGATACGCGTCTGATGTTTTGGGTGACTATGTTATCCGTATTCTTGACCCCACGGTGTTTGAGAATGTTCTTAATACAGGCAGGGGAGTTACCAACCAGCGCGTTTACCTTGCGGAGTACAAACGATACGTGGAGCAGACTGTTGTTCACGACAGAGATTCCCATCTGTTAATCGGTATTATGCGTGATGTTACCGCCGAGGAAGAACAGAGAGAACGAAAGGAAAACATCAGTCGTCAGACAATTGAAGTTGCCGACAAGGTTGTTGATAAGCAGATGCGTATTGTTCAGGAAATTGCTTCACTTCTTGGTGAAACTGCCGCAGAAACAAAAATCGCACTCGCAAAATTAAAGGAGTCGATTTCTGATGAATGATTTATGTGCAGACATCGGTTACAAAAGCATTAACCACTATGGTGAGCAACTTTGCGGTGACCATATCGATATAGTTGAACCCGACGATGAGTCAACTGTTGTTGTTCTTTCCGATGGTCTTGGTAGCGGTGTTAAGGCAAGTATCCTTTCAACTCTTACCTCGAAAATAATCTCAACCATGCTTGCAGAGGGGCTCTCCCTTGAGGAATGTGTTGAAACCATTGCCGCCACACTTCCCGTTTGTTCGGTGCGTGGTGTTGCATACTCTACATTTACTATTATTCACTTGAAGAACAACGAAACTGCAGAGCTTATTCAGTATGACAACCCACATACTATAATAATAAGAGATGATAAAAACTGGGATTACCCAAAAACTGAAATGAATATAGGCGGTAAAAAGATTTTTAAATCACTTATTCAACTTCAGGAAAACGACGTTTTTATTGCTATGAGTGACGGTTGTCCCCATGCGGGAATCGGTACCACGTATAACTTTGGATGGAAACGCGAAGATATCGCAAATTTTATGGAAACTCTTGTTCCCGTAGGCTACACCGCCAAGAATTTATCTACAATGCTTATTGATGAGTGTGATAAGCTCTACGACCATAAACCGGGAGACGATGCTACGGCTTGTGTGGTTAAAATCCGTAAGCGAGTTCCTATGAATATGCTTTTCGGACCACCTGCTAACAGGGATGATGGTGACAGAATGATGAGCCTCTTCTTTTCGAAAGAGGGCAAGCACATTATATGTGGTGGAACAACGTCATCCATTGCGTCAAAATTTTTAAGAAAACCCCTTAAGGCAACTCTTAATTTCGAAAATAGTGATATTCCGCCCATTGCTGAAATTGAAGGTGTTGACCTTGTTACAGAGGGCGTTATAACGGTTAACAGAGTTGTTGAGTATGCAAGGGATTACCTTGGAGATAACAAGTTCTATGAGCATTGGAGTTTCAAAAAAGACGGAGCATCACGTATAAGCCGTCTGCTTTTTGAAGAGGCAACGGATATTAATTTCTACGTGGGCAGAGCAATTAACCCCGCCCATCAGAACCCCGACCTTCCTATTAATTTCAATATTAAAATGAACCTTGTGGAAGAACTTTCAAAAAGTCTGAAACTTATGGGTAAACGAATAAAGGTAAGTTATTTTTAACTGATAAAAAAGCACACTCCCTTTAGGGAGTGTGCTTTTATCTTTAATATACTTTAATCCATTCTAAATCGGGAACGTCGCGTGATGCCATAATTATTATTTTGATTTCATCTGTCTCACTTGGGTCAATTTTTACGATTTTTCTGTTACCTACGGTTGTACCCTGAGCGGCTTTGTCGTAATAGCCCTCTTTGTTCTTTATGTGTATAGCAAAGTTTGAAATACGTTGCCCCTCGCTTATTCTTTCTGCAAGTTCAATGTATTTAACCTTGTTTATACCATTTAATTTTACAATATATTCGGGTTGGGATTCGCCATAACCTGGAAGTTTTTTGATTTCGCAGTTTTCTGCTAAGTCAGTGCCGAATTCCTTTTCCAACATTTCTCCAAGTTCTTTGAGCCTTATAACATCAATCTTATTGAACTTTCCGTTGGGCATTGGTGGAATATTAAGGTTAAATGTAGTGTTATTACCTACTGAATTAAGGTATGTGTTGAAAAGCCTTTCTAAAGAGTGGGGCTTTTCATCCTCATGGTAGAACCAACCCGGTCTTATGGACATATCGGTTTCTGCAGGGGCGAAAACAAGCCCCTTTGAATATATTATTGTTTCAAGTGAACCGATTGCAATATCGCTATTGTAATTGAAACTCAAATTCCCCTCAACTACAGGTCCTTTGGTCTGGGGTTCATTCATAGAGCAAAGCTCGTAGGGTACTACCGCCCATTGAGCGTAAGGTGCAGAGCCTGCCTCATTACCGCACCAGCGTATAATTCCGCTATCGTGGAATATAGCTGCATTGGGTTGATATTTTTCAATTAACTCAACATAACCCTTAAAATCATATTCCTGTTTTTTGCCGTTGGGGCCTTCACCACAGGCACCGTCAAACCATACGTAGAAAATCTCGCCATAGTTTGTAAGAAGTTCGGTCAACTGATTTTTATAGTATGTGTTATATTCATCCGTGCCGTAAAGCTTCGAGTTTCTGTCCCAGGGTGAGAGGTAAAATCCGAATTTAAGTCCGTGTTTTTTACAGGCATGGGCAGTTTCTTTTACGATATCACCCTTACCATTTTTGTAAGGACTGTTTTTCATACTATGTTCGGTATATTGGGTCTGCCACAGGCAAAAACCGTCGTGGTGCTTTGCCGTAAGCACCACACCCTTCATACCTGCACTTTTAATCGCCTTTACCCATTGCTCACAGTCAAGCTCCGTTGGGTTAAATATGGCTGGGTCCTCTGTACCGTCGCCCCATTCTAAATTTGTGTATGTATTGGGAGAAAAGTGAACAAAAGCATAAAAGGGTGTTTCCCTTAACATCTGTAGTTGCTTAGCTGAGGGTTTAACGTGGGCGGCGTTATGTAAAAATTCTTTAAAATCCATTATTTCACCTTAACCTTTTTTGAAAATGCAAGGTATACCAATATTATACCTGCGGACATTATTGCCATTGAGTGTTGGAAACCGAAATTACTGAAAAGATGTATGCAGTCGGGAGTGCCCACAACAAGGTAAACTATGTTGATGAAAGCCACAAAGAAGAATAGCAAAAACAAAGCGAACTTTTTGAAATTCTTTTTTTCTGCATTAAATCCAAAGAATTTAACGAAAAGAGCCACTACTCCTACTGCAAACAAAACGGCAATAACTATTGCGGGTATCATTCCTTTTGAGTCTTCAAACCTTACCATTACGGGTCTTACGATGTTAACACCGATTAAGAAAACCATTCCTGCAATAAATATGAGGGCTTTTTTCACTTTTTCGGGGATTTTTCTGAATACAACTTCGTTTACGTCTTCTTCGGGTTTTAAAAGGACAATAAACGCTGTGATAATTGCACCTGCAATAAATCCTGTAAAATATTCCCAACAACCCCAGGCGTAGAAGAATTCGGGAAGATACGATTCATTTAACATATGGTATCCACCGTTGCCGAAGTAGAAGAATAAATCGGCAACAGTAATGCCTATTGCAAAAGCGGAGCACACAACGGCACCTGTTTTAGCGGCGATTTTATCTTTGATAATAAAACGTGTTGCTACGATTGATGTTACAGCTTTTATAGCGGATGTAATAGCCTCGATTGACTGGAAATAGTTTCTGCCGCCTTCGATTTTTTTAGCCCATGCAACGTCTTTGAAATGGGATAAATATACCTTATAAGCACTGCCGTCAATTTCCGAAAGAGCAAGACCTTTTTCAAAAATCTCGGCGGCTTCGGGTTGTACCGCATTTAAAATAAAAGGGGATATAAAGGCATTTGAGATTAAATCCGTAATATAGAACACGCCTAAAAGTATAATGAAGTGGCGTAACTTCCACTCTTTTGCACTAAAGCTTTTACCGAGCATAATACCGAAAAGGGAAGCAAGACCAAAGCCTAAGCATAACATCAGGAAAACCGCAGAAGCCACGGAAGTATATGTAGTTTCCAAACCTAAGGATAAATCCTCGGGTTGATAAATAACCCCCGTAATCTGTTTGAGAAGAGTACCCCAACCGGGTGTTGTAAACATAAAGGCTATGGATATAAGGGCAATATGCTTTAAATCGAGTTTTTGCCTTGTGCCTTTTATTAAAACAATAAAAAGGGTGTATACAAAACCCGCATTTAAAAGTCCCCAGGATGAGCCCCAACCGTGCTCACCGCGTACTCGCCACAAAAGACCTAAAAGCAGGGCACCCATAAGAATAATAATTATGTTTTCTGTAACACTTTTCTTTTTCAATAAAATCACCCTTTCCGAGAGTATGATTTTATTATAAAGCAAATTGATTTAAAATCAACCACAAAAATTCGCTAAATTTTTTTGAAAAATAATTGTTTTTTTAAATTTTCCGTGATATTATATTTCTCGCTTTTAAAAATATATAAAAGAAAAGAGGTTTTTCAAAATGTGGTTCTGGTTTTCCATAATCGCACTCTTTTGTTGGAGTGGTTCCGATTTATTTTCAAAAATCGGTTGCGCCGATAAAAGGGATAAGTTCAGTCATTTTAAAATGGTTACAGCCGTTGGCGTTGTAATGGGTATCCATGCTTTGTATGAGATATTCGTCAAGGGCGTACCCATAGACATTTCCTCGATTCTTACATATTTACCCGTAAGTGCATTGTATATCCTTTCTATGACACTTGGTTACGTGGGCTTAAGATATATTGAACTTTCAGTTTCTTCACCCATCTGTAATTCATCGGGTGCCATCGTTTCAGTCCTTTGTATTGTAGCCCTTGGGGATAGATTTGATGTACCCGTTTACATCGCTATTGCCCTTATTTGTGCGGGTGTTATCGGTTTAGGCTTTGTTGAAGCAAGAGAGGATGATGACCTCAGAAAACGTCGTCAGGAAAAGGCTAACTACAAATACTCGAAAAGTGCCCTGGCAATTATATTGCCCCTTCTTTATTGTGTTCTTGATGCACTCGGTACATTTGCAGACAGTATTGTTCTTGAAACACTTGACGAAGATGTTGCTAACGTTTCTTATGAGCTTACATTCCTTGTTTGCGGTATTGTTGCATTTATTTATGTTAAGTTCATTAAAAAGCAAAAGTACTTCCCCAAAAAAGAAGCTCCCAAATACGTTGGTGCTATCTTTGAAACTATAGGTCAGTTCGCTTATATTTACGCTCTTGCAGATGAAGAACACGTTGCAATGTCCGCGCCGATTATCTCTGCTTACTGTGTGGCATCTGTTATCTGGGGCAGAATTTTCCTTAAAGAAAAACTTTCAATAAAACATTATATAACAATTGCGGTTGCAGTAGCAGGTATTATTATTTTAGGTGTTTACGATATCTAATGAGAGAAGACGGTTCGTTTGAACCGTCTTCTTTATTATATAGCTTTTATTCTGTAAACCTTAACTCCGTGAGAGGGGACAGAAGCAACAATGTCGTTGCCAAGAATTTTTGTGGTCTTTTCCCATAAATCTGTAACTTCGTAAGTTTTGGTAATGGGTAAATCAACGTAAACCTCATTATGAAGCTTTGTGAGGTTCATTGACATATCTTTGGTGTTGTTGGATTTGTTGAGGAAACAAAGTGCTAATTCTCTGTTTTCAAGAGGTTTAACAAGAATATCCTGTAAACCATTTGTGAAAATGCGTTTTGCCTGTAAACCGCGCTTGTCTTGGTCAATAGCAATAAGTTCTTTGTTTTTTAGTATTTCAAGGACTTTATTATCCAATTGTCCACTTCCGTTGGGGTTGATAAACTGCCTTATATCATTACCCAAAATAAGGGGAGCTGCCATCATACACCAAAGAGAGAAGTGAGTACGGTTTTCTTCCACTGTAAGGTTTCCTACACCGACTTCAAGCATATCGGGGTCATTCCAACCGCCGGGACCTGCATTTTTATAAAGTCGCACATTAACCTCGTAAATACCTATCATAGAAAGCCAATGGGGTTTTATATCGGGTGTTGTACGCCAAAGGTTACCTGCTTTTGAACCCCATTTCCAGGGTTTGTTTAAACCCCATTCGCATATTGAGTAGCAGATGGGCTTTTCTTCTGTGTTATTTTTTTGTGCGTATTCTTTTGTTGCGCGTTTAAGCTCATAGCCCATATTGGTGTACTGACGTTGTGCAGAATCCATTCTATTGGCAACAGAATTATAAAAACACAATGTGTTAACACCTTTTTTAAACTCAACAATTATCTGGAGCCTGCCGTCAGGTGTGAAACCCTTTGATTCGGGGAAGTAGCAGTCATATTCTTTTTCGTTATTTACCTTACAAACAAGGAACTTTTTACGGTTGCCACCTTTTCTGAAAACTATTGTAACAGAATATTCACCATCCTCGGGTACGTCAATGGTATCAAACTCGAGTTCGCCAAGGCCACCGCAGAGACCACCTACAACGTAACCACCGTCAACCTTTGCGTCCGCGAAAACTTTAGCATCTCCCATTGTTTTGCCGTGTTCTGCCTGAATTTCGATGAAATCGGGTTCGTTAACCTTGCCTACGTAAATTTTTATAAGCTCTGGTGCAATTGAGGGTATGACTTCATTGTGGCAGAAGTCGTATTTGAAATATTCAACGCCCCATTCTGCAAGGGTGTCTGCATCAATTGCTTCGTTATATAAACTTGCTGGAAGGTCCTCACAGGTGAGTGTACCGTTGGAGGTGTAAAGTCCAACCTTAAAGCCCAATTCGTTTATGTCCTTAATGAGGGGCTTCATTCCTCGGGGAAAACGGGTAAGGTCTCCCTGAAGTTTACCATCGGGTGTTCTCATTGAACTTTGCCAACAGTCGTCAAGGTTTACGTATTTGTAACCTGCATCAAGAAGGCCTGTTTCCTTCATAGCCTTAGCCATATCTGTTATGAGATTTTCATCAATGGTATTACGGAAGGTGTTCCAACTACTCCAACCCATGGGGGGAGTGAGTGCTACACCGTTATTATATTTTTCTTTATCCTGTACGTGTACTTTTGTGGAAGCGGCAATTTTTTTTACAACACAGGCAGGGCAGATATGCTTATCTTTGAAAGTTTTGCCTATGAGAGCGCCTGCACCTACACCTGCACCGATACCTGCAAGTAACGCGATAGGTTTTATAAATTTCATATTATATCATCCTTTATTTCTTTTTGATTTTACGTACAAGTTTAACTATACCCGTAATTGCAGCAGCACCTGCGGTGATTCCTGCGGCGGCATAGCCTATCTTATGCATAGCGATACTTTGCTTGTCTGTTATGCGTTTCTCAATAGGACCAAGACAGGTGGACTGAAGTCCCAATTCTTTGAAATGATATATTTTTGAGTTTACCTTCCAGGGGTCTTCCTCGTTTATTGTGGTTATTCTTATAGCGGAGCGGCAACCGTCAGTGTAACAACAAAAACCGCTTGTTTTGTTCTGACCCAACATGATACCGTCTACGTAGCCTGTAAAGTCGTTTGTGTGGTCGTGTCCGAAAAATGCGGCAATTATGTCGCCTGTCTTTTTCCAACTTGCGAACTGACCGCCGTTGTAACAGGGGGAACAGGGGCCTTCACCCAGATAACCCTCAACACCATCTTTGAGCATATATTTATTTTTGTTGAATAAATGGTGCCCATCAACTGCACTAAAGGGGATTTCGTGTGGCTTGGCTTTTCTTAAAAGTTCATATTCCTCAATAACAGGGGTGTGTTGAAAAAGTATTGCGGGTATGGTTTTGCCATTGTGTGAAAGTTTGATTTCGGTGGCCTTCTTTTCATACCAGTCAATCTGGTCCTGATGAACCCAATCGTAAACAGAAACTTTATCGTCGTCACAACAGTTGTTGGAGTCAATGAACCAGAGGTTGAGAATATCATCAGTACCTGCACTATTTTTAACAAGTAAGTTGCAATTGAAGTTGCCGCGAGGACAATTGGGGTCATTTTCACCGATACAGGTTTCAATTTCCTTGTATGCGTTTACAATAAGTTCTTCCTGACCCTGGTCATGCTCGTGATTACCCAGAACATAACAAAAGGGGATACCTGAGTCAAGAACAGGTTTAAGGATTTCTCTAAGAGCCTTTTTGTATTTTACAAAGCCTTCGGAGTCATCTTTGTGATTAAGTGTATCACCTAAAAGAATAATCAAGTCAGGTTTAAAGGCAAGTATGCCCATTTTAACAAGATTATGCATATCCTTGCGCCTGTTGATTTTATCAGGAGTGTCAAGCTCCATGTTTTCGTGCAGGTCGCCCAATGTCATTATTGTGAATTTACCATTATTGAATTTAAGTTGATTAGTCAATTATATCACCTATTCTTATAAAAAAACCGCCCGTAAAACGGACGGTTTAAAAATCAAAATTATTCAGCAGCAACTTCAACTACGTCTGCAGCAGCTTCTTCAGCTACGGGCGCTGCATCAACAACCTGAGCGTTGTAAGCATCAATGAATTTGTTGATGTAAACGATTTTGAAAATATTAGCAACGAAGCTACCAACGAACGGGATTAACTTCCAGATCATTATGAAAAGACCGCCGTGTTTGATTTCTACGCCGTAATCGTCTGCTTTCTGATATAATCTTTCAGCCATCTGATAGTTCCAGATAGGAGCGTTGATACCAAGAGAGAATACGTTGAGAATAAGAATGAGGAAGTAGTTTGCACTCTCTTTGTCGTCTCCTTCGCAGAGCTTGTCAACTTCTTTAGTCCATTTGTACCAGAAGAAGAAACGATAAATACCAAGTGTTACAATGTTAAGGATAATGTACAAAGCAATATTTTTCTTTTTCATCATGATTGAGTTGCCTCCAATTACTTTTGAAGTATTAATGTTTGGGCGGATAAAATACCACCCTTTTACTGTTCTTATAAATAATACTATATTGAAACAGGATTGTCAATAAAAACAAACAAAAAAGAAAGGAGCAAACGCTCCTTTCTCTGAAATCAGCTATTGAAAAGTGAAAGTTCTTCTTTTTTCTGTTGCTCTTTGTATTTTTCGAGTCTTGCCTTGATTTTTTCAGCAGGATTAAGAAGATAACTTACGGAGCAATCGTGGTTAAGAGTGTCGATAATAAGTGAGCAATATTTACTCATATCAACTTCGAAATACCAGGGCTTCTCAAGAAGTTCGGGTGTTCTGTAAACGAGGTTTGTAGTGAACACACCATCGAGAATGCCGTTTGCGTAAGCTTTGTCAAATTCCTGAAGACCATTACAGAAAAGTCCGAAGCTTGTACATACGAAAATTCTGTTGGCTTTGAGTTCTTTAAGTTTTGTAGCAACCTCAATCATGGAGTCGCCTGATGAAATCATATCGTCGATAATAAGGCAGTCTTTGCCTTCAACGTTATCACCAAGGAATTCGTGAGCGAGGATGGGGTTTCTGCCGTTTACAACTACGGAGTAGTCACGACGTTTGTAGAACATACCAAGGTCAATGCCGAGAACTGTTGAGTAGTAAATGCAACGACCCATACCGCCCTCGTCGGGGGAGATAACCATAAGGTGTTCAGGGTCAATCTTAAGGTCATTGAAGTTTTTGGTAAGAGCCTTAATCATCTGGTATGTGGGAGCAACGTTTTCGAAGCCCTTAAGAGGGATAGCGTTCTGCACACGGGGGTCGTGAGCATCGAATGTGATAACATTTTCAACGCCCATATCGATGCAAAGCTCCTGAAGTGCGATTGCACAGTCAAGGGATTCACGTCTTGAACGCTTGTGCTGTCTGCCCTCGTAGAGCATGGGCATAATAACGTTTATTCTTCTTGCTTTACCTTCAACGGCAGAGATAGCGCGCTTAAGGTTAGCGTAGTGCTCGTCAGGAGAGTAGTGGTTTTCGTAACCGTACATATTGTAGGTAATGCCGTGATTGAAACAATCACAGATGATGTACACATCGTAACCTCTTACGGTTTCATGAAGTACACATTTACCTTCACCTGAACCGAATCTTGTGAAGTCCGCATCAATTATAAATGTATCTCTCTGGTAACCGTAGAAAGCGATGGTTGATTTGTGTTCGCTTTCTCTTTCTTCACGCCAGGAAGTAAGATAGTTGTTAATTTTCTGAGCAAGCTCCTCGCAACCGGGTGTAGCGATTATTCCGAGGGGGCCTACCGGGATAGTGTTGGGTATACCGAATGCATCTGCCACGACATTAACCTCCATTAAAAATATTCTTTTATAATTGTACTAATAATTCAAACGCTTTTCAAGTGAAATCGACAAAATAATCGGTTAGAATTTATTGTGTTATATTGCTATCATTTTGTAAGATGTTACAAAAAATAATTGTAGTACCCCATAAAGGATACTACAATGAGAAATCATCTTTTGAAAATTCAACTGAAAAGGAGGGTGTTTTAGGCTCTCTTTTTAAAGGGTCGTATCTGAATTTTTTGCACTTTGAGTGTAATTGCATAATACCACCCATTTTTCTGCATATAGCAACACTACCATCGGGTGCGATTTCCGCGTATTCACAGTAACCGCACTGAGGTTCAGTTTTACTTTTGAAAAGTTTTAAAGCCATTCTTACCACTCCTGACAAGGTGATTTTAGCACATTTTTCTTTTGTTATCAACCTCTAACACAAAAACTGTGCACATAATAAGCAAAATTACCCCTGTTATTATACTGTGACTGAGTGGGAATATCTGATTGCCGGCGGAAATAGTAGCGGAAACTGTGGTGCTTTGGGGAAATATCTTCATCAGTACGGAACAGAAAAATGCATTCAACGCACCATTGAGAACTTTGACACAGATAAAAAAAATCGGTTTCAATCCGCAATTCTTCATATATGTAAGTATCTGAAAAATCACTGCAAATCCGCCAAAACCCAATATTGCGGCTATAATGGGTAACCCTAATCCTTCTGCTTCGGCGTTTTCACAACCGAAGGTGACCTCAGAAATACAGTTTATAAAAACGAGTGCCCCTTTTTGCGGAATGAATATCTCCACAAGTGATGAAATTGAACAAAAGGTAAGTAGCCAACCGCATATTTTTAAAGTGGTTTCGCTTGTTTCTGATACGGCATCAGTAAAAATGTTTTTGGGTTGGGTAAAAACAGGAGGGCGGATATCGGTGTAGCTATCATCTTTGAAAAAACGAGTACAAAGACCTATTACAAATGCGGAAAGTAAAGTGGAAACGTAAAGAATTATGCCACTTTTGTAAGAGGATAGCATAAAAACACCTACGGCAGAAATGACAAAAGCAGGAGAAGGATTTGAACACCAACAAAAGAGCCGTTGGGCTTCATTTTTTGATATAAGTCCTCGGGAATAAATATCACTTACCCCCTTTGCACCTACAGGATATCCGCCTAAAAAACCTAACAAAATGGAAGAAAAACCTACGCCCGGAATTTTAAATATTTTTCGGGTGAGTTTTTCTGATTTTGAAGAAATAAAGTGAAATAAAGACGTCTTTGAAATACAGGAAGCAAAAACCATAAAGGGGAATAACGAAGGTATCACTTTTTCACTAGACAAAATTAACCCCTTTAGCACCCCTTGTGCAATTTTTTCAGGATGAAATATAAAACCCCACAGACATATAAATGCGATAAACCCAACGGGTATGTAACTCAATATTTTTTCAGAAATCTTTTTAGCCATATTCACCACACCTCAAAGATATTTTATGAATTGAAAGCATAAAAATATTCAAAAGGGGGATTTAAATGAAATTAAACCGATTGAAAGCGGTAAGTGAAAATATAAACAGTTGCACCATTGAACTTTTTTCAAATACAAGGGTAATTATTACGGATTGTAAATGTGTTGTGGACTATTCGAAGGAATATATGGTACTGAATTTAGGAGATTTGAACGTGAAAATCACAGGAGAAAATCTTGTGGCAGATTCATTTGTTTTTGGTCAGACAGATATTAAGGGAAATATAAAAAAACTTGAATTTATATGATGCTTTTACAAGGGGGTGAGGGTTATGATAAGTATTTTTCGTTATGTAAGCGGTTACGTTGAGTTTTGTGCGGAGGGTGGTTTTTCGGAAAGGTTTCTAAATCTTTGTAAGCTTAATGGGATAAGTCTGTGGAACGTAGAAAACGATGGTGTAAAGGTGAAAGCCTGTACATCCGCTCGAGAATTTCGGAGTATAGAAAAACCCGCTAAAAACTCAGGAATGACGGTGAAAACCCTTGAAAATAAAGGAATTCCCTTTTGGGCCAAACGCCACAAATGGCGGTGTGGACTTCTTGTAGGACTTTTTGTTGCCGTATGCCTTGTGTGGTATATGTCGGGATTTATATGGGAAGTTGAAATAGCAGAAGAAGATGGTGTAAAGATAAGTGACTTTACAGAAACTTTGGCGGATTTGGGTGTAAAACCGGGTATCAGAAAGTCAAAAATTGATATACCTAAGGTTCAAGAGGCGTTACTCGGAACGTACCCCGAATTGTCATGGGTGTCTCTTAATATTTTCGGAGATAAGGCGAAAATTGAATATACTCCGGCTACTCCTGCACCCGATATTGTTGATACAAAATCTCCCTCTAACATTGTGGCCGCTAAAAGTGGTGAAATTATTCTAATAGAGGGTTATGGGGGGACAAACGTTGTTAAAGAAGGAGCCTTTGTCACAGAGGGAAGTCTGTTGATTTCCGGGGTGAAAACCAATGCCGACGGAAGTGAAAAATTCGTAAGAGCCCGTGGAAAGGTATTTGCCGAAACTAAAAATACTTTTGCATCCGAACTTAAATACGCGAATGATTTACAAACGAGTAATGAAATTTGCGTGAGATATCAGGTGGATTTGTTTGGGTTGAAAATTCCCCTGGGTTTTAAACCTGAGGGTGAAAAAATATCGGAAACCAATATTCCTTTGACAGTTAACTCTACTATTCTTCCTGTGGGGATTATCAGGGATGAAGGTGTTTCTTTTGCTAAAAGTAAGGAAAAATATAATTCCCGGGAAATTGATATGATAAATTTGCTTTGCTGCATCAAAGAAAAAAGAAACACTTTTGCAGATGCAGACATAAAAAAAGTAAGTTACAAAGAAAATGGAACGGAACAAGGCGGAAAAGTTACAATGACAGTTATTTGTGTGGAAAATATCGCATTAGAGAAGCCTGTTTATGTGGAAGAAAACTGATACCTTTTAACAAAATCTTCTGAAAATTTTAGTAGACATTTACAAAAAATGTGGTATACTGTCTTTGTGTAATAGTATTTTATAAAGAAGGTAATTAAATCGGAACAGATAATCAATGTTGATAGAATGGAACAGGCAGTAAGCCTTTTTGGTAGTTTTGATGAGAATATCAAACTTATAGAAAAAGCCTTCGGAGTGGATGTTATCAGTCGTGGCTCCGATATAAAAATAAACGGTGAACCTGAAGATGTTGGCAAGGCGGTTAAAGCCATTAACGGACTTCTTATGCTTCTTAACAGGGGCGAAAGCCTTAACGAGCAGAACGTAAGGTACGTTATTTCCCTTGTTGATGATGGCAATGAAGACAAAATCACAACAATGTCGGGAGATTGCGTTTGTATCACAAGCAAGGGTAAACCCGTAAAACCCAAAACCTTGGGTCAGAAAAATTATGTTGAATCCATAAAGAACAACACCATAGTTATCGGTGTGGGTCCTGCGGGTACAGGTAAAACCTATCTTGCAGTTGCTATGGCGGTAAATGCCTTCAGGGCGAAAGAAGTCAACCGCATTATCCTTACAAGACCTGCGGTTGAAGCCGGTGAGAAATTAGGTTTTCTTCCCGGTGACCTCCAGAGTAAGGTTGACCCTTATTTAAGACCACTCTACGATGCTCTTTTTGATATGTTGGGTGCAGAGAACTTCAATAAATATCTTGAAAGAGGTAATATTGAGGTTGCACCACTTGCATATATGCGAGGCAGAACCCTTGATGACAGTTTTATCATCTTGGATGAGGCGCAGAACACTACCCCTGAGCAGATGAAAATGTTCTTGACCAGAATGGGTTTCAATTCAAAGGTAGTTGTAACAGGTGACGTTACACAGATTGACTTGCCTGAGGGAAAGCGTTCGGGTCTTGTGGAAGTCACAAAAATTCTTAAAAATATGGAACAGATTGATATTGTCCGTTTTACAGGCAAGGATGTTGTAAGACACAAGCTTGTACAGGACATTATCAGAGCTTATGAAAAATACGAGGAGGCAAAGAAAAGGAAATGAAAGAGAAAATAAAAGTTATTATCACCAATGACCAGAAGGCAATAAAAATTCCTACAGGTGTAAGACTTCTTGTTAGGCGTTGCTGTAATGCGGTTCTTACTTTTGAAAGCTTTTCTGAGCCTGCTGAAATAAGCGTTACCTTTGTAGATGACGAGCGCATTCACGAGCTTAATAAAATGCATCGCAATATCGACAGAAGCACCGACGTGCTTTCCTTCCCCTTGGGTGAGGACGGGGTTTACGATAAAAACCTTGAAACAGGTGCCTGTCTTTTGGGTGATATAGTTATTTCTGTTGAAACTGCAGTCCGTCAGGCAGAGGAGTACGGTCATACATTACAACGTGAAATGGGCTTTTTGACTGTACATTCAATGCTTCACCTTTTAGGTTATGACCACGAAAATGGCGGTCTTGAGGCAGTTAAAATGCGCGAAAAAGAGGAACACGTACTTACAGAACTTGGTCTGAAACGCAACGAGTCTTATTATATGAATTCCGAGGAGGAATAAATATGAAAGATTTAAAAGGCCTTTTAAAAAGCTTTATATATGCTTTCAAGGGGCTTGGTTGGATGATTTCTCACGAGCGTAATTTCAGAATTCATCTGACAGTTCTTGCTTTCTTGACCTATTTTCTCGTGCGGTTTGATAGTTTTGTCTTAACAGGGACTCAGATTGCCATCCTTGTGCTTGCCAGTGCTTTGGTATTAGCGAGTGAAATGATAAATACCGCTATCGAAAAAACAAACGATGCCGCCACAAAAGACAGAAATAATGCGGTAAAAGTTGCAAAGGATGTTGCTGCAGGTGCGGTATTGGTTTTCGCCATTTCGTCGGTTCTTGTAGGTGTTTCAATTCTCTGGCAACCGGACGCATTTAAATCACTTTACATACACTTTGCCGGAAATCCTCTTGGTATAGTGTTACTTGTAACGGCTATTATAATTTCATTAATTTTTATATTCAAATTTGACTTCAACAAAAAGGAAAAGAAATAATGTCACAAAGAAAAACAGCATTTATAGCAATAGTAGGCAGACCCAACGTGGGTAAATCATCAATTCTTAACCGACTTTTAGGTCAGAAAATTGCCATTGTATCATCAAGACCCCAAACTACCCGTACTAAAATTATGGGTGTTCTTACAGAGGGAGACGTTCAGTTGGTTTTTACTGATACACCCGGTTTCCACAAGCCTAAAACCAAATTAGGTGAAAAGATGATTCAGGCGGTTGACGACAGTATAGGCGGAGTTGATTCCTGCCTTTTCGTAACTGAACCCCGTGGGGAAATAAAACCTGCCGAATTAGAATTACTTGAAAAACTCAGAGCAGAAAGAATCCCTGTGGTTCTTGCCATAAACAAAATTGATATGATTGCCGATAAACAGGAACTTATGTCAAGAATTCTTGAACTTACCGGACTTCTTGACTTCCACGCGGTAGTGCCTGTAAGTGCCCGCGATGGGGATGGTATGGATGCTCTTAAGGGCGAACTTATTAATCTTGCGGAAGATTCCGAATTTTTCTTTCCCGAGGATACTTTGACAGACCAACCCGAGAGAGTGCTTGCGTCCGAGATGATTCGTGAAAAACTTCTTCACAGACTTAACGAAGAAATTCCCCACGGTATTGCAGTCTCAATTGAAAAAATGCGTGAACGTGAGGACAAGCCCATACTTGATATTGAAGCAGTAATTTACTGTGAACGCGAAAGCCATAAAGGTATCATTATTGGCAAAAAGGGTGCTATGCTCAAAGAAGTATCCACCAACGCACGTCACGAACTTGAACAGTTCTTTGATTGTAAAGTAAACCTTCAATGCTGGGTAAAAGTTAAAGAAGATTGGCGTAACCGCGAAGGTCTTATACACAATTTCGGATTGGATTAATTCGATTCTCATTGGGTTAATTTAACTTTTTTTACAACTTGTCTTAACTGTATAAACACACTCCCGTTGAATAAAATATTATTACAGATATTTCGGTGGGAGTGGTGTTATGGATGAAAATGAACTTTGGCAACGGTTCTGCGAGGGTGGTAAGGTAGCAGATTACCTTGAGTATCGCAACTGTGTAAATGCCGTAAATAAAACGGAGTTGGAACTACGTGATAAAGATAACCGCACCGGGTCTTGTAATAAGGGAACAGAGTATCGGTGAAGCCGACAGACTGATTACTGTGCTTACGGCACAGTACGGTATTGTACGCGCTTTTTCGAGAGGTGCTAAAAAAACCAAAAGCAAAAAACTTGCGGCAACGTCCCTTTTGGCCTACTCGGATTTTACCTTTGTTAAAACCAAGGACGCGTATTCTGTGGAGGATGCCTTGGTCAAAGAGGTGTTCTTTGAACTCCGACAGGACGTTGAAAAAATGGCGTTGGCTCAGTATTTTTGTGAACTTGCCAACGAATTTTGCGATGAAGATTATGAGTCGGGGGAGGTTCTCCGACTTTTTCTTAATGCCCTGTGGTTTTTAAAAAACGATAAGAAAAAGCCCGTATTTATTAAAAGCGTCACAGAGATGCGATTAATGTCACTCAGCGGATATATGCCTGCTTTAGTAGGGTGCGACAACTGTGGTGAATATGAGTCTAAAATAATGTATTTTTCACCTGAAAGCGGTAAAATTTATTGTGAAAATTGTTTACCCGTAGGTCAGCGTTATAGCATAAATGCTTCAGTGATACAGGCGATGCGTTACGTTTCACTTTCAGATTTTGAAAAGATTTTTTCTTTTACTTTGACTGATGATGCTTTGGAAAAGTTTTCGCAAGTAACTGAGGGCTATTTACTACATAAAACCCAACGAAAATTTAAGACACTTGATTTTTACAGGACTTTAATATTATGAATGAAATGAACAGACACTTAAAAGCACTTGAATTTGATAAGGTTTTGGAGCTTCTGTCGGTGCGTGGTTGTAATGACGACGCAAAGGAAATTATTATGCAGTTGCGTCCCGAAACCGAAATAAACAAGGCACTTCGTCTTATGAAAATGACGGAGGATGCCTACATATTACTTGCAAGGCACGGCGGACCATCTTTCGGTGGTCTTAAAAACGTTACAAACTCTCTTTCAAGAGCCGCCGCAGGCGGAGTGCTTTCCATGAAAGAGCTTCTTGATATTGCAAGTACCGTAAGAGCAGTTCGTTCTATTAGTGAGTGGCGTAGCAATAGCGGTCAGAACGAATTGAGTATCGATATATATTTTAATTCTTTGATGCCCAATAAGTACCTGGAAGATAAAATAACTTCCGCTATTTTGTCCGAAGAGGAAATGAGTGATAATGCGTCACCCGAGCTTGCTTCAATCCGAAGACAAATAAAGAATAAAGAGAACAGTGTGCGTGACCAACTTGAAAAGCTTATCCGTTCACAAAATCTTAAAAACGTTTTACAGGATGCTATTGTAACCCAACGAAACGGAAGATACGTTGTGCCTGTAAAAAGTGAACACAGAGCATCTGTTTCGGGTCTTGTTCACGATACATCTTCTACGGGTGCAACTGTCTTTGTTGAACCTGCAGGGGTAGTTGAGGCAAATAACGATATACGTGTTTTAAAGGGTAAAGAGGCTCAGGAAATTGAGCGTATCCTCTATGAACTTTCTATTGAAGCGGGTAACTTCCTCGAAGAAATAAAGGGAAGTTACGAATGTGCAATTGAAATCAATGTTATATTTGCAAAAGCTCATCTTGCCTATCAGATGAAAGCATCCGTTCCGGTGCTTAACGACAAGGGCGTAACAGATTTACGCAAGGCAAGACATCCTCTTATTGACCCTAAAAAGGTCGTAGCTACGGATATAAGACTCGGTTCGGATTTTGATACACTGGTTATAACAGGTCCCAATACGGGCGGTAAAACGGTTGCCATTAAAACAGTAGGTCTTTTATCGGTTATGGCGGCATCGGGACTTATGATACCCACTACTGATGAAAGTGAAGTCAGTGTCTATGACAGTGTACTTGTGGATATAGGCGATGAACAGAGTATTGAGCAATCCCTTTCTACCTTTTCATCCCATATGGTAAATATTGTAAATATACTCAAAAAAGCCAATGAAAAAAGCCTTGTGCTTATTGACGAGTTGGGTGCGGGTACTGACCCTGTTGAGGGTGCTGCCCTTGCTATGGCTATATTGGAGCAATTACATTTTCAGGGTGCCAAGATTGCCGCTACAACTCACTATGCAGAGCTTAAGGCTTATGCACTTCAGACTCCTCGTGTTGAAAACGGCTCTTGTGAGTTTGATGTTAACAGTTTAAGACCTACTTACCGACTTCTTATCGGGATTCCCGGTCGTTCAAATGCTTTTGCTATATCCGAAAGATTGGGTATAGATAAAGGTATTATCGACAGAGCAGGGGAGCTTGTGTCTTCCGAAAATGTGCGTTTTGAAGACGTGGTTGATATGTTGGAAAAAAGCCGTCTTGAAATGGAGGGTGAGCATACAAAAGCTCTTGAAATTACTGCTGAAGCCAAGAAGGACAGGCAAAAGGCAGAAAACCTCCTCAAAGATGCTCAGTTCAGACACGAAAGAGAGATTGAAAACGCAAGAGGCGAAGCTTTAAGGATTGTTGAACATGCAAGACGTGAGGCAAATGCTCTTCTTAACGAGGTTGAAAAACTTAAGAAAGAGGCAAAGGAAACCAAGAATGCTGCCGACCTTGCAAGACGAGCAAAGAGCACCGTCAATTCACATCTCGACTCTATCAACAGTGCAATTAATCCTGTTTTTGATAATACTGACGACAATGAGGATTACACTTTGCCCAGAGCCCTTGAAATAGGTGATACGGTATTTTGTAAAACAATCGGAAAAAACGCCAGTGTTACTGCCCTTAAAGATAAGAAAGGCAATGTGGAAATTGCTGCAGGTATGCTCAAGATGAGGGTTAAAGAAGAATGTTTACGCCTTGTTGATAAACCCAAAAAAGAAAACAAGTCTAAAAAACAGGTTAATATAGGTAGAGTTTCTGGTGAAAGCCGTGCATCTATGCAGATAAACAACCGTTGTGATTTAAGAGGTCTTATGGTGGACGAAGCCATTATTGTTCTTGATAGATTTCTTGATGATTTACTTCGCTCGGGGCTTACAGAATGTACAATTATTCACGGTAAGGGTACGGGCGCTTTAAGAGCGGGTGTTACACAATATCTGAAATCCGACCCAAGAATCAGGACCTTCCGCCTCGGTACCTTCGGTGAAGGTGAAAACGGCGTAACAATAGCAGAAATAAAGTAAAAAAACTCTGTCACTGAAAATGTGACAGAGTAATTTTTTATGCTATATAAAATTCAATTTTTGAAAAATCGAGTTTTTTCAAATCTTCTTTGTTGATTGAAAGGTATGCGATTCTTTCTGTATCTGCAAGGAAAGAGGGCATATTGTCATCAAGTGGGTCGTATTGAAGTAAAATAAATTTTTCGCCATCTTCTACAATGAGTCTTGTGCCATCCTCTGCGTTGTCTGTTTCAAAATAGTCAATGGAATATTCTGCATCCGTGTCACCAAGGAAATCAAAACCTGCATTGAAATCATCAATGAGGGTGTCGGGCTCGTTGTTGCAGTAGCGGACGTTGGGTATAAACTGACCATCTTCAAAAGAAAGAAAAATATAAATGAACCCTTTTTGTGGCAATAAACCATTTTTATCGAATTTTTTGAATTCGGATATTTTTAACTGACAAAAGAAAAAATCTTCGTCGTTAATTGTTCCGTCCGAGAGCCATTCTTCAGGCATTGTAGGTGCACCAAAAAATTTACTTGTGCCAGGGTCATATTCACCGTGGGCTTTTTCAACTGTAATTCCTATCATCAGGCAACCCCCATATATTCTTCGAGCACTTGACCACTCTGTTTTAATTCCTTGGCGGTTTCAACACCAACGTAACGCCAGTGCCAGGGCTCGTAAATAACTTTTGTTATATCCTGTTTATCTTCAGGGTATCTCATAATGAAACCATAATCTGCCGCATTTTCCTGAAGCCATTTGAACTCTTCTGTGTCCTCAAACCATTCGTCCACACATACGATATCCATAGCATAACCGAGATTGTGTTCTGAACTTCCAGGCGGCATAATAATTGTGGCGGCTTTAATTTTTGCTTCGTCATAGGAATAGCCCTGACCTACGTAGAAATCAATTTTTCTGTTGTAGTTACGCTCCTGTGTTTCGTAGGAACGATATCCTGAACAGGGTGTGAGCGTCACACCATCTTTAAGAGCCGCATTGTACATCTTTTCGTAATGCTCGGCAACTTTTTTATCAAGTCTTTCGCCACTGCCACAAACATACACAAGGTCGGGTGAGTATGAATCAGGGATGCGGTAGCCCGAGTTTACAAGTGTAAGGTGCCATTTTTCTTCATCTATCGTGATAATTGTGGGATTTTCAATAGTGCCGGGAACTTCCGCTTTAGGTGATTCGGTTGTAATTTCAGTCGTATCCTCAGTCGTAGCCTCAGTTGTAGTTTCTGTGGGTGCGGAAGTGTCGACAGGTTTGATTGTGCCGGGCTTTTGGGTAGCACCCACGGGTTTTGCATCTTGTTGAGAAGCTTGTTCGTTGCTTTCTATAACAAAAAGCTCCTTGCGCAATTTGTTGTTTCTTGAGTGAACCGCAACGCAAACCACACTTACAAAAAGTGTGATACAAGCTAACACGACACAAAGAAACTTGCGTGCACTGGATTCGCGTGCATTTGAGGTTTTTTTATCGGGTAAACCGTTTTTGTTCATTTCGATCATGGTGTACACCTCTTTTCCTAGTTTTAAATTATATTTCATAACACCTAAAATGTCAATTGGTTAGTAATAATTCTATATATAGTAATTGGTTGATAAACACAAAGAGTGTGAGTCAGTTTTGTTGTATTTGCACAAAGATAAAAAAATCGCAAAAATGTCTGTTGTTAATAGCTTTTTTGTGTTATAATCACATGGTGAATAAATAAGTAAGGTCGGTATTTATCGACATTTGCAACAATTATCGAAAGGGGTAAAACCTTTATGAAAAGAATTTTAACAGTATTAACCGCTCTTTTAGTAATCAATGCAATGCTTGTATCTTTTGCGGCTTGCGGCTCTGACAAAAAAGACGGCGAGGTTACCGAAACCGAAACTCAGTTCGTTACAGATGCAGCTGAATATGTCGAGAGTGCAACACCTGTTGGTCATAGCAGTGAAGCAGTTCTTGATTACTTTAACAGTATTGTTAACGGAGTTAAAGTTCAGAAACCAGCTCTTTCTTACAGATTTGAAATTAATGTTCCTGATGATATCAAGGTTACAAAAAAAGGTGCCGAGGATGCAGAGGAAATTGATGAATCACTTTCTGCAATTAACGATGCAGCAAAGGGTATCAAAGATTTATTCCTTAAAAACATAAAGGAAAAATCAGGCGACGTTCCCTTTGGTGGTGACAATACAGAGTTCCTTCTTGTAAAAGGCGAATCATGGGCTTCAAAACTTACAATTAATGATATTGACTACGCCACAATCAAAGAAGTAGGCGATTACTACTACATTACAATCGCGTTTGCAGATATTGCAGCAGACGAAGATGCAGACGTTCTTGCTAAGGCTTTTGACCTTCGTGATAAAGAGGATGTTCTTGCTTCCGAGGAAATTGCTAAAACTGCAGAGTATCTTAAACTCAACGATTACACAATTTCTTATACAGACTGCAAAATTACTGCAAGAGTAAACAGACTTACCGACGAAGTTGAAAACATCAACTATCGCAAAAATGCCGTTGTTGTTGCAGATATGACCGGCGCGGGTTCTCTTGAATCCTATGGTGACGTAAGCGTTATCTTTAACCTTGAAGACGTTGCTGATTACAATATGACTTGGACTACAGAACTTCCCACAAGCCCTCTTGAAACTTCAACAGAGGCTTGAGTTCACTTTAAAATATTTCAGAGGTGTTACACTTGAATAAAAAAATAGTTGCCGTTCTTCTTGTGGCAACAGTGCTCTTTATGTGCGTGTTTGCTGCTTGCAATAAAAATGAAGAAGAGGGCGTATACGTAGAAAACGAAGATATTAACTTTATTACCGATGAAAATGGTGAAAAGGTTCTTGATTCAGACGGTAGAATTATCGTTTATGCAACCGATGAGGATGGTAAAAAGATAAAAGACGATAATGGTGAGTATGTAACTCAGGCTCAGGAATTTCAGCCTATTGAGGATGATGGTGTTATCGAAGATTTAGGTTTCTTCTTTGAACTTCCCGAGGGTTGGAAATCCACAAAGGATTTTGGTAGATTTGAAAACAAGAAAGATGCTCAGGTTTTAGAAATCTCTATTATTAAACAAACCTATGATGATTATTACAATAGTAACAAGGAGTTATATACACAGCTCGAAAAACAACTTGGTGAAGAAAGTGTTACTTGGAAAGAGCAACTTGACTTCGGAGAGGAATTCAAAGGTATTTGTAGATTCACTCTTAAAACAGAAGAAGGCATTTCAATAATGTATTTCTTTGAAAACTCCAAAAACCTTTATAAAGTTCTTTTCTCCGCTGAAAGTGAAGAAAATGCTGTTGCGGATAGTGAGGAGATTCTTAAGGCTATGACCTTCAAGCCCTATGCTTACTACACTGATATTACTGCTAAAACAACAAAGGCTCCCAAAACAACAGAGGTATCCCGTACAAAACCGGTTGCAGATTAAATATTAAGTAATTAATTAACGGCTACATCGTTTTGATGTAGCCGTTATTTTTGGTTTAATTATTATAAGAAAACAGGTTTTAGTTTTAGATTTTGTCTTTGATGATTTTGTGGGTTGCCATATAAATTGAAGGTACAAGAATAAGTGCTGCAACAAGTTCGATGATACCGTTAACACTTATGAGAATTGTGATAATTGTTTCAAGTGTCTGAGTTACACCGGCTGTAATTGTTTCGAATCCGTTGAATACGTTAAGTGCGGTAATAACCAATACGGTGTTTGTAAGTGTACCAACAACTGCACTAAGGCCAACGTATATGGGTTTGGGGATTTTTGTTTTGGAAAGGCCATAAACGATCAAGCCAACTACAAGACCGACTATTACTCGGGGTAATACGGAAATTATGGGGTTCTGGAAGGGAATGTTTACGAGGATGGGTTCCATAAATGCTTTTATCAAACAAAGTAAGCCCCATACACCGCCAAGACCAGCACCGTAGGCGGGACCTAATATCGCGGAACCGAGGATAACAACTATATGAATTGTTGTTATGGAAATTGTGTTACCAATTGTAATGTAGCCGAAGTTCGGTGTGAATGTCATAACGACTATCAATGCCGAAAACAGGGCGAACAAAACAAGACGAACAAGTTTTTTCTTTTTTTTCATAATAAAACTCCTTTGCTACTATTCCTTGCGGATATAATGCGTTGATGTTGTTTTACCTGTTTTTCTTATATATAATCAAAAGTCCCTGAAGAACAAGGTCTTTATTATAAATTATTTCTTTTTCACAACAAGTTACAATTTCTTTTGCGAGACCGCCTGTTGCAACTAAGGTTTTAATAGGTTTGCCCAATTCCTTTTCAATTCGTGAAGCCATACCGTCAAGCATTGCCGCATTACCGAAAACTGTACCTGCTTTTATACAATCAATTGTGTTTGTACCCCAGGCATGTTCGGGAGCGGAAAGCTCAATTGCGGGTAATTGAGAGGTTCTCATTGATAAGGCATCAAGTGAAATTCCAATACCAGGAGCAATGGTGCAACCTGCAAAAACACCGTTTTCATCAATTAAGGATATTTTTGTAGCAGTACCTAAATCCATCACAAGACAGGGTAATTCATACTTGCCAAGGGCACCAACCGCACCTGCAACAAGGTCCGCGCCTACTTCTTTAGGGTTGTCCGTGGCTATTTTAAGACCATTCTTAACCCCTGCTGCAACTATTATCGCATCGCAACCCGTAACCTTCTGAATAGCGTTTTTAAAAATTCGGGTAAGCTCGGGAACAACGGAACTTATAATAGCACCTTCAAACACGGTGCCGATATTTTCTAATTCGAATATAGCGCGTAATTCAATAGCGTATTGTTCAGCGGTCCTATGGCGTTGGGTAGCCATACGGGATATGCACACAGGTGTATCATTATCGTTTTCGAAAAAGCCTAATGTGATGTTTGTGTTGCCTATATCTGCAGTGAGAATCAATAAAATCACCCTTTTCTTACTTTGAAAGAACAATTCATATAAGAATTATACACTATTTGCACAAAATAAGCAATAAAATTTTAAAACATCCTACAAAGGACTTTAAAAATAAGATTATCTATGATATAATTTTACAGTAAATTTTTTATTTAAGGAGATGTGCTCTTATGAAAAAGTTTTTTGGCGAATTTAAAGATTTTATTGCAAAAGGTAATGTTATCGACCTTGCAGTCGGCGTTATTATAGGTGGTGCCTTTTCGGGTATCGTAACAAGCCTTGTAAACGATATTGTTACCCCCCTTATCACACTCATTACAGGCAGACTCGCTTTTGCCGATATGTTTGTTGTTCTTACCAAAGGTCTTGCAGAGGCAGATATTCCTACTACATTGCAAGCAGCACAGGAAGCAGGTATTTCAACCCTTAACTACGGTCTTTTCATTCAGGGTGTAATCAACTTCATTATTACAGCTTTCGTTATTTTTCTTCTTGTTAAGTTCATCAACAAAATCAGAACAATGGGCGCAAAGAAAGAAGCAGTTGAAGAAGCACTCGAAACAAAGGTTTGTCCCTTCTGTAAGAGCGAAATTGCACTTGATGCAACTCGTTGCCCTCACTGTACTTCGGAGGTTGAATAAACCTTATGGGTCGCATAAGATACTTAATTGCCCTTTGGGCATCTAAAACTGTTTATTTGTTGCTCAGGCTTTTAAAAAGAAATGCAACAATGTATCCGGGCTATATTGCTCTTAAAATCTGTCCCGACTATCTTGCAAGAACCAAAAAATCACCCAACGTTTTATGCGTTACAGGTACCAATGGTAAAACCACAACTACAAATATGGTTGCGGATATTTTGTCCCAGAGTGGTATGAAGGTTGTTTCAAACCGTTATGGCTCCAATATCAACACAGGTGTTGCTACTGCTCTAACACATAGTGTGAATGTTTTTGGTAAACCTAAGATTGATGCTCTTGTGCTTGAGGTTGACGAAAGATTTTCAAGACTTATATTACCCTTTATCAAGCCAGACTATTTGGTTGTTACCAACCTTTTTCGCGATTCTATCAAAAGGAACGCTCACCCCGAGTATATTTTCAGCATCCTTGATACTTACGTTCCCGAAACTACCAAACTTATCCTTAATGCAGACTGTCTTCAGTCTTCGCAGCTTCTTAAGAATAATAAGCGTGTTTATTTCGGTGTGGAAAAGCTAGATACGGATGTTACTGAGTGTGTAAACCTTATTAACGACTTTTCAATTTGTCCCAATTGTGACGAAAAGTTAAAGTACAACTATCTTCGTTATCACCATATCGGTAATGCTTATTGTCCCAGGTGTGGTTTTAAATCATACGATGCAAACTACAAGCTTACCAAAATTGACTACGAAAAACAGACCATTACCGTTGAACATTCAGGTGTTGAAACGATATACCCAATGGTTAACAGAGCACTTTATAATATTTATAACGAACTTGCGGCAGTTACACTTATGTCTGAGTTTGGGGTTGACCTTGAAAAGGTTAAAGATTATATGAAGAAAATCAGCATTACCCAGACACGTTATAAAGAAAATAAAGCGGGTAAGACCGAGATTGTACGTACCATGGCAAAGGGTCAGAACTCTGTTTCTTGCTCAAGAACTTTTGATTTTGTAGGTCACGAAGAGGGCGACAGAACAGTTTTCATTATGATTGATGATTTGTTCGAGCGTCGTGATTCTTCTGAGTTTGTTGGTTGGATATACGATGTAGACTTTGAGTTCCTCAATACCGATGGCGTTAAGCAGATTGTTCTTGCAGGTCCCCGTTGTTTTGACTACAAGTTACGCCTTCTTATTGCAGGTGTTCCTGAGGAACGTATCCTTTGCGAGGAAGATGAATTTAAAGCGGTTGATATTATGGATAAAGATATTGATAAGCTTTACCTTCTTCACGATACATCCACCTATGACCTTGCTTGTGAGGTAGAGTCAAAAATGATTTCGGTGTTTTCCGAGGCATATAAATCAAAAGGCGGTGAACAATAATGAAAATTGAGGTTTTGTATCCTGAAATTTGTTGTTTGTTCGGCGATAAGGCAAATATGCGCTATTTTGAAATGTGCCTTCCTGAGGCGGAGTTTATTAAAACTCCCGTAAGCGAGATGCCTAAATTCCTTACAGAGGATGTTGATATGGTTTACTTTGGCTCTTGCAGTGAATCAAATCAGGAGCGCATACTTTCAAGGCTCAAAGGTCACGAAGAAAGAATTAACGATTTAATCGAAAAAGGCGTTATATTCCTTATGACGGGTAATGCTTTTGAGATTATGGGCAAATACATCAAAAAGCCCGATGGCGAAAAGATAGAGGGCTTAGGTTTATTTGATTTCTACGCAGAGCGTACCATTCCTAAACGTTTTAATTCTCTTTTCTTAGGAAGATTTGGAGAAATGGAAATTGTAGGTTATACAAGCCGTTTCTCACATTGCTATGATATCGATGATAAGGATAACTTCCTTACTGTTACAAAGGGCTATGGCTCAACAGTTGACAGCAAAACCGAGGGTATACACCGAAATAACCTTTTCGGTACATACCTTTTAGGTCCTTTCCTTATTCAGAATCCCTTGTTTACATCATATCTTATGAAAAAACTTGGGGTAGAGAATGCAGAGCTTGCATTTAAAGACGACATTCTTAAGGCATATGATGTACGTCTTAATGAATTCAAAAAAGATATAGTTTTTGCAGAATAAAACTAATCAATAAACAAAAAGCCCCCTTGCAACCGGACGATTGCAAGGGGATTTTTTGTTATTGATAATTAATCCTGTGCTTTTCTTTGTTTTTTGAAGCTATGATTAATAAGTACGTTTAATACAACGTTAAGTGTAAATAAGGCAATACCTACAAACAGACCGAATTGAACAGAACCGTTGATAAAATTGGTACTTGTTGCACCTATCTGTGAAACCGACAGAGTGAAAAGTATACCTGCTGCGGCAAAACTTAAAGTTGATAAAACACAAAGAACAATGTTGGCTACAGCTTTAAGTGAGGGTGCTTTCAAAAGAACAAAAACAAAATTCAACACACCGAAAACAATTGCAAGGTATATGAGAAGTATTGAAATTATGAGCATTGATACAGGTGAACCGAGAGTTTCGGCAGACATAAGCCCCAAAAGCGAACCCCAGTTAAGACTCAATAATTTGTTCATTGAGAAATCAAGCAATGTGAAATTTGTTGAACCTTCGCCGAAGAAAGGTAGATTAAGAGTGTAATTTGCCAAGGGGAGTATCAACACCACAAGGGGTAAGAATGTACACGCAAAACGGATAATTCTGAAAAGATTGCCGAAAAGCGCGCTTTTAAGATTACCTGTAAATTTTTGAAATTTAACCCAGGCTTTTTCTGCTTTTTCTGCGTCCGCATCAAGGGATGCTTCCCAGTTGTAGTTGGGAATGTTAACACCGCAATAGGGACACTCGGCTTTTATATTCCAGAAGTTCAGTATGCCGTGACATTTAGGGCAAAGAGCCATAAAGTTTCAATCCTTTCAACGAATTGGATATTAGTAGTCAAGAACACGAAGTACCGATTTAACGTCCATGGGTAATGTTTCAATAACAGCACGTGCTTCTTTCTCACGCATCTGAGGAATAACAAAAGCAATTTCAGTTTTGGGCTCGTCTTCTCTGTGAAGAATAACAGGGGAATCGAATGCTTTATTTACTGCGTTGAATGCAGCAACATAATCATCAGTTTCTGCGCGTACGTATAAGGAAGTGCTCTGTAACAGAGCATCGATAACATAATTGTCTTCTGCAGGACCCCAACCGAATGCCTTTCTCTTTGCGGTGTGTCTTGCACAGTCAATAACGTCTGCAACAACAGCACTTGCTGTGGGAAGTTTGCCTGCGCCTCTGCCGTAAAATACAACGTCGCCTATAGCGTCACCGCGCACGAGAATAGCATTGAAAACATCGTCAACAGATGCTAACTGTGAGTGATTCTGGATAAGGCAAGGACCAACTGTAATACTGATTTTGTCGTTATCGTTAAGCTGTGCTCTGCCGATAAGTTTAATAACACCGCCCCAATTCTTTGCATAAGCAACGTCCTCGGGTGTGATTTCGGTAATGCCTACGGTTTCAACAACATCGGGATAAACGTGTTTTCCGAAGCAAAGAGAAGCGAGGATGCAGATTTTACGTGCTGCATCGTGGCCGTGAATATCTGCAGAGGGGTCACGCTCCGCATAGCCGTTATCCTGAGCTAATTTTAACGCTTCTTCAAATGCCATACCGTCTTCGATCATCTTAGTGAGAATGAAGTTGGTTGTACCATTAAGAATGCCTGCGATTTCGCTGATTTCGTTTGCAGCAAGACACTGGCTGATGGGTCTGATAATGGGGATACCGCCACCTACACTTGCCTCGAAAAGGAAGTTTACGTTGTTCTCTTTTGCGAGTTCAAGTAATTCATAACCGTGAGCCGCAACAAGTTCCTTATTTGATGAAACAACGCTTTTACCTGCTTTTAAACAAGCGGAAACATATTCATATGCGGGTTTTGTGCCGCCCATACATTCAACTACGATTCCAACTGAGGCGTCGTTAAGAATATCATTAAAGTCGGTTGTGAAATAACGACCTAATTCGTGGTTCGAAAAATCGCGGATATCAAGAATATATTTAATATCCAATGAACTGTGACCACATTTTGCCACAATACTTTTCTGATTTTTTAAAATAACTTCAGCAACGCCTGAGCCGATTGTGCCGAAGCCCATGATAGCAACTTGCATATTTATACCTCCGTAGGTGCCTTAAAACGTATATACAAAATGTATTTTAACATAATCTTTTGTGATAATAAAGAGAAAAACCAAAATTTATAAATATTTTTTAAAATTTTTACTAATTTTGACATAATTTAATTGTATTATTCTTTTTAATGGTTTAAAATAGGTGTGTGTGAGGAGGAATGCTCAATGGGTAAGGTAGTTGAAAAAAGAAAATCCTTTATTATAACATTTATATACCTCGCTATTTTTGTGAGCTTGTATTGCTTTTTGATAAAATACGCAATGGGTTACATTTTCCCTTTTGTTTTTGCTGCAATACTTTCGGTACTTTTACAACCTGTTGTTAGGTGGTTTACAAAAAAATTTCATTTAAAAAATCATGGTTTTGTTTCAACAATACTTGTTCTGTTACTTGTTATTGGCGTTGTGGGTCTTATAGCCGGTGCAGGTTACGTTTTATTTGTTGAATTAAAAGACTTTTTAACTTATCTTTCGAGCACTATATCCTCTATTGATGATATAATTCTTTTACTTGAAAATACCTCTATGAATTTCATTGGTAAATTACCCAAAGGTATTGGTAGTGCAATAGGTGGATATGTAACAGACTTTTTTGATAATCTTGGAACTAAGGATACAAGCATTGATTTCAGTGCACTTTCAGCTCCCTTAAGCGGTGCGTGGAGTGTAGTTAAGGGTATTCCATCTTTCCTTGTAAGTATTATTGTAACTATAATATCCTGTGTGTTTATGACTTCGGAATATGACAAAGTAAGGGATATGCTTCTTGAAATGTGTTCCGAAGAAACTGGCGAAAAACTTATTAATGCTAAACGTACAGTTACTACAGGTATGGGAAAATTGGTGAAAGCTTATGCAACACTTATGCTAATAACTTTTACTGAGGTTTTCTTAGGTCTTAACCTTATGAAACTTATAGGCATTTACGATGGCGGCTATATTGCAATTATAGCCTTTGTAACCTGTATTGTTGATATTATACCTGTGCTGGGGACAGGTACGGTTGTTATCCCCTGGGCAATTTATAAAATAATAATAGGGGATTTTGCTATGGGAATTGCCTTGTTGCTCCTGTATGCTGTAATAACTGTTATACGTCAGGTTATCGAACCCAAACTTGTTGCTAATCAGGTTGGGTTGCCTTCAATTGTTACGATTATGGCTATGTTCCTTGGTGGTAGATTATTAGGTGCCATAGGTATTTTTGCTGTGCCTTTGACTGTTATTGTTTTGAAACTTATGTATGATGAAGGTATTATTGGCAGAAAGAGAATTCCTGTAAAGGTGATTAAAAAGAACAACAATTAGTTTGTTAGGAGAATTTAAATGTTCGGTAATATTACTGATATACATTCACATTCCCTGTGGGATATTGATGATGGTGCTTCTGACTTTGATGAGTCCATGGATATGTGTCTTGAAGCAGAGGAGTCGGGAACAGGCACACTTTTCCTTACTCCGCACCTTATGTATTGGGAACAAGCGAGTGACCTTTATGACGAAAGGGAAGAGAAGTTCGAAATTCTTGGTGAATGTCTGGAAGACCACGATTCATCCCTGGTTATAAAAAAAGGTTTCGAAATACTTTGCGATGATGAAATTTTTGGTATAAATTATTTCAAACCGTATACATTGAACGAATCAAGATACATTCTCATTGAATTTCATTTTTATAAAACAAGTTTTGAAGATGTAGCTTCTTGGTGTGATTATTTGATTTCATTTGGTCTAGTACCAATAATTGCCCATCCTGAGAGATATGAGTTTGTTATGGACAACGCATCTTGTATCGAGAAGTTGTCTGATAAAGGTATTCTTTTTCAAATGAATGCCACTTCTCCTACTGGTGTTTTCGGCGATAGGGAGGCTTACGTGGCTTGTGAAATGCTCAACTGCGGATATGTGGATTTTGTAGGTTCAGACGCTCACGATTTGCGTATGCGTAATACAGATATTTTATCAAGTCTTGAAATGTATCCTGAAGAACTGAATATGGATTTGTTAAGAAAAGCCGCTTGTCACAATCCTGACTATATTTTAAAAGATGGATTATACAAACCCAGAAGACTTGAACATATTGAGAATTTGTAAAAAAATATGTTTATTTTTCTTTTAAAGAAAAATAAAATGTGTACAATGTGTTAATATACAGTTGAATAATAGGATGAAAGGAGGATAAATCAATGTTAAATTCTATTTGGCAGCTTCTTGCTAACTACGGCCTTGATACAAAGGAAATTGCTGATGCAATCCATACTCTCGTTAAGCCCGTTGTTGATGCTGAAGGTAATGTTGTAGGCTATGAAGGAACACTTGCAGCTATCGTTGACTTCCCGCTTATCGGTAGTGTTCTTAAGGGCTTTGCTGACTTTGCTCCCTCAATCGCAGAGGCAACTGAAACTGTAGCTTAAGTTTGCTACATAAAACACTTAATAAGAAGTGTGAATTATTGCAATAGTTTTCACAGAGGGAGTGCGGACAACCGCACTCTCTTTCTTTAGAAAAATTAAGGTTTTTATATACCTATTTATATAAAGTGGCGAGAATAATCCGAAATAGCTTGAAAGAGTTCTTTTTTTGCGGCTTTTTAGCGCTTTGCCCTTGAAAGGCTTGACGGATTCACGAGTATTTTAACAATAGATTGGCGGAAATTTCCATTCAAAAAACTGTTTTGGATTCTTCTCGCCAACTTATTTACGGAGGTATTGTTTTGGGTAACTCAAACAACGAAAAAAAATCAACTGGAAAGATGGGGGCAATTATAATTGTTCTTGCAATCGCCATTGTTATAAGTATGGTCATTATAGGTGTTGCACTTGTAAGCATTTTTAAAGGCGATTCTTCAGACAACTCTACAAACTATGATTACTCATACAGTGAAAACCCCGACTTGTTTCAGACAACACAGAGCAGCATAGAAGAGTACTTTACCGAAAATCTTGCTACTGAAGAATTTTCAGAGGATGCTCCTAATTATGGTGTTCAGCAGGGGAATTCAGGTTCCGATAATAAAAAAGCAACAAAGAATATTGCAGTTGAAAATTATGAGAAATTATCGAAGAATGGTGAGAACAGATTGTCAGACCATTATGATAATCCTTTCATAAAACTTGTAGCAGCTGAGTATGAGATTGACACGGATTTGCTTGTTGCTATATACAGTGTGCCTGATACGGGTACTAACTTCGTGCTTGAATTTGATGGTACTACGGATTCTAATGGTAATTATGTCAAAAGTCCCGATACGTTAAAAAGAGTATATCAGATTGATTTAGAAAGAAATATAAGCGTTGCCACAAGTGATGGTGTTGGTAACGTCGGAGTATCTTATGCAGAAGGTATTTTCTGTTTTAATATGGTAAAGACCCTCGTAATGGAACAATATCCTGATTATTTTACAGGAATTAACTAAAAATCAGCGAAAAATTCATTGTAACAATCTCACAAAAAAAATATAAAAATTCTCAAAAAATACAAAAAAACACTTGCAATCTGTAAATGATTGTGATATTATGATAGGGCGCGCGAAGGGCGTGTCCCTATCTTTTTATGCCCTGATGCGAGCAGATATGCGATGATGCGGGAGGTGGCTGCCCACTGAGGCAGGGAATTTCCGCGGAGTATGTCCGATTTAAAACCGGGCGATTAAATACCGATAGCAAACCGTCTGCCGACCTTAACTGCGGCTTCGGTGTTGTTTCGGAGCGTGAGTATATCCCGGAATTGACATTCCGGTTTTTAAATGAGAGGGGCGATAAGCCCGGGACAGTTGTTAAAACTTGCGCAGCCCGCCAAAAATTTTAGGAGGCGTTTAAAATGGCAGTTAAGGAAAAAATCAGAATCAGACTTAAGGGTTACGATCACAACCTCGTTGACAAAGCAGCAGAAAAGATCGTTGAAACAGCAAAGCGTACAGGCGCTCAGGTTTCCGGTCCCATTCCGCTCCCCACAGAAAAAGAGGTTATCACAGTGCTTCGCGCAGTTCATAAGTACAAAGACTCTCGTGAACAGTTCGAACAGCACACACACAAGAGACTCATTGACATCCTCAGACCCTCAAACAAAACTGTTGAGGCTCTCACAGGTCTTGAGCTTCCCGCTGGTGTTGATTTTGAGATTAAGCTTTAATCCGATATAAAGCTTA